>JBMFWV010000001.1:0-98712 GCA_049964915.1 Rhizomicrobium sp.
CTAACGCAGGATTTACATTGGCAGGCCAAGCTGCTGTTTGAGCCAAATATAGCTCAAGGCCCACATCTCTGCGGCCTGGCGGTGGTCGGCGGCGCCAGAATGACCACCATCCGTATTCTCGTAAAACCAGACATGATGGCCCTGCGCCTGCATGCGGGCGGCCAGCTTGCGCGCATGTACAGGCGTCACCCGGTCATCAGTTGTCGCAGTCAACAGGAACAGCGGAGGATATCGCACGCCGCTATAAACGTTCTGGTAGGGTGAATATCCCGCAATGATCGGTCGCAACTGCGGATCAGCGGGATCGCCATACTCATCTTTCCAGGAGGCGCCGGCACCGATCCGCATATAGGCCAGCATGTCGGTCAGTGGCACCTGACATACCACCGCGCCGATCAGCTCAGGGCGCTGGGTCATGAGCGTGGCAACAAGCAGCCCGCCATTGGAGCCGCCCATCACCCCAAGCTGGTCGGCCCGGCAAAAGCCGCGCGTGACGAGATCCTCGGCCACGGCAGCAAAATCATCGAATGCGCGCTGCCGGTTGGCCTTGCGTGCGGCGTCATGCCAGGCAGGTCCAAACTCGCCCCCGCCGCGGATATTGGCCACCACGTAATTGCCGCCTTCGCTGAGCCAGAGCGTCCCCGCCAGAGACGAATAGGACGGCAACAGGGCAACCTCGAAGCCGCCATAGCCGTAAAGGATGGTCGGACTGGGTGCCGTCTGGGTGCGCGCATGGGTCACAAAATAGGGCACCATGGTGCCATCCGCCGAGCGGGCCTCGCATTGTTCCGTCACAAGATGGGTGGCGTCAAAACGCGCCGGCAGGGATTTCAGGGACTGAGGGGCACCCTGTCCGTCATAGCCATACAGCGTGGGCGGCACGAGATAGGATTCGAACAGGAACTGAACGTTCGGGCCGAGCCTGTCTGCGCTGACGATCCGTAGCGAGCCACCATCTGGCAAGGGCAAGGGCGCGCTGCGCCAACTATTGTGTGTGCAGTCCAGACGCAGGATCTGGCCCTGCACATTTTCGAGCCTGCTGACGTAGAGCGCATCAGCGCTGGCACGAACCTCCGCCACCGCCGCCCGTGGGCCAGGCGCGTCCAGGAGCATACTCTCACCAAGCGACGCCGAGGGGTGCTGCGGCGTGAGACGCACGGCAATGAGCGCCCCTTGCGGATAGAGCGCGCGGCCACGCTGCCAGTCCTCACGCAACCTGACGATGAGCCAGTCCCTGAACAGGTCCTCAAGCTCTGCTGAAGCGGGCAGTGGCAGCCTGTGCGTGACAAGATCGGCATCGATGAGATGATATTCGTTCTCAAAAAAAGAGGTTGCGCGCACGATCATTGCTACCGTGCTCCGCGCGGTATGAAACACCAGGGGCGCGACCAGAACATCCTCCTCCTTCCCGGCAAAGACGATCGGGCCATGGTCGGGATCAAGGCCTCGACGCCACAATTTGACGATGCGCGGATAGCCCGATCGAGTCAGGGAACCCTGGCCGCAATCACTGGCAAAGAGGACAGTTTTGTCATCAAGATAGGCCACCGCGCTTTTGGCTTCAGGCAGATTGAAACCCGTCTCGAGAAAGGCACGTGAATCGAGATCAAACTCACGCACCACCACGCTATCGCTACCGCCGCGCGACAGGCTGAGCAAAGCCCGATCCTGCGCCGGCGCAAGCGTGGCCGCTTTGAACAGCCAGTTTTCCTTTTCGCGTACGGCAAGCGCATCCACATCGAGCAACACCTGCCAGGAGGGTGACGCCTGCGCATATTCGGCAGTTCCGGTCCGCCGCCAGAGGCCACGGGGATGGTCCTGATCCTGCCAGAGATTATAAGCTTGACCACCCTCAAGATCAGCCAGGGCAATGCGGTCGGGCGCATCGAGTATGGCCAGTGCGCGCGCGTAGTGGTCGCGGTAACGGGGCAATCCTGTCAGCGCGCCCAGTGTCCGCGCATTCTGTTCACGCACCCAGTCAAGCGCCCGCTGGCTGTGAATCTCTTCCAGCCAGGTCCATTCATCTGCCACGTCAAGCATATCCATTGCGACTGCCAGGTCCGCTCGGGCTTGTCGTCCCTTCAATTAAGCCGGTCAAGACCTAGCGAGAACCCGGGCGAGCCTCTATAAGCCGGGCCATGACGGCATTCCTCAAAATGCATGGCCTCGGCAATGATTTCGTCGTGTTCGACGCCCGGCGCAGTCCACTGACGTTGTCGAAGGGTCAGGTTTGTGCCCTTGCCGATCGGCGCACCGGCATCGGCTGCGATCAGGTGATTGTGATCGACAGGGCTGCGCAGGCGGACGCCGCCATGCGTATTTTCAATGCCGACGGCAGTGAAGTTGAGAGCTGCGGCAATGCAGCGCGCTGCGTGGGCTCACTGCTCTTGTCCGAGGCGCAACAGCCACGCATTCATCTCGACACCACTGGCGGCCGACTTTTGTGCATGGCTGCAGAAGACGGAGAGATTGCGGTCGACATGGGCCCGCCGCGACTGGGGTGGCGGGACATTCCCCTCGCCCGGGAGAGCGACACGCAAAACCTGGTTCTGGACGTCGCCGGACAGAGATTGAAGGCAAGTGCCGTCTCTATGGGCAATCCGCATTGCATATTGTTCGTTGACGATGCAGAGGGGGCAGCAGTGGCCGAGCTTGGCCCGCTCATTGAGCACCACCTTCTGTTCCCGGCCCGTACCAATGTCGAATTCGTGCAGGTGATTTCGCGCACGCACCTGCGCATGCGGGTTTGGGAGCGCGGCGTTGGCATAACCCGGGCCTGCGGCACCGGGGCCTGCGCCAGTGCCGTTGCAGCGGCGTGTGCGGCGCTCGCTGAACGCGAGCTTGATGTCGAACTGGACGGAGGACGCCTGCACATCGATTGGCGCAAGGATGACCACGTCATAATGAGCGGCCCAGTGCGCCTTGTTTATTCCGGTGAGATTGCGCTTGAGGCCCTGTCATGACCGAGGGCACCCCCACCAACCAGATCGTTAGCTTTGGCTGCCGTCTCAATACCTATGAAGGCGAAGTGATGCGCCAGCATGCATCAGAGCGCGGGCTCGATGGCGCCATCATTTTCAATACCTGCGCGGTAACAGCAGAAGCAGTGCGCCAGTCGCAGCAGGCCATCCGCAAGGCCAGACGTGAACATCCTGAGGCCAAGATCATCGTTACGGGCTGCGCCGCGCAAATCGAGCCGGAGCGCTTCGCGGCGATGCGGGAAGTCGACGTCATCCTTGGTAATGCGGAAAAACTGCAGCAGGACTCTTACGATTTCGGCGTGGCGGAACGGGTGCGAGTGAATGACATCATGAGCGTCCGCGAAACTGCAGCGCAATTTGTGGACAGCTTCAAAGACCGCGCGCGCGCCTTTGTTCAGATCCAGAATGGCTGCGATCATCGTTGCACCTTCTGTGTCATACCCTTTGGCCGGGGCCACTCACGCAGCGTTGGCATGGGTGAGGTAATCCTACAGGCAGAGCGGCTGGTGAATGGTGGCTTCGCAGAAATCGTGCTCACCGGGGTTGATCTGACCGCATATGGTGCCGACCTGCCGGGAGAACCGACGCTCGGCCAGCTCGTGCGCAAGTTGTTGGCGCGGATACCCAAGCTGCGCCGATTGAGACTGTCGTCGCTCGATGCCATCGAAGTCGACGACACCCTCTGGCAGGCAATCGCAGAGGAAGATCGCCTGATGCCGCATTTTCACCTCTCAGTGCAGGCCGGAGATGATCTGATTCTCAAGCGCATGAAGCGGCGTCACCTGCGCCATCACACCATCGCATTTTGCGATCGCGTCCGTCGGCTTCGACGTGATGCCGTATTTGGCGCCGACCTGATCGCAGGGTTCCCGACGGAAAGCGAGGACATGGCTGCCAACACCCGCGCCCTGGTCGAAGAGGCCGGGCTGACCTATCTGCATGTCTTCCCCTTCAGCCCAAGACCAGGGACGCCGGCTGCCCGCATGCCCCAACTCACCAAACCGGTCATCAAGCAGCGTGCCGCAGCTCTGCGTGCACTTGGGGAAAAGATGGAGGCAAAACATTTTGCGCAGCTTTTAGGTAGTCGGCAGGAGATCCTTGTCGAGCATGCGGGTAGAGGACGCACCCGCTGTTTTGCTCCGGTCAGTTTTGCTGGCGACGCCACTCCCGGAGCCTTCCTGACGCTGACGATATCTGGCCATAACCGCGATCATCTGACAGGCACGCAGTGAGAACATTTGGAGAAGCACCGCCGCCTCCCAGTTGGATGGACCGGCTCAAAAACGGTCTTTCACGGTCAACTGGCTCGCTCGGCGAAAGTCTGAGCGGCGTCTTCACCAAGACCCGCCTCGATGCACAGACGGTGGCGGAGCTTGAAGAGGCGTTGATTGGAGCCGACCTTGGTACAGGACTTGCCGCCAGGATTGCCGCAGCGGTCGCCAAGGGGCGCTACGACCGGGAGATCTCGGAAGCCGAGCTACGTCGCGTACTTGCCGACGAAATCGCCAAGGTCCTCACTCCGGTCGAAAAGCCGCTGCGTGTCGACGCCGATCGGGCCCCTTTCGTCGTCCTTGTGGCCGGTGTCAATGGTACTGGAAAGACCACGACCATCGGCAAGCTTGCCAAGCGCTTACGTGAGGAGGGCGCGGAGGTCGTCCTGGCAGCCGGCGATACCTTTCGCGCTGCCGCGATCGAACAGTTGCAGGTTTGGGGTGAGCGTACCGGTGCCGAAGTGGTTGCAAGTGCCGCCGGCGCTGACGCAGCTGGACTGGCATTCGATGCCATCCAGCGAGCCAGGCAGAAGGGCGCAGACGTGGTGCTGATCGATACCGCCGGTCGGTTACAGAACAAGGCCGGGCTGATGGCCGAGCTGGAAAAAATCGTTCGCGTGATCAAAAAACTCGACCCCAGCGCACCGCATGCAGTGCTTCTCGTCCTCGACGCCACCACTGGACAGAATGCGCTGTCCCAGGTTGAAGCCTTCAAAGCCAAGGTGCCGCTTACCGGCCTCATCATGACCAAGCTCGATGGCACCGCCAAGGGTGGCATTCTCGTTGCCCTGGCAGACCGCTTTGCCGTTCCTGTCCATTTTATCGGTATTGGCGAGGCGGCGGAGGATCTACAGCCCTTTTCCGCCAAAGCCTTCGCTGATGCCCTCACAGGCGCCAAATGAGCAACCACCAACCTCCTGAAACTCCCCGCCCTGCCGCCCCACAGATGCCCCTGGCGCGGCTCTTGAGCGACCTGGGACCACTGATTTTGTTTTTCGTCGCCTATAAGTTTGCGGGCATATTTGTAGCCACCGCGACATTCATGGTGACCACCGTTCTTTCCCTCGGCGTAATCTGGTGGCGGGAAAGAAAACTCGCAGTGATGCCATTATTCACCGCGGTACTGGTGATGATTTTTGGATCCCTGACCCTGATTTTCAAGGACGCTGTCTTCATAAAGATGAAACCAACAATACTTTACGCGTTCTTTGGATTTTTTCTGTTGGGTGGTCTCAAATTCGAACGTCATTTCCTGCGCATGGTATTTGCACAGGCTTTCGAACTTGATGACGCCGGATGGAGGGCATTGACCTGGCGGTGGGGATTATTCTTCCTGGTTCTTGCAGGCCTCAATGAAGCTGTCTGGCGCAATACTTCGACAGCTGTCTGGGTTGATTTCAAGGTTTTTGCAATCATGCCCATCATTTTTATATTTGCGATTGCACAGACCCCACTGGTGATGCGTCACCAGATTGAGAAGGACGCTCCTAAGACGGATTCGTGAAGGGAGCGAAATCGTCACGGCCCTGAACCGCATGCCAGTGTTCCAGCGCCCAGCGCACGCTTGGGAATGCGAGTTCCGCCCAGGGTATGTCCGGCCATAAAAAAAGCCGTGTATCCAGACTTTCAGGACCCGGTGCGAATTCGGGGGGATCCAGCTGGGCGCGATAGAAAAGCTGTACCTGACTGATATGTGGAACCGAGTAGACACCCAGCAGTGCGTCGATCACAATCCGGCAGCAGGCCTCTTCGCGCGCTTCGCGCAGCGCGCCCTCCTGGGGCGTTTCGTGCTCCTCAAGAAAGCCCGCCGGCAATGTCCAGTAACCATGGCGTGGCGCAATTGCGCGGCGACAAAGCAGGATTTGATCCCGATAGGTGACCACCGCGCCGACAATAATTTTCGGATTAGCGTAATGGATGTGCCCGCACTGACCGCACACATCGCGTTCATGCGTATCGCCCTCAGGAACGCGCCGCACAAAATGTGGCCCGGGTACCACTAAAGAGGGAGTCTGCTTGCTCATAGCCAACGCTCGCGCAATTGGGGACAATCTGCAAGCCAGTCTTGTGCTCGGAAAAGTTTTTGCACTGCTGCCTGTTGTGATTCGCCCGTCCTCTCGTCTAATGTTCGCCCGCCAAAAGGGGGCGCGAGACAGCACGCCAGATTTCTTGTGGGGATGGCCGCTGTCATTTCGCGTTTGGAAAACAGCCGGGGCGCCGGCGAATTGAAGACGCAGGGGATTGCGGATGATCGCAAAGGCACAGCGCAAGTCGAACGGCCATCTGGATTTTTCCGAGGCGCCGTCTCACCTGATGCGCCGCTGCCAGCAATTTTATGGTGACCTTTACGCGCGAGAGTACGGCACACGTGAGCTAACCAAGCAACAGTTCACTGTCCTCGCGGCGCTCGAGCACCATGAGGGTGTCAGCCAGACCGCTCTCGTGGAAATGACGGGTATCGATCGATCGACGCTTGCTGAGATGGTCCGCCGGATGCTGGACAAGGGCCTCATTTCGCGCCAACGAACCGAGGAGGATCAGCGGGCCAACGCCGTTGCGATTACAACCGCTGGACGCAAGTCATTGCGCGGTGCACGCGCAGCCGCAGACCGTGCCGAAAAGGCCCTGTTGGAGGCACTGCCCGCTGCCGAACGTCCCCGCTTCGTCAAGATGCTGGCCGCCATCGCCGCAGCGGCCGAGGAGCGCAGCGTTGAGACCTCAGCCAAGTTGCGGCGCAAGACCTCCTCACGCAAGCGCTTGCCCTGACGCCTTCAGACCACGACATCCACCATGACGCCAAGCCCGCGCGGCAGGGCTGCCGGCCTTGACGGTGCGGCTTGCTGCTGGGGCGCGGGCGGCGTGTCGCTCGGCGCAGCGAAACCTTCGGGAACAAAGCGCGTTGCCGCCTTGGCCTGGGCACTGGCACCGGCCGGGGTACTGGACTGCTGTGCAGCGAGCAAGTTGGCGGCACTGATCTGCATGGGCGCCACCATGCCTGTAACATGGTTAGCGAAGCGTTACGCCCCCTGGGCGTTGCGGATAACCGGCAGCAGCTGCCTTTGAATGACCCCTGGCGTGAGCGGCCCCTGGTAGCGAAGCAGGACGATGCCCTGGCCGTTGACTACAAAGGTTTCCGGAACACCCGTAATGCCCCAGTCAATGCCAACGCGACCGGCCTCGTCGACATCCAGCCGGCTGAACGGATTGCCGTTATGGGCAAGGAATTTGCGCGTCTGGGCCGGAATATCCTTGTAGGCGACGCCATACAGACGCACGCCTCTGATCGCGGTGATGAGAGGCAGCACCGGCGCTTCTTGACGGCAAGGCACACACCAGGAGGCGAAGAAATTCACCACCGTGACATGGCCGTCGGCAAGGTTTGCTGGCGTGAACCCAGGTACGCTCCCGCCAAGCGGGGGCATGGTGTCATGCGGCACCGGCTTGTTGAGCAAAACCGAGGGCAAGTCCATCGGCGGCGGAGCAAGCAGTCCCCTGAAGAGGAAATAGGCAATGCCCGCAAAAAGGAGCACCGGCAGCACGTAAAGCAGCCGCCTCATGGCTCATCCCCCTTCATCTCTTCTTCCAGGAGCGCCAGCTTGCGACTCACCTGCCGGAAGGCATGCAAAGTCCAAAAGACCATCCCCACGATCCCAAGGAGACTGATTCCGTAGGCGGGCCACACATAGGCGGCATAGCCGCCCATCTCAAGGTAAGTCATGATGCTCATGCCGTCCCCATTCGCAGTTGCAGGGTACGGGCCCTGCGCGCCAGGATTTCGGTTCGGATCCGCACCATCCACAAGGCCAGAAAGAGAAATGTATAACCGAAAGCCATCAGGAACAGCGGCCAGAGAAACACCGGTGCGATAAGCGGTCCACCCTTTACAAAGATGCTCTCGCCCTGGTGCAGCGTATTCCACCAATCTACCGAATATTTGATGATCGGCAGATTGACGGCACCAACGAGCGCCAGGATGGCACAGGCCCGTGCGGCGCGGGTCTCGTCTTCAATCGCAGTCCACAGCGCCATATATCCCAGGTAGAGAAAGAACAGGATCAGAAAGGACGTCAGCCGCGCGTCCCAGACCCAGTAGGCACCCCACATGGGCTTGCCCCACAACGAGCCGGTAATCAGCGCGAGCGCCGTGAACACCGCTCCCAATGGGGCTGCGGCCTTGGCAGCTGCATCGGCAAGCGGATGGCGGTTGACCAGTCCGAACAGGCTTGCAACCGCCATCGAAGCGTAGGCCATCATTCCCACCCAGGCCGCAGGAACGTGAATGAACATGATCTTGACGGTCTGTCCCTGCTGATAATCCGGCGGCACGCGGAACAGGCCGATGTATAGACCCGCCCCCAGACACAGAATCGCAATGGTCCAGAACCACGGGAGCAGCGCCGCAGAAAAGCGCATGAACCTTTTGGGATTTGCCAGCTCGAATATGTTCATCGTTTTGAGATGCCCTGTTCGCGACCGCAGGAAAAGGCGGCCTATGGTCCCACGCGTTGCTATCCGGCGAGATTGAGCCGGACCGCGGCCGCAGCAGCAAAAGGCGCCAAACACACCGCGGCAAGTGAAAAGGCGGAGAGAAGCCAGATGGCGCCATTGTCGAGCCCGCTCAGCGCGCCGCTCACCACTCCAGCCCCGAAAATGACCACCGGGCTGAGGAGCGGGAGCACCAAAAGCGGCAGGATAAGCCCTCCGCGGCGAATACTGATGGTCAAGCCCGCCCCGATGGCTCCTATGGCGCTGACCGCCGGAGTGCCGATCCCGAGTGAGACGAGGAGTGGCACATACCCGGCCTGGGGAAGGTCAAACAGCAAAGCGAGCAGAGGCGAGAGTACCGTGAGGGGCAGTCCCGTGGTCAGCCAGTGCGCAACAATCTTTGCTGCGGCCGAAGTTTCGAGAGTCATCGGCGCCAAGGCAATCTGATCAAGACTGCCATCCTCATAGTCGGCCTGAAACAGCCGGTCGAGCGACAGAAGTGCGGCCAGAATGGCCGCCACCCACAGCACGCCTCCTGCGATGCGTCCAAGCAGTTTCAGGTCTGCCCCGATGCCGAGCGGAACCAAGACCGCGACCGCCGCGAAAAAAGCCAGTGCCAGGGCCGCCCCGCCTCCGGCACGGGTGGCCAATCGCAGATCGCGATACAAAAGTGCCTGGAACCCTCTCATGCCGCGCCCAATTCCAGGCGGGCGCAGTCAAGCCCAAGCGCTTCATGGGTGGCCGCAATCACCAGCCCCCCATCACGGCAATGCGCCGTAACAAAGTCCCCGACCATCGCCTTGCCGCGGACGTCGAGGGCGGCCAGAGGCTCATCCAGAAGCCACACAGGGCGACGGCTAACTAAGAGGCGGGCCAACGCCAGACGCCGGCGCATGCCTGCCGAAAGATACTGTCCCGGCAGATCACGCGCCCGCGTCAGTCCCACCTGATCCAGAACGCCGCGCAGATCAGCCCCGCTTTGGCCATAGAGACGGGCATAAAAGGCGAGATTTTCAAGCACGCTCAGCTGCGGCTTGATCCCGTCTTGATGACCGAGCCACCCGACGCGACGCGCCTGCTCATCGCCATCGAGGCGGCTGTCATCGGACATGGTGAGTTCGATGCGGCCGGCAAAAGCTGGAAGAAAACCCGCCAGCACCCGCAAAAGGCTGGTTTTGCCCGCCCCGTTCGGTCCTTCCAGGGACAACACTTCTCCGGCAGACAGGTCAAAGCCCAGCCGCCGGAACACAATGCGTCCTCCACGCACGATGGCGAGGTCCGAGACGGTCAGTGTCGAAACGCGTCGTGTATCCATGGCCCCGTCATAGCGGCGTTCGCAGAACTTGTCCCGCCCGTTCAGTACATGTGCTGGCCGCCATTGATCGACAATGTCGAGCCTGTGATGAACCCGGCATCATCGGCGACCAGAAACTGGACACCGCGTGCGATCTCGTCGGCCTTCCCCAAACGCCCCACTGGAATGAGGGCCACGATCTTTTCCAGCACATTGGGCGGGACGGCCGCAACCATATCCGTGTCGATATAGCCTGGAGCGATGGCATTCACGGTGATGCCTTTCGCCGCGCCCTCCTGGGCCAGTGCCTTGGTGAAGCCATGAATGCCAGATTTGGCGGCGGCATAATTGACCTGGCCGTATTGCCCCGCCTGGCCATTGATGGAGCCGATATTGACGATGCGGCCGAAACCGCGCCCCAGCATGTCGTCCCACACAGCCTTGCTCATATTGAAACAGCCGCCGAGATTGGTATCGAGGACTTCATCCCATCCCTCCCGGCTCATTTTCTTCATCGTGCCATCACGCGTGATACCCGCATTGTTGACGACGATTTCGATCGGCCCAAGCTCGGCCTTTATCTTCTCCGTGGCGCGCTGCACGGCTGCAAAATTGGCTACGTCGAACTTATAAACTGCGATTCCCGTGCGCTCTGCAAACTGAGCCGCACGAACGTCATTGCCGCAATAATTGGCTGCAACGACATATCCCGCCGCCTTAAGGCGAGAAGAAATCGCTTCGCCAATACCCCGGGTTCCTCCCGTTACCACTGCCACGCGCGCCATCTTGACCTCCTCCACCTTTCACGATCGCCAGTTCCCTCCAAGTTCGAGTTGAAGCCTCTACTTGGACTTTGCACCACCTGCCTCGGGCCCTGCTGCAGCAGCCGGGCGCGAGGCATTTTCGTCGCCGTTAGGGTAAGTTCCGTGCACGGGGCGCGTTGGGCCTGGCGCGCAAACAGCCGTACCTTTCCTCAGCGTTCAACGCACATGGCAATCCCCATACCGCCGCCGATGCACAACGTCGCCAGTCCCTTCCTGGCATCACGCTTCTGCATCTCGAAAAGCAGCGTCGTCAGGATACGCGCACCACTGGCACCAATGGGATGACCGATGGCGATCGCTCCGCCATTGACATTCACCTTGGCAGGATCCCAGCCCATGTCCTTGTTCACGGCGCAGGCCTGTGCTGCAAACGCTTCATTGGCTTCGATCAGATCCAGATCCGAGACGGTCCAGCCGGCCTTTTTCAGTGCGGCGCGCGAGGCCGGTATTGGTCCGCTACCCATGATCGCCGGATCAACACCGGCATGGGCCCAGGAGGCGATGCGGGCGAGCGGTTTCAGGCCACGGTCTTTCGCCGCGGCCGCAGTCATCAGCACCATCGCCGCTGCCCCATCGTTGATGCCCGAGGCGTTGGCTGCCGTTACCGATCCATCCTTCTGGAAAACTGGTTTCAGCCCACTCACGCTGTCATAGGTTACGCCATCGCGGATGTACTCGTCGCGATCAACGTTGCGCTCGCCTTTGCGTTCCTTGACCACCACAGGAACGATTTCATCATTGAAGCGACCGGCTTTGCGCGCAGCTTCCGCCTTGTTCTGCGAAGCGACCGCAAATGCATCCTGCTGCTCTCGGGTGATCTGCCATTGCCGTGCAACATTCTCGGCGGTGACCCCCATATGGTAGCCATGAAATGCGTCCCACAACCCGTCTTTGAGCATGGTATCGGTAAACTCGAGGCCACCCATTTTCACGCCATTGCGCAGATGGGCAGCGTGCGGTGCCTGGCTCATGCTTTCCTGGCCACCAGCGACCACGATCCGGGCATCGCCATTGACGATCGCCTGATAGCCAAGCGCGACAGCCCGCAGCCCAGAGCCGCAAAGCTGGTTGACCAGCCAGGCTGGAGTCTCGAAGGGAATACCTGCTGCAACCGCAGCCTGCCGTCCGGGATTTTGTCCACCCGCCGCGGTCAGCACCTGGCCTAACACGACCTCATCGACGGCATTGCCCTCAACCCCGGCACGGGACAGTGCAGCGGTGATCGCCGCCCGACCCAGCTCATGGGCTGGCAGGTTGGCGAGGGCGCCATTAAAGGAGCCGACCGGGGTGCGGGCCGCAGAAACGATGACGACTTCGGTCATGGCATATCCTTTTACGTGAATTGCAGAAATCGACCGTACAATGCCGCGAATGCGAGCGGGGGTAAACTGGCACGAATTATTCTTTTATATCAATGTTTTAAACGCTCAACCTCAGGGTGCACTGCAGCGCCGAGACCAAACACCACTGGACAGCCGTGGAATTGTGATGCTCTTGTTACGTCAGGGCAGCGCTGACTGGCGGCGCGGCAGGCACATGATGCAGGCAGACCGGTGAGCGATGACAAGACCGTGACGGGCGACTCCGTCATCATCAAGAAGTACGCCAACCGTCGGCTCTACAACACGCATACGTCGAGCTATGTGACGCTCGATCATCTCTGCGAGATGGTGAAGGCGGGAGTCGAGTTCGAGGTCCGCGATGCACGCACCGGCGAAGACATCACCCGTTCGGTTCTGACCCAGATTATCTTCGAAGAAGAAAGCAAGGGACAGAATCTTCTGCCCATCCGCTTTTTACGTCAGCTAATTCGTCTTTATGGCGATTCGCTGCAGGCCTTTGTACCGGGCTATCTCGATCTATCGATGGAGAGCTTTGCCAAGAATCAGGAGCAGATGCGCCAGCGCCTGGCGGAGGCTTTTGGCGGTGGCGGATCGGCGTTCGAGACGATAACCCGGCAGAATCTGGCGATGTTCGAACGGGCGATGAAGATGTTTTCCCCGTTCGCCCCTCCGGCGCGGGACGACACCGCGCACGCCCGCTCCAATCATTCTTCTGAGGCTGCGTCCCAGCCCGCCTCAGAAGAGATCAGCGAGCTGAAGAGCGAGATCGAGGCCATGCGTCGTCAGCTGGCCGAGCTCGCCCGCGAGCGCAAATAAGCTGCACGGCTCAGCTTAAAAGGTCCTGCCTTTTCTCAAGATATTCTTCCCGACCGATCTCACCGCGGGCGTAGCGCTGCTCAAGCAGGTCGAGAGCGGCCGAGCGCATGGGAGGCAGATGACGATGCGGGGAACGCATCAGCAACACCACAAAGAGCACCACCAGGAACAGTACGAACCAGAAGCCTCCGAACGGCATTCCCCACTCCCACATCCAGTGATGGACGCCAAACATCCAACTATTATTCCACATCCTCGTCCCTCCTGAGCCCTTGCTCAGATATAGGGAGCCCCAAGGACTTGTGCAGCCCTCTCTCCACCGCTTTTGTTGCCCCAGCGGAAAGCTTGCCACTGGGCCTGATTTCATCAAGCCGAAGTGACTGGTGGCGGACAATCGTCCTCCCTATTGTCCCGACATGAGCCATCGCCGCCTCCAGCCTCTCCACAACCACTGCGCCTCCTGGCTGGGGCGGGTCATGGCCATGATCTTGCTCGGCCTTTGCACGCCCGCTTTGGCCACGGCGCCAGCACCCAGGCGCCCGGTAGTGATAGAGCTCTATACCAGCCAGGGCTGCAGCTCCTGTGTACCGGCAGACGCATTTCTGGCTCAGCTCGCGAACCGCAAGGATGTTGTGGCCCTCAGCCTCCCCATCACCTACTGGGACATGCTGGGCTGGAGGGACACGCTGGCGACACAAGCCAACACCGACCGCCAAAAGGCCTATGCCCAAGCCATGGGGCGCGGCGGCGTTTATACCCCGCAAGTGATCGTTGACGGCCGCAGGGATCTTGTCGGCAGCAAGGATGCGGCCATTGATCAGGCGATCACGTCGCGCGAAGCCAAACTGCCAGATGTTCCCATCAGGCTCTCGCTACTTCCCAATGAAGTGCACGTGGTTGTCAGCGGTGCCAAAATAAATTCGGCAAAGCCGGCAACGATCTGGATGATGACGGTACGTCCCTCCGCAACGGTCAAGATTGGCGCAGGCGAGAATGCTGGACGAACCCTCTCCTATCGGGACATCGTAACCGGAATCAAGGCTGTGGGCCTGTGGAAGGGTAAGAAGGTGACCCTTGATCTTCCCCGCGCGGCGATCGGCGCAGGACACAGCGACGGCATCACCGTCATCGTGCAGCAAGGAGGCTATGGCCAGATCCTCGGCGCCACTCCCATCGACTGGCCCGCTGCCGGCAAATAGCATGTCGCTGTTTTTTGATCAGGCTTGGTTCGATGCGCGGCTGGCGACGCTGGGCTTGAGCCGCGAGGATCTTGGCCGCACTCTCGGACTGAATGCCGAAGACGTTACAGCCCTCTTCAAGGATCAACGCGAACTGTCACTGGCTGAGGTTCGCCTCCTCGCGAGTTTGCTCGCAGTATCGAGCGATGAGGTCGCAAACCGAGCTGGCATTTCCACGCCACGCGAGAGCGGGGATCCATGGCACGCCCGACTGAGTGCGATTGAAGCGAAATTGATTGCCATCCGCGCCCTGCTGGCAACACGCCGGCGCTAATAAACCGCGTTCAGCTGCTGGGGTGCCTTGCGGTGTGTGGCGCCATAAGCCTCCGCCGCGAGCTGGCGAAGCAACACGACCTCATCCCCCGCATCTGCCTGCGCGAGCAATTGCGCCAGAAAGCCAGCGTCGATTTTGACGTCTACGCTTTCATCTGTCCCATTTTGGGACAACATGCGACGACGTTCCCAATGCCGCGACTGCGAGTTGTTCAAATTGGTTGATAAATAAGCGCTATCTACGACACGCGCTGCGTGCGCAGCTTTGGGCTGCGCCCAATTCGATACAGATCCTATACGCCGCAACGTTGTCATAACCCTATATTAACTCAATATCGCAGTGATGGGGAGAGCTAGGAGGTCCCAAAGGGCAAAATTTCTGATTTTTTAACAGGCGCCCACCATGATCGGCGCAAAGGCCGCAGAAAGAAGGCCTGGGATGGTGGGTAGTGCTTAGTCAGACGCTTCCGAAGAAGCCCGTCGACGGTATGCGGGCTTTGGCCGCTGCACATGAGATTGACCGGCTGCGCCTATCAGTGGCGGCGGCGCGAGAAGTCTCATTTGATTGGACGCTTCACGACGATCGCATCGTGTGGGATGGCGATTGCGAGATTCTGTCCTTGCATACCGATCCCAACCGGCTTTACCGCGGCGACGGACTGCGCCGCTGGATGTGCGCCAAGGCACAGGCAGAACTTACATGCCTGATCGAAACCAAGGCGCCGAGTGACCGCTCGTTCGAGCTCGAATTCGAGGCCAGTTCGGCCTTGGGCACTGTGGTCTTTGAAATGCGCGGTGCGCGCATCGCCCGTCCTGACGGACAGGCAGAGCGGTTATCGGGCATCGTTCGTGTCATCACCGAAAAATGGCGAGAAAACACACGTCTGCACTATCTCGCCACCCGTGACGAACTGACCGGCCACCTCAACCGCACCAGCCTGCGCACCGAACTGGCCCGCGCCATCGATACCGCCAAGCGCGAAAACGGTAGTTGCGCCTACCTTGTTACAGCCATCGACCGTCTGGCCATGATCAATGAGGCCTACGGGTTTGGCGCAGCCGACGAGGTGATCGTCGCTGTCGGCGAACGCATCAGCAGAATATTGAGGTCTGACGACATCATTGGACGCAGCGCCGGTAACAAGCTCGGCATCATTTTGAACACTTGCAGCGAACGGGAGATTGCGATTGTCGCTGACCGGCTGCGTGAGTGTGTACGTGCCGATCTGATCCCAACGCAGGCTGGTGAGGTTGCGGTCACCATTTCAGTCGGCGGAGTTTTCCTGCCACACGCCGCAGCCTCGAGCCAGGAAGCCATGCTACGGGCGGAGGAAGCCCTGGATCGGGCGCGAGCTGGCGGTCGCGACGGCTTTGCCGCCTATGCCAAATCGCCACAACGCGAAACCGCGCGGTTGCGGCTGATGACAATCGCCGACGAGGTGGTAAAAGCCCTCAAGGAAAAGCGTCTGGTCTTTGCCTATCAGCCGATCGTCACGGCAGGCGAGCATCTGCCTGTGCATTATGAGTGCCTGCTGCGGCTGCTGCGCACGGACGGGGAAGTTCTCAGTGCCGGACATTTCATCCCTGCTGTCGAACAGCTTGGCCTGGTCAGACTGGTTGATCGTTGTGCGCTGGAAATGACGATTTCGCAATTGCGTGCCCAACCTTGTGTCAGTCTGGCGGTCAATGTCTCTGGTACGTCCGCACGCGATCCGGCGTGGCTCGAAAGCTTTGTTAGCTATGTACGCTGCCACCGCGACGTCGCGCGGCGCATGATCGTGGAGCTAACTGAAACCGCGGCGCTTAATGACTTTGAGGAGAGCGCCCGCTTCGTTAGCAATCTGCGCGAGCTCGGCTGTACCGTTGCCATCGACGATTTCGGCGCTGGTTATACCTCGTTCCGCAATCTGCAGATGCTCCACGTCGACATGGTCAAGATCGACGGTTCCTATGTGAAGGGATTGTGCACCTCGCCCGATAATCAGATTTTCGTACGTACGCTCGTCGACCTCGCGCGAAATTTTCACCTCAAGACTGTGGCCGAGTGGGTCAGTTCCGACGAGGAGGGCGCCTTGTTGAAGAGCTTTGGCGTCGACTACTTCCAGGGATTCCACTTTGGCGTACCAACCCTGGAGCCGGAATTCGCACGCGCCGTGCCGCTCCACCAGGAGCGGGGAAGCAAAGCACGGCCGGGATGGCAGGCAATGCCGGGCCAGACACGGCCGATCGCTGTAGTGCGCGGCGCGAGCAAGAGCCTGCTTTAGCGTCACCGACGCCAATCTATTGCGGGCTACAAATGGCTCCGCCGCCATCAGCGCAGACAGGCTGATGGCGGCAGACAGAGCCGGATTGCGGTTACGCCGTACGGTTCAGGGCACGCAGAACATATTGCAGGATGCCGCCATTGGTGAAATAGGCCATCTCGTCTGCGGTATCGATACGCAGGAGAAGTGGCAGAGGCCGGCTGCTCCCGTCAGCGTAGTGGATCGCTGCAGTGATCGAACTGCGCGGCTTGAGGGCGCCGCTCAGTCCTGGAATATCGATCACTTCCGCTCCGGTCAGGCCGTAATCCTTGCGTCCCTTGCCTTGCTCGAACACCAAGGGGGCAATGCCCATACCGATGAGATTGGAGCGATGGATGCGCTCGAAACTTTCCGCAATGACCGCGCGTACACCCTGCAGTTTGGGGCCCTTCGCTGCCCAGTCGCGGCTTGAGCCAGTGCCATATTCCTTGCCACCTATCACAACGACCGGCACACCTTCGTCCCGATAGCGCATGGCGGCATCGAAGATTGACATCTCTTCGCCGCTGGGCTGGTGACGTGTCAGACCACCTTCGCGGCCACCCATCATTTCGTTCCGGATGCGGATGTTGGCGAAGGTGCCACGCACCATGACTTCGTCGTTGCCACGCCGTGAGCCATAGGAATTGAAATCCTCGAACTTCACGCCGTGCTCAAGAAGATACCGGCCTGCAGGACTGTCCTTCTTGATCGAACCGGCGGGAGAAATATGGTCGGTCGTGATGGAGTCACCAAACAGCGCCAGGATCCGGGCTCCCTTGATATCCTGCACGGGAGCCGGTTGTGCCGTCATGCCCTCAAAATAGGGGGGCCGCTTTACATAGGTCGAGCGCTCATCCCAGCCATAGGTGTTACCCTTGTTGACCTTGACCTTGCGCCAGGCCGCGGTGCCCTCGAAGACAT
The DNA here is from genome assembly GCA_049964915.1 of Rhizomicrobium sp. Taxonomy (GTDB): domain Bacteria; phylum Pseudomonadota; class Alphaproteobacteria; order Micropepsales; family Micropepsaceae; genus Rhizomicrobium. Next base: position 17,732 of record JBMFWV010000001.1, read on the forward strand.
CGCTATAGCGGGTGCGGAAGGCCGTGGGCTTGACCGCCTTGCGTATCGCGGCAGCAATTTCCTGGGGCGATGGCCAGATATCCTTGAGATAGACCGGTTCGTTGTTCTTGTCATAGCCAACGGGGTCGGTCGTCAGATTGATGTTCATAGACCCGGCCAGGGCATAGGCCACCACAAGCATGGGCGAGGCCAGATAATTGGCTCGGACCAAGGGGTGAACTCGGCCCTCAAAATTGCGGTTTCCGGAAAGTACCGATACCGCGACGAGGTCTCCGGTGTTGACCGCATCCGATACGGCGTCTGGCAATGGGCCGGAATTACCAATGCAGGTGGTGCAGCCATACCCAACTAGGTTGAAGCCGAGCTTGTCGAGATATTTGGCGACATCAGCCTTCTCGAGATAATCGGTGACCACCTGGCTTCCAGGGGCGAGCGAGGTCTTGACCCAGGGCTGGACCTTCAGCCCACGCTCGACCGCCCGCTTGGCAACGAGGCCTGCGCCGATCATCACGCTCGGATTGGACGTGTTGGTACAGGAGGTGATCGCGGCTATGACCACATCGCCATGGCCAATGGACTTCTCGCTGCCCGCAAGCTTGACGCGACGATTGGCGTCATCCTCTTTGTGAAAGACGTCCATCATCGCGGTAGCAAATTCATCTGCCGCGTCAGCGAGAGCAACCCTGTCCTGTGGTCGCCGCGGCCCGGCAAGTGAGGGCTCAACCGCGTCGAGATCCAGTGACAGGGTGGTGGTGAAGACGGGCTCTTCGCTGCGTGGGCCCCGATAAAGCCCCTGCGCCTTGGCGTACTTCTCCACAAGTGCAATCCGCGCCGGCTTGCGAGCGGTTGTCTTGAGATACCGAAGCGTTTCGGCATCGACCGGGAAAAATCCACAAGTCGCGCCATATTCGGGAGCCATGTTGGCAATCGTCGCGCGATCTTCCAGCGGCAGCTCATCGAGCCCCGGACCGTAATACTCGACAAACTTCCCAACCACGCCCTTCTGACGCAGCATTTGGGTCACCGTGAGTACAAGATCGGTCGCAGTCACGCCGGGCCGGAGTTTTCCGGTCAGGCGGAAGCCAACAACCTCGGGAATGAGCATCGAGATCGGCTGTCCCAGCATCGCAGCTTCCGCCTCGATGCCGCCGACGCCCCAGCCCAGAACGGCCAGTCCGTTAACCATGGTGGTATGGCTATCGGTACCGACCAATGTATCGGGGAACGCATGTTCTTCGACGCCACGGCTGGTCTTGATCTTGCGCGTCCACACGGTCTGGGCGAGATATTCGAGATTGACCTGATGGCAGATGCCGGTACCTGGTGGCACCACGCGGAAGTTGGAAAACGCCTGCTGGCCCCAGCGCAGGAAGGCATAGCGTTCGCCATTGCGCTCGAACTCAATCCCTACGTTCTTTTTGAAAGCATCTCGGGTCCCAAAATTGTCGACCATCACAGAATGGTCGATGACAAGATCGACCTCAGCGAGGGGATTGATCTTCTGCGGATCGCCGCCCAGATCCACCATGGCCTCGCGCATCGCCGCCAAATCGACCACCGCAGGAACGCCGGTGAGGTCCTGCATCAGCACCCGCGCGGGACGAAAGGCAATCTCGCGATCCGAGGTCTTTTTGGTAAGCCATGCCGCCACTGCGCGGATATCGGCCGCGGTTACGGTATTGCCGTCTTCGTGGCGGAGCAGATTCTCAAGCAGGACCTTGAGCGAATAGGGCAGCCGGGAAATGCCGGCCAAACCATTTTTCTCGGCAGCGGTGAGGCTGAAATAGACATATTTCCGGTTGCCGACAGTAAGCGTCTTCTTGGCCTTGAAGCTGTTGGGGTGCGTCACGGGCAGAATCCCTTGGGCGAACGGTTGAAGGGGAGCGGCCGTGGTTTAGTAATATTTGGGCACGATGCCAAGCCTTGCGCCCCTCATTATTGCCGGCGCAGGCTGGCGGCGGGCTAGCCAGAGGTGGCGCGATGCACAAATCGGACGACGTACGCGTTGAGATCGACGGAAGGGTGACCACGGTGATCCTGGACCGTCCGCAGCGGCGCAATGCGGTGGATCGTCCGACCGCTAGCGCCCTTGCGGAAGCCTTTTTGGCCTTCGAGGGCGATGACACGCAGCTGGTGGCGGTGCTCTGGGGCGCCGGGGGGACCTTCTGCTCCGGGGCAGATCTGAAGGCGATTGCCGCCGGGCAAGGCAACCGCCTGAAGGCGCCAGACGCGGCTGCAAGCCCTTTGTCCAACGATGCCCCGATGGGCCCCACGCGGATGAGACTGAGCAAACCCGTGATTGCGGCGGTGGCAGGCCACGCCGTCGCCGGTGGGCTTGAGCTGGCCTGCTGGTGCGATCTGCGCGTGGTAGAGGAGGACGCTGTCTTCGGTGTGTTTTGCCGGCGCTGGGGCGTGCCTCTGATCGATGGAGGCACGGTGCGTCTGCCGCGGCTGATCGGTCACTCGCGCGCCATGGACATGATTCTCACCGGTCGGCCGGTCGGAGCCCAAGAGGCGCTCACCTTCGGGTTGGCCAACCGGGTGGTGGGCAAGGGCGAGGCGCGCCAACAGGCCGAGCGGCTCGCGGCGGAGCTTGCAAATCTGCCACAGCCCTGCTTGCGAGAGGACCGCGCCTCTGCGTGGGAGCAATGGGATCTTGGCTTTGCCGATGCGATGGCCAATGAATTCCGCCATGGCACCGAGGCCCTTGCCGCAGATCGCGGCCGCGAAGGTGCGGCGCGTTTTGCCGCAGGCAGAGGGCGTGGCGGGAGCTTCGACGATCTGTGAACAGACGGCCTGTCGGGCGCAAAGCGCCCTCCACATTGTTGCCCGATTCGGCGCCGATAAGCATCATCAAACAGGGGGGACGCGGCCGAACCGGCCGCCCGGCTTCGCGGGAACGGACTAGTCGTGGGTCGAAAGCAAATGGCGAAGTCATGGGCTGTGCTCGCAGCTGCTCTGTTTGTCGGCTGCCTCAATGTTGCGCCGAGCCGAGCCCAGTCGGTGTTTTTGCAACGTTTGCAGAACGATCGTCTTGGCGCCATCCGCGATGGCACTTATCAGGCGGGCGACGACATCAGCTTTTCGCTCAACCGTGAGGGCCCCTATTATCTTCTGCGCTTCGCAGGCCAACGCGAGGTCTTCGTCCTGCATTCAAAGAACGCATCGCTCGGTGGTCGCGTCCTTAAGTATGATACCGGCAGGACCGTGCTGCAGATCACCGGCTGGGGAGCTATGACGCTCTACACCGATGCCAAGCCCTCTGGCCTACCGGTCACCCGGACTGGCGATTCTACGCCACCAACCATGCCCCTGGTTTCACTGGACGACGTCAAGGTTGCAGCCAGTGCAGAAGCGCAAAGGCTCGCCGCGACCCGCGAGCTCTTTTTGACCTTTCATGCATCGTGGCAGGGGCTTGCTGACGACGCGGAGAGCCGGGCCGCATGCCTGGATGCCCTGGAAAATGCCGCCAAAGGGATCGCCCGCTTCGCTACAAACCCGGCAGGACAAAGGGCCTTGGCCGCAGAGGTTCAGAGCGTGCGCGTCATTCAGGCTGCCGCGCCATCGCTGTACCGCTCGGGCCATGATTTGATCGTGACTTACGCTGCGTCCAAGGGCTTTTCCGGTCGAGCGTCTTCGCGGGCCATCACCCGCGTGCTGCACCAGATCTTTCACATCCCGGCCGCTCAGTAGCCTTTCCTGCAGGGCTCTCTGGCAAGCCTTGAGCCACCTCTCAGGGCCGGAACTGCGCCGGAGCAAGCTCGAAGCGGTCGAACTCAAACCCGGGCGCGACGGTACATCCCACCAATGCGTAGACTCCAAGCGGACGGGCACACTGCCAAGCATGCGGCGGAACGACCAGCTGAGGCAGTTCTCCACCTTCGACATCGGGACCAAGGCGATAATAGGTCGCCCCCCGGCTCGCGCACGTGATCCCCAGCTCCAGCGGCGCACCACGGTAAAAATGCCAGATCTCGGCTGAATCGATGCGATGCCAGCGTGAAACCTCTCCCGCCCTGAGCAAAAAATAGATCGCAGTACCATGGGCGCGACCAGCAAGATTGCGCGCATCGCGAAAGCTTTCACGATACCAGCCCCCTTCGGGATGAGGACTGAGCTGCAAAGCGTGGATCAGAGCATCGGCTTCGTCCGAACCGCCGACCATCTGATGAGGCCCATCATGACCCTTGTTTTGCGTCATGCCGTTGTTGCCCCTGAGTGAAATTCCGCATGAGTTTCAGCCAGAGACGATGTCGTCAGCAACAGAAAATGCCACGGCATAAGCCCGCCTGCAGTCCAGCCGGGATTGGTATCCTCTGCGGACCCGCGCACCGAAGCGGCAACGCCTCTCAGCGCCTGTGGCTACCCGCCCCATGCCGTGACTGGGTTACACCGTACCAGCATTAGACAATACCGGCTCCCTCAGTCCCTGGATGTCAGGAAAGGGTTTTCGGCACCCTTGCGCACCAGTGCCCGGATGCCCGCGGCTACAGACCTGGCATCATCCAGCGCGTCGTGGCGCTGTCCAACAAATTCCGCGCCGCACAAAGGTCCGACGTCGCAGGCATGGCGCCCTTTGGTTTCGATGCCGTTGGCGCGCAGCCATTCGGCGATGTTGAAATAGCGTCGCAGTGTTGGCTCAGTTCGAAGTCCATAGAGCGTGAGGTTTTCGGCGAGCACGAGATCATCGCGGCCGAAGGCGCACGCCGTGCCGTCAGCGCAAAAGTCAATGAAGGCCTGGTAGGCCGGCACAAAATCAACGCCCTCTTGAGCAATACGGGCATTGCTGATCCCGGTCAGCTGGACGAGATAATCCGACAACTCCGGATTGAGGCGTGGACGTACCAGCAGATTGCAGGTCGCGAGCTCGGTGAGGCTTGAACCGTCGAGACGAACCGCGCCGATTTGCACCACTTCCTTGAACTGACCGGGCGCAAGCCAACGCCCCTTGAGCGCTCCTGCCCAGGAGGTGAATTCGAGATCAAACACAATTGCGGTTACAGCCACCAGGCCTCTCCTTATTAACCCATGGAGCGTAACAAGACAGCGCTCCGGGCTCGTCTGGCCCGGGCCGCGCCGTGGATTTTTAAGAATTTGTTAATCCTGGCGCCGGATCGTGCCACCACGGCGCCAGGAGGATCTCAATCATGGCCCTGCCCCAGCATGCAAGTGGAGCTCTGCCATCCTGCCTGGAGACTGTCCATTGCCATGGCCAAGCCGGGTATTCCCGCGGCAGCTCTGCCCAACCCACCAGGTTCCCGCGTCAAAGCCCCTACCAAAGTGTAACCCAATCCCGAATTCTCCCGGCGGGCCAGGCGCGCCTAGTGCCTCCGCCGGCGCCGATCTTGCAGCCCCTTCATGCCCCACTGCCTTTTCCTGCCCACCTCCGCCACCTGGGGACACCGCCCTGCCTGTCTATTCTCTGCCACAGCGACCCATGAACGGCATTGGAGCCATGCACCAATGCCGTATCGCTTTGTCCTCCGCTTGGGCTAAGACAGGCTCAGATCTGCCGCCCTCCTTAGGGCCATATTCGCCGATGGACCAACATGACACCTGAAAACGCAATTCGCGCCGGATCCGCCGGCGCTGCCGCTGTCGCGTCTGACGAAGATACCAAGGCCACTGCATGCTTGCGCGCGGGCGCAGCCCTGATACCCGCGGCGCGGCGCGACCTTGCCGCGTTCTTTGACGACTTCTACGCGGGCGCCTCGCCACAGGATATCACCCGTTACACCCCGAAAAGTCTTGTGGAGCTCGCCGAGCGGGTGTTCGCGGCAACAACCCGCAGAGCCGAAGACGAAACACATGTCGAAATATTCGCGTTTCGCGCGGAGCGTGAGGACGGACCGGTCGATGAGACCGTGTTACTGGCCGTCAACGACGACCGGCCCTTTCTGTTCGACTCGCTGATCGGCGAGGTGAGCTCACAAGCCGCTCATATTCACGCCCTGTTTCATCCCATCCTTACGACAGTACGCGATGACGCCGGACGGCGGGCTACCAGTGGGCGAAAGCTGCGCGAAAGCGTGATCGTGGTGGCGCTGGAAGCAACCACCGACGAACAGCGCAAAGCCGCGCTCCTGCGCGGGGCCCAGGAGGTATTTTCCCAGGTACGCGTTGCCGTACGTGACTGGAAGGCGATGCAGACGCGCCTCGCAGAGACCATAAGCACCCTGAAATCGGTACCGCCGGCGATCGCCTCCGATGAGTTCGCGGAAACCTTGTCCTTCCTTACCTGGCTGGGTGACAACCACTTCACCTTTCTGGGCTGTCGCGACTATGCCTATGACGAGGCTGCCGGCAGGCTAGATGCGATCGCCGACAGCGGTCTTGGAGTATTGAGCGATATCGAAGCACGGGTCATCCACAGGGGCGCTGATCGCGGCGCCCTGAGCCCGGATGTCCGTGAATTCCTCACGGCCCCCTCACCACTTATCATCACCAAATCCAACGAACGCAGCCTCGTGCACCGTCGTGTGGTGATGGATTACGTCGGTATCAAGATCTTTGATGCCGACGGGCGCCTGACCGGAGAGCGTCGTTTCGTTGGTCTGTTCACTTCAAGCGCCTATTCCCGGCGCCCCTCGGAAATCCCTCTGCTGCGTCTCAAGGTCCAACGCGTCAAGGCCCGGGCACCGCTGGCACCCGACAGCCACGACGGCAAGGCACTTTCACATATTCTGGATACCTTTCCGCGTGACGAGCTTTTCCAGGCGACTGAAGACGAAGTCTTCACCACGGCGATGGGTATCCTGCGACTGGGCGAGCGACCGCAGGTTCGGGTTTTTCTGCGTTTCGACCGCTTCGACCGCTTTGTGTCTGCGCTCGTGTTCGTGCCACGGGACCGCTATGACACTCATATCCGGGAAAGTATCCATCAGCTCTTGGCGCGACGCTTCAACGGCCGCGTCACCGCGTCAACGCAGATCCTTGATGATTCCATGCTCGCGCGCGTGCATTATATCGTCGGTCGTAACGAAGGTGCGCGCCCCGACGTCGAGCTGCACACCTTGGAAGCCGATATCCGCGCGGCGATCCGCACCTGGCAGGATGGCTTTGCCGACGCTCTTGCCAACGAACATGGCGAGGCCGAGGGGGGCCGTCTGGCGGCTCTCCATGTCCTGGCCTTCCCGCCACGCTATCGTGACGCATTTTCGCCTGAAGAGGCAGTTCGCGACCTCGATGAACTGCTTGATCTGGCCAAGCTGAAGGGCGATGCCGGCGTCCGCGCCCGTGCCTACCGCGCGGCACGCGATGAACACGGCGCACTTAGACTTAAACTCTACGCGATCGGCTCGGTACTGCCACTTTCCGCCAGTCTTCCGGTCTTCGAAAATCTTGGCTTCCGCGTCATCGCCGAAGATTCCTACACCCTCGAACTCGATCTTGGTGACAGCAAAACCCCAGCAGCAGTTCTTGATTTCGAGATGATGCGTGCGGATGGCACCGCAGTTGATCTTGATGCCATTAAGCAAAGGCTGGAGGATGCCTTCGACGCAGTGGTGTCAGATGTTGCCGAATCGGACGGTTTCAACCGGCTGGTCATTTCTGCCAACCTCTCATGGCGTGATGTCACCATTCTGCGGGCGGTAGCCAAATATCTCCGCCAGGCCGGGATCACCTTCAGCCAGGACTATATGGAGGATGCGCTCGCTCGCAATCCGGATATTGCCGGTCAGCTGGTGGAACTGTTCTGCACCCGTTTCGATCCGGCCCTCAGCAACAAGAACCGCAAGGAGCGCCAGAGCGACATTGAAAAGCGCATCGATGCGGCCCTGGCCGACGTTCCCAGTCTGGACGACGACCGGATTATTCGTCGCCTGCGCAATGTCATCGACTGCGCTTTGCGTACCAACTTTTTCCAGCGTGACGAGAACGGCGCCCCAAAGCCTTACCTGTCGATCAAGCTGGACAGCCGGCGCCTCGACGAGCTGCCCGCGCCGCGTCCGCTGGTGGAGATTACCGTGTACTCGCCGCAGGTGGAGGGCGTGCATCTGCGTTTTGGCAAGGTGGCGCGCGGCGGCATACGCTGGTCAGACAGACGCGAAGACTTCCGTACCGAAATCCTCGGCCTGGTAAAGGCACAGCAGGTCAAAAATGCGGTCATCGTTCCGGTTGGTGCCAAGGGGGGCTTCTTCCCCAAGCGGCTGCCGCTCAATGCGACCCGCGAAGCGGTACAGGCTGCAGCGATCGAGGCTTACCGAACCTTTATTGATGCGCTTCTGGACCTCACCGACAACATCGATCATGCCGGCCACGTAGAGCCACCCTGCGATGTTGTCCGCTGTGACGACGACGATCCCTACCTTGTGGTTGCCGCCGACAAGGGTACAGCCACGTTTTCCGATATCGCCAACGCCATTGCTGAGGCGCGTGGCTTCTGGCTTGGCGACGCCTTTGCCTCGGGAGGCAGCCATGGCTACGACCACAAAAAAATGGGCATTACGGCGCGTGGCGCCTGGGAAGCTGTCAAACGTCATTTCCGTGAACTGGGGCGAGACATCCAGAATGAGGCGTTTACTGTCGTCGGCGTTGGCGACATGTCAGGCGACGTGTTTGGCAATGGCATGCTCCTGTCCAAGTGCACGCGTCTTAAAGCAGCATTTGATCACCGCCACATTTTTCTCGATCCGGATCCGGATCCGATCACCTCTTACGCTGAGCGCCAAAGGCTGTTCGCGCTGCAACGCTCGTCCTGGGCTGACTATGATACCTCTCTGATTTCTCCAGGTGGTGGAGTTTATGCCCGTACGGTCAAGGAAATCGTGCTCAGCGCGCAGGCGAAGTCCTTGCTGGGGGTTACGGCCGAACGGCTGTCGCCACCGGAACTGATACGCGCCATCCTGAAGGCGGATGTCGATCTTCTCTGGTTCGGTGGCATCGGCACCTACATCAAGGCCTCTTCGCAGCACAATCTCGATGTCGGCGACCGGGCCAATGACGCCCTCAGGGTCAATGGCCGCGAGGTACGCGCCAAGGTGATTGGTGAAGGCGCTAATCTTGGCGTCACCCAGCTCGGCCGCGTTGAATATGCCTTGCAGGGTGGGCGCATCAATACCGACGCCATCGACAATTCCGCCGGGGTTGATACCTCTGATCATGAAGTCAATCTCAAAATCCTGTTTTCCGGCCCGTTGCGGCGCGCAGAGCTCAACCAGAAAGAGCGCGATGAAATCCTCTCGGACCTTACCGAAGAGGTGGCCCGACATGTGCTGCAGGACAATTACGATCAACCCCTGGCACTTTCGGTGGCACAGGCCCGTGGGCCAAAGGACTTTGATGCCTGCAGTCGTCTGATGCGCGATCTGGAACGACGCGGCAAGCTCGACCGGGCAGTTGAGTTCCTGCCTGACGATGAGGGGTTGCGCAAACGACTGGCAGATAATCAGCTGTTCACGCGACCCGAACTTGCGGTTCTGCTCGCTTATGCCAAGCTCGACCTCGCGGCCGAGATCAACGCCTCAAGCTTGCCTGATGAACCGTTTTTTGCCGCGGAGCTGCAAAGCTATTTCCCGCCGCAGCTAGTAGAGCGCTTCCGCCACGAGATGGAGCACCATCGTCTACGCCGCGAAATCGTTACCGACGTGCTGACCAACCGCATCGTCAATCTGGCCGGTCCGGTTTTCATCCATCGTCTCAAGGAGATTTCCGGAGCGCCGGCGGCTCGTGCAGCCCACGCCTTTGCCCTGGCCGATGGCGCATTTGGCCTTTCTGGACTCAAAAGCCGAATTGGTACACTCGACTACAAGGTCGCTAGCGACATCCAGATCTCCGCAATCTGTGACATCACAGATCTGTTGCGACGTCTCGGCCTCTGGTTCGTGATGAACGTGCCGGAAACTGCAGATCTTGCCCAATGTGTCCAGCAGTACCGTGATGGGGTGAAGACGCTGACCGGTACCTTTGAAACCCTGGTTTCCGATTTTGAGGCTATGGCCACCGAACAGCGCATCAGCGATCTCGAAGCTGCTGGCGTGCCACATGCACTGGCCGAGGATATCGCGGTACTACCGCTGCTCAGTGCCGCCCCGGAAATCGTTCATCTAGCCCACACGCGGGATCTTTCGATCGATCTTGTCGCTGGAGCCTATTTTGCAACCGGTGAGATCATTGGCTTGGATCGGCTGCGCAGCCTCGCCCTGCGCATCAATGCGAGCGAACATTGGGACCGACTCGCAATCCGGCGCATCGTCGATGACCTCTATGCCGGACAGCGGGCACTGACCGCCAAGGTGCTCTCCAACGGGGATCGGAGAGATGGCGATCGCGCCGCCGGCGCCGCAGCAGCCGAGGCCTGGGCGGGCCTCAATGCGGACGCCGTGAACCGGACGCGGAATTTTCTTGCCGAGCTTGAACGGACAGGAGACTTGTCCATCGCCAAGCTAACGCTCGCAAACAGCCAGCTGCATTCACTGGCCGGCTGAGCGGCACTAAAGCGTGACCCAGCGTGCAGACGCCGTCTGCACGCTGGGACATAATTTAGTGGGATGACGTCAAGGCCTAACGTGGCGCCATGCGGATGGCACCATCCAGACGTACGCATTCGCCGTTGAAATAGCCATTTTCCAGCATCTGAAGCGCCAGAGAGGCATATTCAACCGGATTGCCGAGCCGTGGCGGGAACGGCACCTGTGCGGCAAGGGCTTGTTTGACCTGTTCGGGGGCACCGGCCAAGAGCGGAGTATTGAACAGTCCGGGCATAATCGTATTGCAGCGTATGCCTTCTTGCGCGAGATCGCGGGCGACCACCAGCGTAACCGCGTTCACCCCGCCTTTGGAGGCGGAATAGGCGGCCTGCCCGATCTGACCATCCTGAGCGGCGACGCTCGCGGTGTTGACGATCGCACCTCGCTCACCCTGGATCGGCTCCAGCGTCAGCATTCCTGCTGCACTCAGTGCAATGCAGCGATAGGTTCCGACAAGATTGATCTGGATGATGCGGTCGAAATCCTTGGCGGCGAAATGCTTGATCTCGCCCGTCTTCTTGTCCCGGCTCGCCGTCTTGACGGCATTACCGGTACCGGCGCAGTTGACGAGGATCCGCTCCTGGCCATGACGCTCGCGGGCTTTGGCAAAGCCGGCCTGGACGCTCTCGTCCGAAGTGACATTGACTTCGCAGAAGACGCCGCCGATTTCGGAGGCAACTTTTTCGCCTTTTTCCTTCTGCAGGTCGAAGATGGCGACACGCACGCCCTTGGCTGCCAATGCGCGTGCGGTGGCCTCACCTAAACCGGAAGCACCACCGGTAATGACGGCGGCGATCGAAGAATTCAGTTCCATGTGCGTGGGTTCCTTGCTGTGCTGCGCTCCGATCAATGTCATAGACCGCACCTGAGGCCAAAGAAAAGGCTGTCCTAAAGGCAGCTTTACGGCCTTCAGAAGAAGTCCAGCGGGTAGAGAGGGCTGGCAGTTGCGCGTCCGCAGCCGCCTTCAAGGACACAGGTCAGCGGCCTTCCGATAGCTTGGTTCGAACCGGTCCTGGCACCGCCCCGACGTCGGTAGCGGCCAGCGGAGAGATAAACTCGATCGCAATGCCACGATCGAGATGCTGTGCGACACGTCCGGCCATCTGCCCGATGATCACCCTTTCGCCTATCGGAGGGCGGTCATCGCTCAACAGCAAAACACCACGTAAGGACAGGTCGGTCACCTCACATTCGACGACCTGGCCATTGCCGCGAGTGTAGCGGGCGAGACTGCGCAGCAGTCGCGGCGCAGATTGAGCAAGAATGTCCTCATCAATCCGGTCGCGATTGAGGTACAGGGTCAGCCGTTCAGCGATGCGCTCGCGCTTGAGCGTGGAGCAGGTAAATTGGACGCCAAAATCGCCACCCCAGAGCCGCACAACGGTTCCTTCGAAGCGACCAAAATCACCGACATAAAGAATTACGGTGATCCCCGCGGTTAAGGGCGTTTCGGCCCCAATCCGTGCACCGCCAGGCGACAGGTCGAAGATGTGACATGGCGTCTCGCTTTGGGCATCGGGCAGAAACAATTTGCCCGCAATATTGAGATCAACGCGCCGATAGCGCCTGCGATCGGCGCGTGCCCGGTCAATCACCCTGTCCCGATCGATCTTCATCGCTGAATGACCCCTTCCCGGCGTGGCAGCGGCAGCACAAGGCTAAGGGGCGAACCTCAATGCCCGGTTTACGTCGGCGCTACAATCCTCGCGATCGTGGCGGTCCGGCTCCCCCTTACCCTGCACCGCTGCCTTGGGCTATAGGGGGCAGAGGTCCGGCGGGCCAGGTCAGATTGGGAGTAGCCATTATGGTGTTGCGTTATCGGCTCGCTGCGGGCCTTGCCGTTGCCGGAATCCTTGCGGGCTGCGCGGGCCGCACCCCCTACGAGCAGCTAATGGCGGCAAAACCAACCGGGTCGGCCTTTTCCCACGCGCTGTATCACGAATATGCGAGGCTGGCTCAGTCCTTACACATCTCGGAGCTACCCGGCCGCACCGCCTTCGACGCCCGTGGCTCGATCTCACTTTCGCCGGTTTCGCCGAGCGAGGCCCGGCTGGCCATCCATTATGCGCAAAAGGCAGAATCCGCCGCGATCGGCGAGGAACCCTTGCCCGTGGAATCCCCCGCCGACGACCCCGTTGCAGAAAACGTGCGTCTGGAGCTGCTGAGCATGTTGAGTAGACAGCGGAACAAGACCCCCCTGGCCGCGGCCCGGGCCCAGGCCAATTATGATTGCTGGATCCTGGATGCGCCCATTGCGGCGCTGGCCGCCACCAGTCGGTCCTGCCACACCGCGCTTCTTGCCGAACTCACCCGCCTACGTGAGGTTCAGGACACAGCGAAAACTGGAGCCAAAGCAGCCCCAGCCGCCCCCCCTCTCACCACGAAGAAGCTCCCGACTCCGGGCAAATAGCAAATCCGCGACACAGGCGTCAGCTTTGGCTAAAGTGCAGGCGTATCATTCCTGCCAAGGCCAGCCATGAAAGCATTTGATTATGTGATTGTCGGTGCGGGTAGCGCCGGCTGCGTTCTTGCCAATCGCCTGTCCGCCGACGGTAGCGCCCAAGTCCTGCTACTCGAGGCCGGCGGTCCTGACAAATCGCTCATGATACACATGCCGGCAGGGATCCCTGCCCTCTTGGGCAAGCCCAATCCACACAACTGGTATTTTGACACCGAAGGCCAGCCCCACCTGGAAGGCCGACGGCTCTACTGGCCCCGCGGCAAGGGCTGGGGTGGCTCGTCATCCATCAATGGCATGATCTACATCCGCGGCCATTCCCGCGACTATGACCGCTGGCGCCAAGAGGGTTGCGAAGGGTGGTCCTTTGCCGATGTGCTGCCTTACTTCAAGCGGGCGGAGAACTATGAATCCGGAGGCGATGATTTTCACGGCGATGCCGGCCCGCTGCATGTCTCCAATGGCCGTTCCACCAATCCCCTGTTCCGCACCTTCATCGAAGCGGGTGTCGAGGCTGGTCATAAAAGGACCTCGGATTTCAACGGCTTTCAGCAGGAAGGCTTCGGCCCCTATCAGCTGACCATTCATGAAGGCCGGCGCTGGAGTGCCGCGAGCGCCTATCTGCGTCCCGCCCTGAAGCGTCCGAATCTGACTGTGCAAAGCCATGCCCTGGTCAGCCGCATACTGTTTGAAGGCACCAAGGCAATCGGGATTGAATATGTGCAGCGGGGCGAGGTCGTCCAGGTGCACGCCAACCAGGAAATCCTTCTGTGCGGCGGCGCCGTCAACTCACCACAGACCCTTCTTCTTTCCGGGATCGGCGACGAGCAGGTCCTGCGCAACTTCAACATTCCTGTGGTCGCCCACCTACCGGGAGTTGGACGCAATCTCCAGGATCATCTGGATTGCTCCGTACAGTATGAATGCAAGCTGCCGATTACCCTTTACAGCCAGTCCAACCCTCTGGCCGCGGCCAAGACCGGGCTCCAATACTTGCTTTTCGGCACTGGACTTGCCGCCGGGCAGGGCCTGGAATCGGGCGCTTTTCTCAAAAGCCGGCCAGACCTTGAAACCCCCGATTTGCAGTTTCACTTCATTTCGGCGCTCATGTTCGATCATACCCGCAAGAAGGCGGACCGCCACGGCTTCATGGCACATGTCTGTCAGCTGCGACCGGAAAGCCGCGGCTACATCTCGATCCGTTCGACCGATCCCTCCGCGCCGCCGATCATCCAACCGAATTACCTGGAAGCCGAGGAGGATCGCCGCGCCCTGCGTGAGGGCGTTCGGTTGGCCCGTGATGTCTTTGCCCAGCCTGCGTTCGATCCGTATCGCGGCCCCGAACTGATGCCCGGAGCCCACGTTCAGAGCGACGAACTGCTGGACGCCTTTATCCGGAAGACCGCCGAAACAATCTACCACCCGGTAGGAAGCGCCAAAATGGGGCGTGGCGAGGATTGTGTGGTTGATCCCAAACTCAAGGTCCACGGCATCGAAGGTCTGCGCGTGGTCGACGCCTCAGTGATGCCAAATCTGGTTTCAGGCAACACCAACGCGCCGACGATCATGATTGCCGAAAAGGCTGCTGACCTTATTTTGGGGCGGGCGGCACCGGCCTCCCAAGCAGTTCGTGTGGCGGAGGACCTGGAACACAGCGCCGCTTGAAGCCGTTCTGGTTATGCTAACCTAAGTTGCGGCAACATGCCGGCTGTGGCGCGGTTCCCACAGCCGGACGCTTTTATTCCAACACGCTTTCCGTTCTACCGTCATCGGCGTTAGGCTATATCCATGAAAAAGTTCCTGACTCTTCTTGTTCTCCTGCTGATGCCTGCGACGGCTTTGGCTCAGACCCCGCCTACATCCTACAGTCTACCCGACATGAATTTCGACATGTGGTGTCAGGAAACCATGCATTATTCGCCGCATCGCTGTGACCTGCGCCTGCCGCGCGACAACAAGAGGTTTGACAAATATCGCTCCGTCGTCGAGCACTTCGAGCTTCTACGTCTGAAGAACCGCCGCGCTGAAGAAGAACGCAACCAGGTCATCATGCACAATCACAGCCTCGACAGTCCGGGCAACAATGTGCCGACGCTTCCTGGTTCGGCCGGCACAATCCCCAATCCCCACTGACACGGTATCACGATTGCAAGCCGTTGATTGGCTGTGTGCGATTGCCGTAGAGCACGCGCACAAGACGTTCCATATCGCTTTCGGCATCATTGACCGGCTCCATATCCGGCTCTGACGGTGGGGCGGGTATGTGATCGATGACAAGACGCAGATGCGGTGCCCGCGCCGGGCCAGAAGCGTCGGCAAAGTGCAAAGCCGGCCTGCGCCGCGGCGGCTCCATGGCCAACAATGGCTCATCCTCCTGTACCAACTGCGCATCGGTCAGACGCTGGAAGGCGATCGGCTTATCGGTCAGCTGCGCGCCATCACCTAGAATTTGCACCATACCAACGAAGCGCGTGGCCTCTCCCCCGCCAAAGGACACCGGTGCCAGCAAGGTCTCCATTTCGACCACACTCGCCTGCGGACTCGTACCGAAAGAAGACAAACAAAGAGGCTGGTGGGTCTGCAGGGCCTGCACCAGGAGCGCGGCGAGCTCACGACGCGACCGGACCTCCCAACCAGCGAGAAAATTGGTACCGCGCAATTCCGAGCCGTGACGTTCGCACAATTGTGTGCCGGCCAGCCGATAGAGTGGACGGGAGGGATCCAGCGCATCAAGAATGAGCATATCGGGCAGCATGCGTTTCAGCGCCCTGGGATCAATGTCCGATTGATCCGGAATGGGACGACCTTTGCGTAATCTGCTCCAATACCCCACGAGCAGATGCGAATTACGATGCTTCATATGCTTCCTCCGGTCTTTTCTGTCCGCACTGGCCCAAAATGAGACGCCGATGCGCGGGCTTTGAACAAACGGAGCAGACTTCGTGCCAGAACTAACAGAAGATATTAGCCCCAGGGGCCGCGGCGGACATTTCCAAAAAGGCGCACGTGCGACGATTTGAAAAGTGGCGTGAGCAGCCCACCCGCAAGGAAGCCACCAACATGCGCCCACCAAGCGACACCGGGGTCGCCCGGTCTGGCGAGCATCGCATTCACGAGTTGCATGACAAACCAGAAACCGACCACCCAGCCGGCGCTGATCCTCAGAAAGTAGGGCAAAACGCCCAGGGGCACGACCACGCGGATGAGGGCCCGCGGGTAAAGCAGGACATAGGCGGCAAGAACACCGGAAATCGCCCCAGAGGCCCCAATCATGGGGATGTTCGAGCCGGGGGCCATAGCGGCAAAGCTGAACGCCGCCGCAACCCCGCAGACTAAGTAGAAGATGAGATAGCGCCAATGGCCCATCGCATCTTCCACATTGTTGCCGAAGATCCATAGGTAAAGCATGTTGCCAGCGATATGGAG
Source organism: Rhizomicrobium sp. (assembly GCA_049964915.1). GTDB lineage: Bacteria > Pseudomonadota > Alphaproteobacteria > Micropepsales > Micropepsaceae > Rhizomicrobium. Next base: position 34,085 of record JBMFWV010000001.1, read on the forward strand.
CCAGCCCCCATGCAGAAACATGGCGGTGAAAATAGTGATCCACGGTGGCACAACGACATAACCGGGGACGCGAACCGCGGTCGCCGCAAGGGAGATCGGGGCAAAGCCAAGCACATCCAGCGCCGCCGACAGCTGTGATCCCAAAGAAAGTTCCCACACGAACACAGCCGCGCACAACCCGATCAAGGACCAGTTGACCCAGGGGGTAAGGCGTACGGGATTGTCATCCGAGATCGGGATCATGGCGCTGTCCGCAGCAGGTCGGCGTCCATCTGTTCCAATCCGGTACATCGCGACGCGAAGCAGCTTCAGCCGCACCCTGCCGCATCGCAACCAAGATGGCACGCATGATGAAGGGCTATCCGTCGCCGAAGAGCTGATTTTGTCGGCAAATGACGCGCGGGAGCCACATTTTCATTGCCCCTCCAGCAGAGAAATGCCGAGGGGCGGTGGCTCCCCATACTCCCGATGCAAAGTCGGCACATTTCGTGGACACTCCGCACCAGAGTTGTGTCCTCTCCCTGCCGCTCTTGCCGCTGGGTAAGGGCAAGGAGAGCGCCGCTGACGGCGCTCACACCTGCAGAGGACCAACTGCAAGGGACTTTCCATCGTCACCTGACAGGCGTATGGCGCAGTCTTGCACCGCACAACTCCACTGTTATGGTGCGCCCGCTCAATTTTCTGCTCGCCGCAACGAGGATCCCATGAACATTCACGAATACCAGGCCAAGGAGCTGCTTCGCGGCTTCACCGTGCCGGTGCCCAAAGGCTTTCCCGCATTTTCCGTCGAAGAGGCGGTCAAGGCTGCCGAGAAACTCGGAGGTCCAGTCTGGGTCGTCAAGGCACAGATCCATGCCGGCGGCCGTGGCAAGGGAGGCGGTGTCAAGGTTGTCAAGTCGATCGCGGAGGTCCGCAAAGAGGCGGAACGTATGCTCGGGATGACCCTCGTCACCCACCAAACCGGCCCACATGGTCGCGTCGTGCACCGGCTTTATATCGAAGATGGCTCCGCCATCGAACGCGAGCTCTATCTGTCCGCACTGGTAGACCGCGGCACTTCCCGCATCTCCTTCATTGCCTCAACCGAAGGCGGCATGGACATTGAGGAGGTTGCACACAAGACGCCGGAAAAAATCGCAACCTTTCAGGTGGAACCCGCAGTGGGCTATTCCGGCTATCTCGGTCGCGACATCGCCAGCGCACTCAAACTTTCCGGTGACGCCGCCAAGCAGTGCGGACAGCTGATCGAGGGGCTCTACAGCGCCTTCCTTGCCAAGGACATGAGCCTGCTGGAGATCAATCCTTTGGTGCTTACCAAGGACGGACGCCTCGTGTGCCTGGATGCGAAGGTCAACTTTGATGACAACGCGCTCTTCCGTCACAAGGATGTTCAAGCCCTGCGCGATCTTGAAGAGGAAGATCCCAAGGAAGTTGAAGCCTCAAAATTCGATCTTTCCTACATCAAGCTGGATGGCACGATCGGCTGCATGGTCAACGGCGCCGGTCTGGCCATGGCGACCATGGACATCATCAAGCTCTATGGTGAGGAGCCAGCCAACTTCCTCGATGTTGGCGGCGGAGCGAGCAAGGAAAAGGTTACGGCTGCGTTCAAGATCATTGTCTCAGATCCGAACGTCAAAGGCATTCTGGTCAATATCTTTGGCGGCATCATGAAGTGCGACATCATCGCAGAAGGCATCATCGCCGCAGCCAAGGAAGTCTCCTTGAACGTACCGCTGGTGGTGCGACTGGAAGGTACCAATGTAGAACTCGGCAAGAAGATCCTCGCCGAGTCCGGCCTTCCTATCGTGTCAGGCGACGATCTCGCCGACGCCGCCCAGAAAATCGTCAAAGCCGTTAAGGGATCCTGAGCATGTCTATCCTTGTCGACAAGAACACACGCGTTATCTGCCAGGGTTTTACCGGCAATCAAGGCACCTTCCATTCCCAGCAGGCCATTGCCTATGGCACCAAGATGGTCGGCGGCACCTCACCGGGCAAGGGCGGTACGACCCATCTGGATCTTCCAGTGTTTGATACTGTGCGCGAGGCCAAGGAAAAGACCAGCTGCACGGCATCGGTGATCTATGTTCCGCCACCGTTTGCTGCCGACGCCATTCTCGAGGCCATTGATGCCGAAATCGGCCTGATCGTCTGTATTACCGAAGGCATTCCGGTCCTTGACATGGTTAAGGTCAAGCGTGCCTTATCGGGCTCAAAGTCGCGGCTAATCGGCCCGAACTGTCCTGGCGTAATCACCCCTGGTGAATGCAAAATCGGCATCATGCCAGGCCATATCCATAAGCGCGGCAAGGTTGGAATCGTCTCACGCTCAGGCACCCTGACCTACGAAGCTGTGGCCCAGACCACCGCCGTCGGACTTGGCCAGTCCAGCTGCGTCGGTATTGGCGGCGACCCCGTCAAGGGAACGGAACACATCGATGTGCTCGAGATGTTTCTCGCCGATAAGGAAACCGAAAGCATCATCATGATTGGTGAGATCGGTGGCTCTGCCGAAGAGGACGCGGCGGAATTCATCCGCAGAAGCCGCGTCAAGAAGCCGATGGTTGGCTTTATCGCTGGAGTGACCGCGCCACCGGGACGACGCATGGGACATGCCGGCGCTATCATTTCAGGTGGCAAGGGCGGTGCTGATTCCAAGATTGAAGCAATGAAATCGGCGGGCATTCGCGTATCGCCGAACCCTGCAGCCCTGGGCACGACACTGGTGGAACTGCTCAGCGGCAAGTGACGCATTTTGCCCTGCCATGAAAGCCCCTCTATAGTCAGAGCGCTTAGGGGGGCTTTTTCATGCGCAAATTTCGTCCGGCAATCATCGCTTCGGCACTGCTGCTCGCAGGTTGCAGCTCCCTGACCAGTCCCTTTGCGCAGCCCCAAAAGCCGCCGCCGGCCTATGTGGTGTTCTTCCCCGGCCACAGCACGATGTTGTCGGCGAATGCCAAACATATTATTGCTGACGCCGCCACAGCGACAACACAAAGTTCCAACAGCCTGATCGAAGTCTCTGGCCCCAGCACCAAACTCGCGCCGGGCTATGACCCGCGTTATGCCCAGCCTCGAATCAATGCCGTGATCGACGAACTCCTGGCTGATGGGGTACCCCAGAACCATATCGCAGAGGGCTCATCCTTGAGTTCGACCCTGGAAGCGGATGTCACGGGCGACCAGCGCGTGGTTTTGCATTTGGTTCGCGCCTCACGCTGAGCCTTGGGACGGGTGCAACCCCGGTCCACTCCTTCGCCCAGGCAGGATTTGACGGCAAATTGTCTCTCTCGCCACCTCCTGTTAAGCCAGATGTCGCAAAGATAACGTTATCGAAGGCGTGCAATCGCTTTCGGGATGCGCTAAAGGCGGGGGCTTTCTGCACCCGCGCCCTTTCTGATGCGGCTGTTCGAGGACGGGCCCGACCCAACAAGCCGGCCCAACATGCTGAGATGACGAGTCAATCCGATCCCGCTGTCTCCAATTCGATTCTGGAGACGACGTCCTTCTTGTTCGGCAGCAATGCCGCTTTCGTTGAAGACCTGTACCGCCAATTTCTTGAAAACCCAGCGAGCGTTGACCCCAGCTGGCGCGACTTCTTCCTCACCCTCGGCGAGAAGGCACTGTCGCCAACCCAGCTCGGCAGAGGCCCTGCGTGGCGCCGGGATCTTGCTCCGACCCTGGTTCGTGACGAGCTGACCGATGCGCTAACCGGCAACCTGACGGTCACCTCTGCTTCCCAAGCCCCAACTTCTGCGCTGAACGAGCAGACGTTGCGGGCTGCAGCGCAGGACTCGATCCGCGCCATCCAGCTCGTACGAGCCTATCGCATCATCGGCCATCTCGCGGCCAAGCTCGACCCGCTCGGACTAGCGGAAAAGCCTCATCTGCCGCAGCTGGAGCCCTCATTCTATGGCTTTGGCGAGACAGATCTTGACAAGCCGGTATTCATGGACGGCGTGCTCGGCCTTTCCATGGCCAAGCCACGGGAAGTCGTCGACCTTCTCACCCGCACTTATTGCGGCCGCATCGGCTACGAGTTCATGCACATTACCGATCCGGAACAGAAAGACTGGCTGCAGCGGCGGATCGAAGGGCCCGATAAGGAGATCTCGTTCACTCCCGAGGGCAAAAAGGCGATCCTGAACAAACTGGTCGAGGCCGAGGGCTTCGAAAAATTCTGCGGTCTGCGTTTCTTGGGTACCAAACGTTTTGGCTTGGATGGTGGAGAAGCCGTAATCCCGGCGCTCGAGCAGATCATCAAGCGCGGCGGCCAGCTCGGCGTGCAGGAGATCGTAGTTGGCATGTCCCACCGTGGACGGCTCAATGTTCTGGCTAACGTTCTTGCCAAGCCTTACCGACAGATCTTTCATGAATTCCAGGGAGGCAGCGCCAATCCCTCCGAGGTTCAGGGCTCTGGCGATGTCAAATATCACCTTGGCGCATCTTCAGATCGGGAATTTGACGGCAACAAGGTTCATTTGTCGCTCACGGCCAATCCCTCACATCTGGAAGCCGTCAATCCCGTCGTCCTCGGCAAGGCTCGCGCCAAACAGCGTCAGCTCGCGGACAATATTGAGCGCTCCAGTGTGATGCCCTTGCTTATCCATGGCGATGCCGCATTTGCCGGGCAGGGCGTGGTGTCCGAGTGTTTTGCGATGAGCGGCATCAAGGGCTTCCGCACCGGAGGTACCATTCATGTGATCGTCAACAATCAGATCGGCTTTACCACGGCACCGATCTACTCACGCTCTTCGCCCTACCCGTCCGACGTGGCGCTGATGGTTCAGGCGCCCATTTTCCATGTCAACGGCGATGATCCGGAAGCGGTGGTGCACGTTGCACGCATCGCGGCAGAGTTCCGTCAGCTGTTCCACAAAGACGTCGTCATCGACATGTTCTGCTATCGGCGCTTCGGCCATAACGAGACCGACGAGCCATCCTTTACCCAGCCGCTGATGTATCGGGCCATCAAGGACCATCCTACAACACTTGAGCTTTATGCGCGTCAGCTCGTCAGCGAAGGCACATTAAGCGACGAGGACGTGAAGGCGATGAGTGATGCCTTCAGTCAGCGTCTCGATGACGAATATCAGGCGTCCAAATCCCACCGTCCCAATCGCGCCGACTGGCTCGATGGACGCTGGCAGGGACTTTCGGCAGCACCAGAAGGCGACCGCCGCGGCGACACTGCTGTCGCCGATGCACTCTTGCGCAAGGTGGGCACGGCCCTGACCACCATTCCCGAAGGCTTCAATGCTCATCGCACCATTGTCCGGCAGTTGCAGGCCAAGGCGCACATGTTTGAGACCGGCGTCGGGATCGACTGGGCGACGGCTGAGGCCCTCGCGTTAGGAACTCTGCTTGAAGAAGGCTATCCCGTGCGCCTTTCCGGCCAGGATTCAGCGCGTGGCACATTTAGTCAGCGCCACGCCATGCTGGTCGATCAGCAGACGGCGGCGCGCTACTTCCCGCTCAATCATATCAGTGACAGCCAGGCCGAGTTCGAAGTGATCGATTCTCTGCTCTCTGAAGAAGCCGTCGTCGGCTTTGAATATGGCTATAGTCTGGCCGAGCCGCGTGCACTTGTGCTGTGGGAGGCGCAGTTTGGTGATTTTGCCAATGGTGCACAGGTCATGATCGACCAGTTCCTGTCGTCCGGGGAAATGAAGTGGCTGCGCATGTCGGGGCTCGTCCTGCTGCTACCGCACGGCTATGAAGGTCAAGGCCCGGAACACTCATCCGCCCGGCTCGAACGCTACCTCCAGCTCTGTGCGCAGGATAATATGCAGGTGGCAAACTGTACGACGCCTGCCAATTATTTCCATATTCTGCGGCGTCAGATGCACCGCAAGTTCCGCAAGCCATTGATTCTGATGACGCCGAAGTCCCTTCTGCGTCACAAGCGGGTGGTATCCAGCCTTGAAGAATTGGGACCGGGATCGAGTTTTCACCGCGTTCTGGACGATGGCGCCGAGCGCGATCCCTCCTCCGCCCTCAAACTGGCGGCGGATTCCGAGATCCGTCGGGTCGTGCTGTGCAGCGGCAAGGTCTATTATGATCTGTTCGAGGCGCGCGAGGAACTCGGCGAGCAGCGCATCCAACTGCTGCGTGTGGAGCAGCTCTATCCTTTCCCAACCGGACCGCTGGGTCAGGCACTTGAACGCTTTGACCGGGCGCAGATTGTCTGGTGCCAGGAGGAACCGCAAAACCAGGGAGCCTGGAGTTTCGTCGCACCGCGGATTGAAAAGGTGCTGGCCGATCTCGGACGCAAGGATCGTCCGCGCTACGTCGGCCGCCACGAATCGGCGTCAACGGCAGCGGGCCTCATGAGCCAGCATGCTGCCGAACTCAAGGCCTTCCTGAACGAGGCGTTGTCACTTTGAGTAGGACCGGCACAACCGTGCCGCATATGAAGCTCGCCTATCGTGTGGTGGGGCCGCGTCTGTATATCCGCCATCGCGCGAAGCGCGCATGGCGTAAGGCGCGCGACGGCCATGAAGGCGAGCTAAAGCTACTCTCGTCCATTGTCCCGCGGGATCGCGTGGCAATGGACGTCGGAGCCAATCGCGGCAATTACACATTTTTCCTCTCGCAATTGGTTCCCAAGACAGTCGCCTATGAACCATCACCGCCCCTGGCGCGCTTTCTGCGCGAGGCTTGCCTGACCGGTGTGGATGTGCGTGAAGCCGGTGTCTCCGATCTGTCGGGAATGCTGACCTATTGTGTTCCGCTGAACCGACACTCTCGCCCACAATACAATATCGGCTATCTTGGCTCAGGACTTCCCGCCGGTACCCCTGGCATCGAGCTTCCCGTTCGAGTGGTGCGACTGGACGAGGAAGATCTCGGAGACGTCGGCTTCATCAAGATAGATGTCGAGGGCCACGAGTTCCAGGTGATCGAGGGTGCCCAGGGGCTGCTGCGCCGCTGCCGCCCCAATCTGCTGGTAGAGATTCTCGAGGGACGCGGGAACAGACAGCAGATTATACAAAATCGTACGGCCTGCCTGCTGGACCGCCTTGGCTATGAGATTTATGTCTTCGCGCGTGGTGCCTTGATGCCGCTAAGCGATGCCCCGTTAAGCCAGAATACGATGAACTACATTTTCCTGCCTCGGAACATGGCAGGACCTGGAGACCTTAGATGAGCATAGAGATCAAAGTGCCCGCCATGGGTGAGTCGGTGACAGAAGCAACGGTTGCCCGTTGGTTCAAGAAGGAAGGCGAGAAAGTCGCCCGCGACGAAGCCTTGTGCGAACTGGAAACCGATAAGGTGACGGTCGAAGTGCCCGCTCCCTCGGAGGGCGTCCTCGACGTGATCGCAGTAAAGGAAGGCGAGACCGTTGAGGTCGGAAGCATTCTGGGACGCATTAACGAAGGTGCAAGCCCGCGTGCTGCGGACACCAAGACCGCAGACGCAGCCGCTCCAAAGGCCCCGGCAAAGCCGGCAGCGCCGTCCGCGGCCAAGGCTGCAACGAAGCCTGCGAGCACTGCCGGCACAACGCCCGCCACCGCAGCCCAAATGCCATCGGTACGACGACTGGCCGCTGAAACAGGGCTTGATCCAGCCGCGGTTCAAGGCAGTGGCAAGGACGGCCGGGTGACCAAGGGCGACATGCTCGCGGCACTTGAGGCACGAGCGGGGGCGCGCGAAGCATCGCGTCCGGCCTCCCCTTTGCCTGGGCCACGGGCGAATGCGGAGCGTGAGGAACGGGTGGCAATGACCCGCCTGCGCCGCACCATCGCCACCCGTCTTAAGGAATCCCAAAATACGGCGGCTCAGCTCACCACCTTCAATGAAGTGGATATGGGCCATGTGATGCAGCTACGCGCCACTTATAAGGATGCCTTTGAAAAGAAGCATCACGTTCGCCTTGGCTTTATGGGTTTTTTCGTCAAGGCCTGCGTAGCCGCGCTGGAAGAACTGCCTAATGTCAACGCCGAGATAGAAGGCAACGACATTATATACAAAAATTACTACGACATCGGAGTTGCCGTCTCGACCGAGCGTGGCCTCGTCGTTCCGGTCGTGCGGGATGCCAAGCATAAGACGGTGGCAGGAATTGAGGCGGCGATTACCGATCTTGGCAGCCGTGCGCGCGACAACAAGTTGAAGCTAGAAGAGCTGCAGGGCGGTACGTTTTCGATTACCAATGGCGGCGTTTTTGGCTCCTTGATGTCGACGCCGATCCTCAATGCCCCGCAGTCGGGTATTTTGGGCATGCACAAGATCCAGCCCCGGCCGGTTGCCATTGGCGACAAAATTGAAATCCGACCGATGATGTATCTGGCCTTGTCCTATGACCATCGCCTGGTGGACGGACGCGAGGCGGTAACCTTCCTCGTCCGCGTCAAGGAATACCTCGAAGAGCCACAGCGTTTTCTTCTCGATCTCTAATACCGCGGGCGACGCCCGGCATAAGTCCGGGCCGTCGCCATCACCAAGAAAGTACCTTCCATGTCCAATAGCTTTGATGTCGTCATCGTCGGCGGTGGGCCGGGCGGCTACAATGCCGCTATTCGCGCCGGCCAGCTTGGTTTGAGCAGCGCCTGCATTGACAAGCGCGGCACGTTTGGCGGGACTTGCCTCAATGTGGGCTGCATTCCATCAAAGGCCCTGCTGCACACGAGCCACCTTTATGATGAGGCCTTGAACCACCTGCCAAAGCTCGGCATCAAGACCAAGGTCGAACTCGATCTCGCGGCTATGATGACCCATAAGACTTCGGTCGTAGGTGAGCTGACGAAGGGTGTCGAGTTTCTGCTCAAGAAGAACAAATCCGAAGCGATTGTTGGACAGGCTCGGGTGCGAGCTCCCAACCAGGTTGACGTCAAGCTGGCAGACGGCACCATTCGTGAACTGACCGCAAGACATATCGTTATTGCGACAGGGTCGGACAGTGCCACCCTCCCCGGTATTGAGATCGATGAGGACCGCATCGTCTCCTCGACCGGAGCGCTATCCTTGAAGCAGGTACCTAAACGCCTGGTGGTGGTTGGCGGCGGCTATATCGGCCTTGAACTGGGGTCAGTGTGGCGGCGTCTTGGCAGCGACGTCACCGTGGTTGAGTTTCTTGACCGTATCACGCCCGGGCTGGACGGAGAGATCGGCAAACAGTTCCAGCGGATTTTATCTCGTCAGGGCATGAAGTTCCAGCTCTCAACCAAAGTGATCGGTGTCGAACGCAGCAAGGACGGCCTTGAAATTCGCATCCAACCAGCCGACGGCGGTGAAACCAAGAGCCTGCACGGGGATGTCATGCTCGTGTCCATCGGCCGACGTCCGTATACAGATGATCTTGGATTGGGTGATGTCGGCGTTGCCCTCGATGCCCGCGGACGCGTCGTCACCGATGTACACTTCAAAAGCAACATACCGGGCATTTATGCGGTCGGTGACGTGCGCGAAGGAGCTATGCTCGCACACAAGGCCGAGGACGAAGCTGTGGCCTGTATTGACCACATCGCCGGACGCTTCGGGCATGTAAATTATGATGCGATACCGGCTGTGGTTTACACGGCACCAGAAGTGGCAAGCGTAGGCAAGACCGAGGAAGAGCTTAAGGCCGCTGGCGTCAGCTACAAGATCGGCAAGTTTCCCTTCACCGCCAATGCCCGCGCCAAGACCATTGCCGCCACCGAGGGTTTTGCCAAGGTGATCGCCGACGCCAAGACCGATCAGGTCCTTGGGGTGCACATCATTGGGGCTGAAGCCGGCAACCTCATTCAGGAGGCCGCCCTTGCCATCGAAATTGGCTGCGCCTCCGAGGATATTGCGCGTACCAGCCATGCCCACCCCACGCTGACAGAGGCAGTGCGCCAGGCGGCCATGGGCGTGGAAGGCTGGACGATGCAGATGTAAGGCCCGGCCAAGAGTCGTGCCTGGAGGAAGTTTTGCTTCGTCTACGCTGATAACGCGGTATAGTTTTCAGGCACAACGAATCGAAAGGAGGTGATCCAGTGTCTCATTGTCATGACCTGCGGCGTCTTGGTGCCGCGAACTGGATCGGCGTTTCGGGCGAGGTCCTGGTCGCATAAAGCAAGCAGTCCGTGCGGGCACCTACCCCGCAGCAGGCAATGGAAAGGCGGTCCGCGTCTGGCGCGGCCGCCTTTCAGATTCTGATACATCTGTTACGCAGGCAGAAAGTGGTGCGGGCGGCCGGACTTGAACCGGCACAGGCCTTTCGGCCCTACGGATTTTCATACCACTTCGGCTTTCGCCGCCCGCATCGCCTTACCCTTGGGTCTGCGACGGGTTCGTGGTCTGGACTATCCCTTCACCCTGGCGTCGCCGCTTTAGGTGCTGCCCGTCTAGTCTCTACACCTTCCGCCGGAGCTGCGCTCTGGCGGCTTGGCTCGGGATTGCCAGCAAAGGATTCCCCGAATTTGAGCAGTTCTGCACCGCAGGTTTCCCTGCGGGCACTCAAGTCAAATGGCTTTTAAGTCCGTTGCGTCTACCGATTTCGCCACGCCCGCAGAGCCGGCCCGATACATAGCCTTAAGCGGGCATAGGGCCAACCCGGCAAGAGCAGATTGTGCGCTGGTTTGCGACGGCCTTCAGCGATGGTGACGGGTGGCCGCCGCTGGTGATTTGAGTTGCGGACATAATTTTATACAACCTGCAGTAGATTGCTCATGTCTTTTACGAGTATTATCATATACTTAACGCACTACAGAGCTGCATTGACAGACGCCGCGCCCTGACTATAGTGCGCGCCTTCCGAAGGAGCCCAGCTCCTTCTCCACGCCTATTGTCGGAACAAAAATGTCCAAACGTAGTACGACCAAATACAAGCTTGATCGCCGCCTGGGTGAAAACCTTTGGGCCCGCCCCAAAAGCCCAGTCAATAAGCGCTCATACGGTCCAGGACAGCATGGCCAGCGCCGCGCCAAAAAGCTCTCCGACTACGGTACCCAGCTGCAAGCCAAGCAGAAGCTGAAGGGCTATTACGGCAATATCACGGAAAAGCAGTTTCGCCGCTACTATGCCGAAGCTTCCCGTCGTCCCGGCGATACTGGCGAGAACATGATCGGCCTGCTTGAAAGGCGGCTCGATGCAGTGGTGTTCCGCGCCAAGTTTGTGCCCACCCCCTTTGCGGCCCGGCAGCTCGTCAATCACGGCCATGTCAAGGTCAATGGCCGGCGCGTCACGATTTCCTCCTACCTCGTGAAGGAAGGTGATGTCCTGGAGCTATCCGGCAAGGCCAAGGAGATGGCCCTTGTCATTGAGGCGTCAAAATCCGCTGAACGCGATACGCCCGACTATATTGAAGTCGATCATAACCACATGACCGCCAAATATCTGCGGACGCCGCGTCTGGGTGATGTGCCTTACGCCGTGCAGATGCAGCCCAGTCTCGTGGTCGAATATTATTCGCGCTAAACGCCGCGATCCACACTGGTTAAGCCAAGGCCGTGGGCATTGCCCGCGGCCTTTTGCGATTGAGCATCGCCGTGCGGTGGCAGTCTCTGGCCCACCATACGATCGGTCCGCGCCCCGCCAGCATCGGCAAGACCTATGCTCCCAGATCCTGCTCTGGCTGACTGCATGGTTCAAACGACACCGCTGGTGGCACCGGACAAGACGTCCAGCTCACGTCGCATCTCCTGCGTGAACTCTGCGTCGGAACTTACAGGGCGCAGCCGCTCAACAAACTCAAAGCCACAGGCCTTAAGCGGAGTGAGGTCACAATCTTCTTGCACGCCTTCAGCAATGGTAGCGACACCAAGTTCGCGGCACACCGTAACCAGACCACGCACCAGCGCAAGCTGCCGGGTACCTTGATCAAGCCTCTGCATCAGGCTGCGGTCAAAGCTTACGAAGTCGAGGTGAACCTCTGGCAGCCAGCGCAGAAGTTCTGCGCCAGAACCCGTCTCTGCAAGCCCGACTTCAATACCCAGCTTCTGCAACAGTGTCACCACGTGCGAAACGCAATCCAGATCTTCAATCCCTTCACTGCCAGTGATGATGATCTTCAATCGTCCACACAGTCCAACCTGCGCAGCCAAAAAGCTACAGAGAACGCTACAGCCAAAGGGAGATGCCAGGGTCTGTCCTGATATGTTGAGCGCAAGTTTGGCATCAGCACAGGCAGCCAGTGCCGCCAGGCTTCGGCTCACCAGTGCCAGATCAAGGATGTCCGCCGGACTGACCAGTTCCGCAGCATCGAGAATTGCCTTCGTGTCCAGATCAAGGTCGAGATGCGCGTCCGTGCGGTGATGGACGGTCACCCCGTCACTGAGGCGAATGACCGGCATGACGACTACGTGAAGATGGCTCTTCAGCACTGTCTCCGTCAGATGGCGCAGATGGCCATCAATCTCATCAACCATTTGGGCAAACGCCTGACCAATACCAAGCCGAGCTTGAGACGGCGGACGGACATGTGTCACCAAGCGCGCGCTATGGCGTACGGCCAAAAACCTCTGTTCCTCGCTGAGTTCGTCATCAGAAAGATCAATCGCACACTGAGCAAGCTGAAGATGCCCAAGCTCTTCTTCATCCAGAACGTTCCCGAGGGCTTCGTCCAGATGTACCGGGCCGCTGGCCGAACAGATCACTCCGAAGGTCGAGGGCCCCAGCTGTCCTGCTCCACAACAGCCAACGCCACGCAGAACTGCCCCCAGGCGCGCCAGCAGGCGCTCTGCCCGCGCCGAGGACAGCTGTGCCAGTGCCTCGCCAAAGCCGTGAATATCGACCAGAAGCAGAACCGTCTTGTCCGTGCCCAACTGACTGGCCAGCTGCAGAAAGCCTTCGTTCTCAATAAGGCCGGTGCGCGCATTGATGGTACCAGCTGCACCACGGCGGCTTCCAGGATGGCTCAGTGTACAAAAAATATGGTCACCGTCTTGTGGCAGACGGCACAGCGACAACAGTCTCGTGCGTCCATCGGTAAGTCGAACAGCGATGGGCCCAAGCCTTCCGGCCTGCGGCAGATCCCGAAACAGGGCCCTTACCTTGATAGCATCGACCGGTGCAAAAAGGCTCGCGATCTCTTGTCCCGGAGCAATACTGCCCGCAGCGAACTCGTTCAGTGCCCCAGCGGCAAAGCTGATCTGCAACGCCGCATCGACTTCCACGAGCATGTCTGCGCTGGCGAAGGCAAAGCCAAGGAAGCGGATAACAGTCGACATGGATAATTTCCGGGGGCCGGGTGCAGATTGGCGGACGTGGTATTAGGGTCGGGTTAAAATGGTCATCAGCCTACGTCAATCTTGGCCAGGGCAGATGATGGTAGCCGCTGCCTTGCCCTATCGGCGAGCAGCAAGGGCCCGCCCAAACGCCGCAAAGAGCGTCCGGCTTTCGAGATTTTCCGACCACTGCCATTCGGGATGCCATTGCACCGACAGGGCAAAATTTGGTGCCCTCTCGACTGAAATGGCTTCGATGGTGCCGTCATCGGCCAGGGCCTCGATCCGCAGACCAGCGGCCAGGCGATCGATTGCCTGCCCATGCAAAGAGTTGACGGCAAAGCGCCGCCGTTCCAGCAGCGTTTCGAGCACTCCACCGGACTGAACGGTTACGTCGTGTGCAGGAGCATACTTCGCCTCGATCCCCTGTTTGGCGTCATCGCTGTGATCGAAGCGGCCGGGCACCTCTCGCACGTGCTGGAACAGCGTGCCCCCGAAGGCAACATTGAGCTCCTGATGTCCGCGGCAAATGAACAGACAAGGCTTGGCTGCGGCGATAGCGGCGCGGATTAGCGGCAGAGTGGTGGCGTCGCGGTGTGTATCGGCAAGATTTCCGGGACGAGGCTCATCACCGCCGTAATAGGCAGGATCGACGTTCGATGCCGAGCCCGTCAGCAACAGGCCGTCGACATGTGCCAGCACAAATTCGGGCTCAAGCGCCGGATCAAGAGAAGGAATAAGAAGCGGAAACGCCGCAGCACCATCGCGTATCGCAGAAATATATTTTTCGCCGGCCATATGAAACGGATGGCCGTTTAAGGGTCTGCGATCGCAAACAATGCCGACAAGTGGTGGCTGACGCGTCATGGTGAGCGGCTAGCACGGCAGTCTCCGGCCGACAAGGGTGCTAGTCTGACTGCCCCTTGGTAAAGCGGTTGCGTTCCTCCAGCACAAACAGGGAGGGTTTTAACTGGACAGCAATTTCAACGTTCTGCAGAGCGATGGTGGTCTTAAGGCCCTGCGGGTCGAGCACAGTCCACTGACGCAGCTCATAGCCTGGATCTGAGAAGACCAACGTGACGGTTCCGGAGACCTTCTTGTCCGTCGAACGTGCCTTGACGATGAGCGAGCTGCCCTCGCGATTAACGGCAATGATGTTGGGATTGTTAGCCAGATCGAGTTTGTTGGACAGCACCAGATCAAGCGGGGTCGAGACCAGTGGATAGCGGTCGACGGTATCAAGTTTGGTGTTCTTGACCGCTACCGTCACCCCATTGGAAACAATCAGTGTGTCTGAAGGCGAGGCATATGCAAAACGGACTCGTCCAGGCTTTTCGATCCAGAACTTGCCATTTTCCAGACTGCCATTGGGATCGATCTGTACGAACGCTCCCTTCATGGTCTTGATCGAGTTGAGGGCCTGCGAAAGTTTGTCGAGTTCAGCTTTCTGAGCCGCATCAAAGCCCGCAGCCCTGCCAGCAGTGGCAGAGAGAGCAAGGAAAAGGGCAGCTATAACAAGCGAGCGCATGGCCCTACTTAGGATCAGATTGTGGCGGGAACAAGAGCCCTCAGGCAGGTACTGTCGTTACGCGACCGTGGCGCTGGTGAGCCTGGCTCTGCGGACAGATCCCCTGGATGAGGAGTGTCAGAACGCCCTCGAGTTCGCGCTCCAGTGCGGGCAATGTGAGCTTCGACCACAGCTGCGGGTAGCGGAATTTCATGGTTGCTGCTTGCACCATTTCCGCGACGTACTCCTTGTCGTCGCAGTTCAGCTCTCCACGCCGCTCGGCCTCCTCCAAAAGTTCGACCAGTATCTTGCGCTCCGTAGCCAGCATCCAGTTGGCAAATTCCGGACGCTCCCGGGCGATCACGCTGGCCATTTCATAGGCGCGCGGATCCTTTTCCAATTTATGATAGGTGCGACGCAACTCCTCAAACAGCAGATCGTGCAGCCGCTGGCGGGTATCTCGGGCAGGTGCCACCGCCACCTTGCGCAGTGACGTCAGGTGCTTTTCAAAGTCTTCGGTCGCTATGGCTTCGGCGATGTCGAGCTTGCCAGGGAAAAACCGGTAAAGATTGCCAGGCGACATCGCACAATCCGACGCCACTTCGGCCATTGTGGTCTTGCCATAGCCAAAATGGGAGAAGCGCTTTTTCGCCGCCTCAACGATCTTGCAGCGGACCGTGTCCTTGCCCGACATTGCGCCTCCTTTAAAACCACGATTGTCTATCTAGCCAAGGACATGAAGGTAGCACGAAAACCTAAATGTTCAACAATTCGTTCAATCTTCGCAGTGCAGCATGGGTCGGAGCGGCATAAAAAATGAGCGTTAGTCCAGAGGCTTACCAGAGCATCGGCGTCGTGGGTGCGGGTGCTTGGGGCACCGCCCTGGCGATCACCGCGGCGTCAGCCGGCTGCCGCGTTAGCCTCTGGGGACGCGACCGTGCCCGCATGCAGGAACTGGCCCGCGAGCGCGGAGCCCACCGGAGCCTGCCCGAAATCCGACTCCCCGACGGGGTGATGCCTACCGCCGAGCTTGCTGAGGTCTGCGCGAGTCAGGCGCTGCTCATTGCGGTGCCGGCGCAGCACTTGCGCGCATGCGTCCTGGCCCTGGCGCCATTTACTCCTGCGCAGTTGCCGGCGGTCATCTGCGCCAAAGGGGTGGAGCAGCAAAGCGGTCTGCTGATGAACGAAGTGCTGGAGCAGGCGGCTCCCCAGCTACTCCCGGCGATGCTCTCCGGCCCCTCCTTTGCGCGCGACGTCGCCCTTGGCCTGCCCACAGCCGTGACCATCGCCGCGCAAATCGCAACCGCCGAGCGCCTGCAGGCTACCCTCAGTTCAAGTTCTTTTCGCCCCTATGCCAGCGACGACTTAACCGGAGTCGCGCTCGGCGGAGCGGCAAAAAATGTCTACGCGATTGCCTGTGGCATCGTCGAAGGCCTGCACCTGGGCGAGAGCGCGCGCGCCGCCCTGCTGGCCCGCGCTTTTGCCGAACTCACGCGCTTGGGTGAGGCTTTGGGGGCGCGGCGTGAGACCCTGATGGGACTATCCGGCCTGGGTGATCTTGTCCTGACCGCAACCAGTCGCACGTCACGGAATTTTTCACGCGGTATTGCCATCGGTGAAAGGCGGGCTCAGCCACCTCACGCATTGGCGGAAGGCGTTTACACAGCACCCGCCCTGGTGACACGGGCACAAAGACATGGCATCGAGCTGCCGATCGCAGAAGCCGTTGCCGACATCCTAAGTGGCAAGCTTGCACTCGAGCACGCCGCGGTCCGGCTGATGCAACGGCCACTCAAAGCGGAGTAAACTCCCACATGCTTTTCGTGATTTCTTCTCTCGACCGCAAGGATGCCCTTGAGCTGCGCCTGGCCACCCGCCAGGCCCATCTTGCCTATGTGCGCGACAACCAGAGGGTGCGTCTTGGCGGTCCATTCCTCGATGAGGCAGGCAATATGGTGGGTAGCCTGATCGTGTTCGAAGCAGATGATCTTGCCCAGGCGCAGGCCTTTGCTGCGAATGATCCCTATACCAAGGCCGGCCTCTTTGAGAGCGTCTCGGTAAGACCCTGGAAGTCCACGATCAACGCCTGCGGAGCAGAGCTCTGATGGCGTTCTGGCTGTTCAAAAGCGAGCCCTCCAGCTGGTCTTGGGAGCAACAGCTGCAAAGAGGTGCTGCGGGAGAGCCCTGGAGCGGCGTACGCAATTTCCAGGCCGCCAATAACATGAAGGCGATGCAGCTAGGAGACCGGGGCTTTTTTTACCATTCGGTGCACGAGAAGCGGATCATGGGGATCGTGGAAGTCATTGGTCCCTATCGGCCCGACCCCACCGATAGCTCTGGCCGATTCGGCCTCGTCGATGTCAGAGCAGTCTGTGCCCTGCCAACACCAGTAACGCTGGCCGAGATCAAGGCCAATCCTCGACTTTCCGGCATGGCGTTGCTGCGGCAGTCCCGTCTCTCGGTACAGCCCGTGGCGGAGAAGGAATGGCGCGAAATCTGCCGCATGGGCGGAGTATGATACCTGCCGGCCCCCGGTCACGTAGTCAGTGCCGCTCGTAGATTACCCCGCCACTTTTACCGCCCTGTGTCACTGCGAAGAGTGAAAGGCACTTGGCGTTCTTAAGGTCCGGACAAACAAAATCACCAATGACGCCATAGAGCGCCGCCGGCGTGCGGGCGATGCACAGATAGCGTCCGGGCTTGGACGTGCGGCGGGGACGTTTTTCGACCAGGGTCGCATAGGATGGCAATACGCCCAAACTCTTGGCCTGCTTGACAGCCTCGGGGCAAAAATCATGCGCGGCGGCGTGCATCTGCTTTTCCGTCTTCTGTTCGGCAGCGATCTTGCGGGTGACCTGCGCACGCAGGAGCAAAATCTCGCGCCGCGCCGCCACGCCCAGATAGGTCCCCACGCCAAGCGCCATGGTAAAACCGATGAGCAGCACCAAACGCGTCACCAGCCATTCCCGCTTCAACGCGGGCAAAACATCATCGGGTTCACTCATTGACTGACCTTTAGCACCACCAGCAAATCACTCGTGGCGGGGGAACATAGCAGGCGCGCAGTCATGCGCGAATTGGCTTGGTGAAAGCTACACACAAAAAGACGGCCGCAGCCTCAAGTGGGCGCGGCCGTTGAGGGGGGAGCTGAAAGGGAAGCCTCAGGAGGCCTTGCCGACACCCACGCTACGGGACAGCGTAATCTTGCGTCCACCATCGACCAGGGAGCCACGGAAACCGTGCGCCGATTTCTGAAGCACGGCCACAAGCGAGCCGGCATTTCCCGAAAGTTCGAGATTCGAGCCAATAAGATGCCAATGGGTCACGGTAAATAGCCCACCGGGACAGTTGGCAGCGGAGGTAATTTGGCCCCGCCCACCGTCCGCGTCCGAGCTCAGCGTCACAGTGCAGGACGTGCTGCCGCTAACATGATAGGTCCATGCCCCGGCAAGGCCCTGTGCTGCGGAGGCCGAAACCGATCCAAGCCCTATTCCGAGGACCACACCGGCAAACATTAGTGGTAATTTTCTGGTCATTTAAATAACTTCTTTAGCATTCAGGATTCTCACCTATACGGCTCGAGGAGGCTCCTGAGAATTGCAAATTTGGCATGGCCAGGATGAGCGTGGAGCAGAGCAACCCGTGCTCCGCGGCCAGTTCTGGCCTCCCCCCTTGGCGGCAGGGAACGGACCTCAACCGTGTGGCGGCGCGTGCATGTAGCTCGCAACGAGGGAGCCCGCCACCAGGCGCCAGCCATCGACCAGCACGAAAAAGATGAGCTTAAAAGGCAGGGAAATGACCACTGGCGGCAGCATCATCATGCCCATGCTCATCAATATGGATGCAACCGCCATGTCGATGATGAGGAACGGCACAAAGAGTAGAAAGCCGATCTCAAAAGCGCGCTTCAGCTCGGACAGCATGAACGCCGGGGCCAGTTCGGCAAAGCCTATAGCGCTCGGCGTCTGCGGTCGCTTGGCGGTGCTCATGTCAATGAACATCTGCAAGTCTGACTTGCGCACATGGGCCAGCATGAACTGCTTGACCGGACCACCGGCTCTATCCAGCGCCTGCTCCGTCGTGATCTTGCCTGCCACGAGCGGCGCCACGCCTGCGTTGTAGGCTGCCGTAAGTGTAGGGTTCATCACAAAGAATGTGAGAAAGAGCGAGAGGCTGATAATCACCGAATTCGGTGGTGTTGTCTGCAAACCAAGTGCCTGCCTCAGCAGCGACAAAACCACTACGATGCGAACAAAGCTCGTCATCATGATGAGAATGGCCGGGGCTATCGACAGGATGGTTATCAGCGCAATGATCTGCATCAGCCGGTTAGTGAAGAGGCCGCTGCCAGAGAGCGATATATTCAGACCACTGCCACTAGCCGGCAGGCTACCTGCCGTCGCCGCAAATACCGGATGGGAAAAACTCACCAGCAATGCGAGCATGACGAGACTGAACATCGCCAGACGCTTCATAGTGTGCGCCCAGGGATAGAACTGCTCTGACTGCTGCTCTCGATCGCTGTCGTTCCGTTGGGACCGATCACGATGAGGTGCTCTGTATCGTCCCGGCGCAGCAATATAGCCCGGTGCCGGGCATCGAGCATTAATGTCTCCGCGACCACTAACCGCCGGCTTCCCTGCGGTGCCACCACCCCGGGAAGACCATATTTGCGGGCGACCACAAACGCTGTGCCGAGCAATCCCAGCACCACTGCGAGCGCTCCCACGTAGCGCATGAGGTCGACCACATCCATGCTTAACCCGCTCTTCGACGAAGCCGAGACTTGCGCCGTTAAGCTTAATCGACGGTTAAAGAGCGGAAATTCCTGCCCGGCAAAAAGGTTCACCGTCGTTAAGCGGCAATTAATGCGCCGGGGTCATGCTGCCCTCTGTTAGGGCTAATAATCCGTGAAAGGAGGTCTCGCCGTGAACTTCACCAGTACTCCGTTGCTCAAGATGCTCGATGAGCGCATGACCTGGCTGAATGCCCGCCAGGCCGTATTGAGCGAGAACGTCGCGAATGCTGATACCCCCGGCTACATGGCCAAGGATCTCAAGCCCGAGAACTTCGCCTCCTATTTGAACAACGGATCCGCTGGTCTGCCTACACCTGCCCTCGAACGCACCAATCCACGTCACCTTCCCGGTGTCACCCAACCGGGTCAGCACTTCGCTGAGACGCAATCGCCCGACGGCGAGGCCAATCCCACCGGCAATACCGTCAGCATCGACCAGGAGATGATGAAGGTGTCCAAGACGCAGGAGGAATACCAGGCGGCCTCCGATCTTTATGCCAAGAGCATCGTCATGATGCGTACAGCTATCGGCCAGCCGTAATCGTAGAGGAGAAACAGCACCATGGACCTGACAACCTCAATGGCCATCGCGGCATCTGGACTTACCGCCCAGAGCGACCGTATGCGTGTCATTGCAGAAAACCTTGCCAACGCAGACTCCACGGCCACCGCTCCAGGCGGCACGCCCTATCGCCGGCAGGTGCCGACCATCAGCAGTCAGTTCAGCCAGCACCTCGACGCCACATTGGTGAAGGCCGGAAATCCTATCCCGGATCAAAGTCCGTTTCGTACCAAATATGATCCCGGCAATCCGGCGGCGAATGCGCAAGGATATGTCCAGCTTCCAAACGTCAATCCGCTCATCGAAATCATGGACATGCGTGAAGCGCAGCGTTCCTACCAGGCGGATCTGACGGTCATGGACGTTTCCAAGACCATGCTCTCACAGACCATCAATCTGCTGACGAAATAACTTTATTCGTTCGGAGTTCTGCCATGGCTATTGCACCTGCCGCTGCAACCTCTGCCTATCAGGCCATCGCCAAAATCGGCGCAAGTGGTACATCGTCCGCTGCGACCGCAACGATGGGAACAGGTACAACCGCACCAACAACGTTTTCCCAGTTTCTCGACGGAGCGGTCAAAGACGCGCTTCATACGATTAGACAGGGCGAGACAATGACGTCCAAGGCCGTTGAAGGCAAAGCCAGCATGGTCAATGTCGTCAATGCAGTTAACAATGCGGAACTCACACTCGACACAGTGGTGGCCGTTCGCGACAAGGTGATCTCTGCGTATCAGAGCATCATGCAAATGCCTATTTGAAAGAACACGAATGACGCCCGCGGATACTCTCGACTTCGCCAGACAGGCTATGTATGTGCTGCTTGAGGTCTCTGCACCAGCAATGCTGACAGCACTGGTGGTCGGCCTGGTGATTGGCTTGCTTCAGGCACTGACACAGATCCAGGAAGCGACGCTTGTCTTTGTACCAAAGATTCTCGCGATATTTCTGGTTCTGCTGATTTCCCTACCCTTTGCGGGACAGGCGATGCAGGGCCTGATGAACGATATCGCCGCGCGAATATCCCAGTTCTGACAGGAGTTGGCGTGGTCATTCATCTTGCCAACCTATCGGGCATCGTCCTGGTCTACCTGCTTGGTTTCAGTCGCATCGGTGCGATGGTTATGCTGCTGCCGGCGATCGGTGATACTGCGGTACCACCCATGATACGCCTGGTGCTCGCACTCGCGATTACCTTCGCCATAGCACCGATCATAGCTCACTACTATCCTGCTACGCCGCCAGCCAGTGTAATGGCGTTGGTGCTTATGATCCTCAAGGAAGTTGTAATCGGTCTGCTCATTGGCGTGATGGCGACCATCATCATGAGCACTCTTCAGGTTGCGGGCTCGATCATTGCCTCGCAAATTGGCTTGTCGTACTCACAGAGCTTCGATCCAGCATTTGGTGGCGAGGATACCTCGATCAGCAACTTCATCAGCTTGCTTGGAACAGTGCTCATATTCGCGACCAATCTACATCATCTGGCGATCGGCGCGATCATCGGCAGCTATCACATCATGCCTCCTGCCGCCGGCCTTCCTGCGGCGGATATGGCACGTCTGTCCGTCCGTCTTGTCAGTGCCAGCTTCGCGCTGGGCCTGCAACTTGCGGCGCCATTTGTGGTCTTTGGCTTTGCCGTAAATATCGGGTTCGGCTTTCTGGCAAAAATGATGCCCCAGCTTCAGGTTTTCTTTATCGCCATGCCCTTGAACCTCCTGGCTGGCTTTTTCCTAATGATTCTTCTTATCGGCACGATGATGACTGCGTTTCTGAACTTCTTCGGCACGCAGATGGCCCACTTTATGGGGTAGGACATGGCCGACGAAACCGATGATGCCGAACGCACAGAAGAACCAACAGCGCGAAGACTTGACGAAGCAGCGAAGCATGGCGACGTCATCAAGAGCCAGGAAGTTACCACTCTTGTTGTCCTTGCGGCGGGAACGCTGGCGTTTAAGCTGTTTGGACCATCCGCCGGGACGCATTTTATTCTCGGCCTTAAGGTATTTCTCTCGCGACCGGATCAGATTGCCGTTGATCCGGATAGCATCATGGCCGTTGCTCGGCACATTGGCTGGACGCTGCTGATCTTGCTCGGCGCCCCGCTCAGCCTGCTCCTGGGCGCCAGCATCGCCGCGCACGTCGTGCAGGCCCGTCCGGTGTTTGTGGCAGAAAAAATCAAGCCAGACCTTTCCAAGCTTGCCCTCACTCAGGGATTTCAGAGACTTTTCGGTAGCGAAGGCTGGATTTCATTGCTCAAGGGGACGGTCAAAATGGCGCTTGTGGCCGGGGCGCTATGGGCAGTGCTTTGGCCTGACCGCATGGAAGTTCTCGCGGTTTTGCAGCAATCACCGCGCGATCTTGTTGGCAACATGATGAGAATCGCGGAGCACATCGCACTGGCCACGCTTTCCGCCATGACCTTGATTGCCATTCTTGACTATCTCAATCAGCGCTTTCAATTCCTGAAGCGCAACCGAATGAGCCGGCACGAGATCAAGGAGGAACTGCGTCAGTCGGACGGTGATCCCCTGATCAAGGCGAAAATACGCCAGATAAGAATGGAGCGCTCGCGACAACGCATGATGGCCCGGGTGCCGCAGGCGACGGTAGTCGTGATGAACCCAACCCACTACGCCGTCGCCCTGCAGTATGAGGCCGGAACGATGGCTGCCCCGGTTTGTGTGGCCAAGGGTGTTGATGCAGTCGCCTTGCGCATCCGCGACAAGGCGAAGGAAAACAAAGTTCCTGTTGTGGAGAACCCGCCTCTCGCACGAGCCCTCTATGCTGCCGTAGATATCGATGAGAGCATTCCTCCCGAACACTACAAGGCTGTGGCGCAGGTGATTGGCTACGTGCTGAAGCTCTCGGGCAGGATGCGACCCAACTAGCTCACCACCATCACCTTGCATTGACCGCTCGGCTTGCGCAGGGCTTCAAAAGCTACGGGCAGGCTGTCCAGATCTATCGTGTCGGTAATCATGCTCTCGCCATCGATCCGGCCAGAACCAAGCATCGCTATGACATAGTCGAAGTCGGCTGGGCGGTAGCCAAGGACAAATTGCAGGTTAAGCTCTTTGGCGATGCCCGCGAGCGGAAAGATGGTGTCGGGCTGCTGGCAGACTCCCGCAACCACAATGCGTCCACCCCGCGGTGCCTCAGCCATGGTCTGTGCGATCATGCCGGGTGCACCTACGCACTCGAAGATGACGTCCGGACCGCGTCCGGTCAGGCGCTCGACCTGACCGGCGAGTGGTTCATCCGGATTGAGTGCATCGCTTGCGCCGAAACGCGCCGCCATCTGACGCCGTACTGCTGCCCGTTCGCTGACAAGAACGTGACGTATGCCGAGGAATCTTGCCCACATGATCACTGCGAGCCCAACCGGTCCCGCGCCAACAACGAGGACCACAGCATCGCGATCGAGCTTGGCCATATCGACGGCATGCAGCCCAACGGCCAAGGGTTCAACCAATGCTCCGGCGCGATAGCTCATTCCTCCTGGAAGCCGGAATGCTGCATTTGCCGATATACGAACATATTCGGCATAGGCGCCATGGCGCTGTCCTAGTCCAATTCCTGCGCCGCGTGCGCAAGCGCCTGAGCCAAGCCCCAAGGTAAGATTGGGGCATGGTGTTTGCTCTCCACAACACAGATAGGGGAAACCCACAACCGCCGTTCCTGTGCTCCACTCGGCTCTAACGGCGCTGCCAGCCTCCACCACTTCACCACAAAATTCATGCCCCATGACCGCGCCCGAGGGCAGCCCCAGTACCGAGCCGGGTTCGGTCATATGCAGATCCGAGCCACAGATCCCGCAGGCGCGAACCTTCAATATCAAATCATGCGGTGACGGACGGGGTTCGTCGATCTGTTCGATGACGAGGGGCTGACCTGCTTGATGAAACACCGCGGCCCGCATGGCTTCCTCCACTTTGCTCGGCGTGACCAGCTTATGCCATTCTGGGCAGGTGGGAAGTCGGAGATCGCAATGAGTGTTCCTTACGCTACGGCAAGACAGATGCTGGACGATCTTGCCTCTCGACGCATATCGGCGCTTGAACTTCTTGAACAGCATGTCGCCCGGCAGCGCAGTCATCACGGCAAATTGAATGCCGTCATCACAGAGGATTTGGAGGCAGCTCGCTCCGCAGCCCGCGCACTCGACGACGCCCGCGTTCGCGGCGTGGAACTCGGGGTGCTCGCCGGCCTGCCGATGACCATCAAGGATGGCTTCGACGTTAACGGCATGCCGGCGATATCAGGCAATCCGGAATTTTCCGCTCGGGAGCGATCCTGCGCTGACGCCGACCTGGTGGGCAGACTTCGCAGTGCAGGAGCGGTGATCTGGGGGAAAACCAATGTGCCGCTAATGCTTGGCGATTTTCAGAGTTACAATGCAGTTTTCGGCACCACCAATAATCCTTTTGATCTCTCCCGAACCTCGGGAGGCTCGTCAGGCGGTGCTGCCGCGGCCCTTGCTGCTGATATCACGCCACTGGAACTTGGTTCCGACATAGGCGGCTCCCTGCGTCATCCGGCAAATTTCTGCGGGGTTTGCGCGCTCAAGCCGAGCTGGGGAGCGTTGCCCCTGAAAGGTCACGTTCCCCCTAGCCCCGGCATGAACCAGGAGATTGACCTGAATGTGGCCGGTCCCATGGCCCGGAATGTGAAAGACCTCAAGTTGATGTGGGATGTATTGAGGGAGCAGCCCGTCGCAGAGCTGCGTCCAGCCGGACAGGCACGTATCGCGGTCTGGAATGCGCAGCCGGGATGGCCTCTCGCGCAGTGTGTAAAGGATGCCGTCGAACAGACCGCAAAATGCCTTTCCGATCTTGGCTTTTCAGTCGATTATGCCGTTCCGGATTTCAATGCCGACGCATTGCTCCAGAACTATCTCGACCTTCTAACCGCGACTGTCGCTGCGAATTTTCCTGCTCATTTGCGTGACGCGATGGCAGCACGGCGCGAGGAAGACATACGGCTTGTCAGCGAAGACCGCGACGTGACCGGTGAAGCCCGCTATCGTCTGCGGGCCAGTGCCACAGAAGAGCAGCTCGATGCGGCAAGGCGCAAACGCGACAATTACAAGCGTGTCCTCGATGGTTTCTTCCGGCAGGGATATGATGCGATACTTGCTCCGGTCACACCAGTTACCGCCTTTCTACATGACCATTCAGCGCCTATGAATGCTCGCACGCTCTTGGTCGACGGCATCGCGGCTCCCTACATGTCAGCCCTCAACTGGATCTCGGTCGCGACCGCACTTCATGCTCCCGCTCTGGTCCTTCCTGCCGCTCGACATGCTGGCCTACCAATCGGTGTTCAACTGATTGGGCCGCAAGGTGGCGAATCCAGGCTATTTGAGGTTGCCCTAGCGGCAGAGTTGGCGATTGGCCCCTTCCCGCCGCCTACGCTCTGAGACACACTGGCCAGGCGAAATACTAAAGAAGGTTCCATCATGACGATGCGACTGCGAAGCGGCATATTTCTGGCCCCCTTTCATCCCGTCAACGAAGATCCCACGCTTTGTATCCAGCGGGATATGGAGTTGATCGAGCATCTCGATCGGCTTGGCTATGATGAAGCGTGGATTGGAGAGCACCATTCCGCTGGCTTCGAAATCATCGCCAGCCCTGAGCTCTTTATTGCGGCCGTTGCGGAACGTACCCGCCGCATCAAATTGGGCACCGGTGTAGTATCGTTGCCATATCATAACCCGCTTATGGCAGCCAACCGGATCATTCAGCTCGATCATCAGACACGTGGGCGCATCATGTTTGGCGTCGGACCTGGCCTGCTGCCATCGGATGCGTTTTCCATGGGCATCGACCCTTCTGTGCAGCGCACACGCATGGTTGAAGCCTTGGAAGTCATCGTGCGGCTATTTCAAGGCGAACGGGTGACTATCAAGACCGATTGGTTTGAACTGGTAGATGCAACCTGTCAGTTGCGCCCCTTCACTTATCCCTATCCAGAAATTGCGGTTGCATCTTCGGTAACGCCATCCGGGGGCAAACTGGCCGGGAAGCATGGCTTTGGCATGTTGTGCGTCGCAGCAACCCAGGCGGGTGGTTACGATGCTCTGGGCATCAACTGGGATATCGCACAAAAAACTGCGGCCGAGCACGGCCGCACGATGGATCCTGACCGTTTAAGGCTGGTCGGCCCTGTCCATCTTGCCGAGACCCGCGCGCAGGCCTTTGAAAACTGTAAATTCGGCTTCGAGCAATGGCAGGGATATTTTTCTGGTATTAGCGCCGTTGCTGGACGAGAAACCGCGGAGAACCGGTCGCTCAGCACGCTCGTCGAAGAAGGTGTGGCGGTGGTTGGCACTCCCGACGATGCCATCGCCCAGATCCGAAGACTGCAAGCCAAACAGGGCTCGTTCGGGTGCTTTCTGCAGCTCGCACATAACTGGGCAAATTTCGAGCAGACCCGTAAATCGTATGAGCTTTGGCAGCGCTACGTTGTTCCCGCCATCAATAACACCAATCAGGCGCGCGAAACCGCCTTGTCGTGGGCCAAGGACAACAAGGAGCGCTTTATTGGCGCCGCCATGTCAGCCGCAATGCAAACCATTCAAAAGCATCACGAGGAGGAAACCGCCAAGACCGCCTCGCGAGGAAATTAGCGGAAGTAGGCTTGCCAGCCTGGCGCCATACTGTTCAGGGAACGCAGGTTATTGCCGGCGCTTGCCGCGGTCGTACGGTTGAAAGAACGACAGGAGAGGAAACCGCCCGGTAGAGCAAAACCGGGCGGGAGGCTCCTTTGGCAGCCAGCCGGATGAGGTCAGCGGCGGCGTACGCCAAATCATTCGGAGCGCCCGCGCTGAGCGCCTCTGCCGTGCGGCGCAGCCAGATGAGATCCTCGACGCGGCGGCGCCCTTCGTCAAAATGTTCTGCGACTTCGCGCAGCCTCTCGCTGCAGGATGGAGCCTGGCTCTGTGGCAAGAGGCTTGCCGCTTCTCGCAGCAGACAGGCCGCCCCGATCACTGTAGTGGGCTCGGTCGCGATGAGACGCTGATGCAGCATTGCGATCCGCGCAAGCTCGCTACGGGTAGCGCGCAAATCATCTACGTCGCGGGCCTCGGCGAGTGCCATATAGGCCCGCTCGATTTCATCCATCAGGGCTATGACCGGATCGACGCGCACGAAGTTACTCCGCGTTTCGTCTCCAAAACAGCTAACGCAGGAGCCGGTTCCCTGGAAAGTGGCTGAGGGCAGCTAAGGCGGACTTATCCCCTCTTGATCACGCCCAGCCCCGCCGGCGAGAGCCGACTGTCCCAAATCTGGACAGGTGCTGTCGCCAGCTCGAATGGGTCAGATATGGATGGCGTGACCCAGTGCGCGCAACGTTGCCTCGTGCAGCGCTTCCGACAAGGTCGGATGGGCATGGATGGTTCCAGCAATGTCCTCGAGCACCGCGCCCATCGCCAGCGCATGGGAAAACTCTCCGGAGAGCTCGCTGACGTGTTCGCCGACCGCCTGAATGCCGACAACGCGGTGATTGTCCTGGCGTGTTACCACCCGCACAAAGCCCTCCCCTGCATCCATGGAGAGGGCTCGGCCATTCGCGACGAAGGGAAACTGGGCCACCACTGCGTCTGGGCCAGCCTCCGCTGGTGACAGACCACAGCTGACAATCTCTGGTTCCGTAAAACAGACCGCTGGAATGGCAGCTGGCTCGAAGCTGCGCCGCCGGCCGGCGATAATTTCGGCGACCATTTCGCCTTGAGCAGCCGCCTTGTGCTCCAGCATCGGCTCACCGACGAGATCTCCGATGGCCCAGACGTTTTTCATCGATGTGGCACAGCGCGAATCGACCCTGACAAAGCGTCCCGCCAGATCGACTGCCATGTTTTCAAGACCCCAGCCGGAGGTGTTAGGCTGGCGCCCGACGGTTACCAGGATGCGATCAGCCTCAATTTCGATCGTCTTCTGATCCGAGGTTTCAACGACAAGCGCCTCGCCCGCCAATCCCTTCGCGTGGGCCGACAGGTGAACAGTGACATCATGACTCTTTAGCCATTTTGCCACCGGGCTCACCAGTTCACGATCATAAAGCGGCAATATCTTATCCTGCGCCTCGATGATGGTAACCCTGCTGCCAAGTTTGCGAAATGCGATACCGAGCTCAAGGCCAATATAGCCCGCTCCAATGACAAGCAGGTGTGCAGGGAGCTCCTGCAAATCGAGAGCCTCACTGGAGGATATGATCTTATTGCCGAAGGGCAGAAAACCAAGTTCAACTGGTCTGGAGCCCGCAGCCAATACCACATGCTCGGCCTGTATGGTTATGGGGCCGTCTTTGGTATCGACGTGCAGGGTCTTGGCATCCGAAAAGCTTCCCCACCCTGATATCACCCGGACCTTGGCTTTCTTCAGAAGGGCTGCGACCCCACTGTTAAGTCTGTTGACGATGCCGTCCTTCCACGCGACAAGAGCGCTCAGATCAAGTACCGGCCCGGTCGCCAATGAAATCCCGGTACCGGAGTTCGCAGCAACAGCGGCCATCTGCTCGAACTGGCCTGCACGCTGAATAATCGCCTTGGATGGAATGCAGCCGCGAATGAGGCAGGTTCCTCCCAGCCGGTCAGCCTCGACCAGCACGGTGTCAAGGCCAAGCTGTCCACAACGAATCGCGCAAACGTAGCCACCAGGGCCGCCTCCCAATACGAGAACTTTGGCCTGGACAGTCTCGGACATGCTTACTCCATAAATAGTAGCGCTGGGTGCTGCAGCAGAGACTTTAGGCGCTGTATGAATTCCGCCGCATCATAGCCGTCAACGACGCGATGATCGAAACTGGACGAGAGATTCATCATCTTGCGAACGACGACTTGCCCATTTCGTACGACCGGGCGTTCAACTATGGCATTGGGACCGATGATGGCCACTTCCGGATGATTGATCACCGGGGTGGTAACCAGTCCACCCAAGGCGCCGAGGCTGGTGATCGTGATCGTCGACCCCTGAAGCTCTTCAGCCTTGGCCTTGTTTTCCCGGGTCGCCGACGCCAGCCGAGCAACCTCGGCTGCACACTGCCATATATCAAGGGATTCGACGTGACGTATTACCGGCACGACAAGACCATTTGCAGTCTGGGTTGCAATTCCGACGTGTACCGCCTCGTGGCGGTGGACAATCCCTGCCTCATCGTCGAAGCGGGCATTGATTTGCGGATAGTCGGGCAGCACCTTCGCCAGAGCACGCATGAAAAAAGGAAGTACACTCAGTTTCGGAAGATCCGGCCTTTTGCTCGCATTAAGATGGGAGCGCAACGCTTCCAATTCCGTCATATCGACTTCATCTACGTACGCAAAGTGAGGAATCCGCCGCTTGGCCTCCTGCATCTTCTCGGCGATCTTCCGCCGCAGGCCAATAACCTTGATGTCTTCAACGCCCTCGCGCACCACCCTGTGACCGGACATGACGGCGTAGCGTCCGCCACTGGCCACAAACGCATCCAGATCGTGATGACTTATGCGCCCGCCTGGACCAGTACCGGGCACAAACTGCAATTCAATACCAAGCTCACGGGCCCTTTGCCTTACGGCTGGAGATGCTACAGGCCTTTCAGCCGCACTGCGTGTCACAAAGGCTGCCTGTGCCGGCAGACTGCTGGTTTGCGCAGGCAAGGGCTTTGCTGGCACGGCCTCCCTCCCGGGTGGCACTGCAGTGTGGGTGGATGCAGACGGCACTTCCGCGGCAGGCTGAGACGTCGGTGGCGAAGGCTTGGCAGCCCCTTCTGTGCCAATATCAAATTCAACAAGAGGAGCGCCGACCGCCGCCATTTCACCTGGAACACCGTGAAGCGCGATAATCCTTCCTGATACAGGTGACGTCATCTCTACGGTCGCCTTGTCTGTCATGACATCGACGAGATTTTGATCTTCCTCGACAACGTCTCCGACCTGAACATGCCACGCTACGATCTCAGCCTCTGCGGTCCCTTCCCCGACATCAGGCAGCTTATAGACATAGGTACCCATTCAGTCCTCCAGCACCCGGCGCATGGCAGCGGTCACCCGTTCCGGCCCAGGGAAGTACTCCCATTCGAAAGCATGGGGATAGGGTGTATCCCAGCCCGTCACCCGTTCGATTGGTGCTTCAAGGTGATAAAAGCAGTGTTCTTGAACCAGTGCCGAAAGTTCTGCGCCGTAGCCGCTGGTACGAGTCGCTTCATGTATGATCACACAACGGCCAGTCTTTTCGACCGACGCGACGATGGTCTCGATATCCACGGGCAAGAGAGTGCGCAAATCGATCACTTCTGCGTCGATCCCCGACGCTTCGGCAGCAGTAAGGGCAACATAGACCATCGTGCCATAGGCAAGGATGGTCATCTGCTCGCCGGAGCGCAAAATATTGGCCCGACCAAGTGGCACAGTGTAATAGCCTTCCGGTACCTCGCTCGCGGGATGCTTGGACCAGGGCACAACCGGTTGATCGTGGCGCCCATTGAACGGTCCGTTATAGATGCGCTTGGGCTCCAGAAAAATCACTGGATCATCGTCTTCTATGGCGGAGATCAGCAATCCCTTGGCGTCATACGGGGTCGATGGAACCACCGTCTTCAGCCCCGTGACATGCGTGAAGATAGCCTCCGGACTCTGGCTGTGCGTCTGTCCACCGAAAATTCCGCCACCATAGGGCGTACGCACGGTCATTGCCGCCGAGAAATCGCCCGCGGAGCGATAGCGCAATCGCGCAGCTTCAGAGACAAGCTGGTCAAACGCCGGATAGATGTAATCGGCGAACTGAATTTCAACCACAGGTCTTAGACCATAGGCCCCCATGCCAATGGCAGTCGCAATAATGCCGCCTTCGCCGATGGGCGTGTCGAAGCAGCGCGTGACGCCGTACTTCTTTTGCAACCCTTCGGTTGCACGGAAGACGCCACCGAAATAGCCAACATCCTCACCAAAGATGAGTACATTGGGATCACGCTCCAGCATGGTATCCATCGCGGAGTTGAGCGCCTGGATCATGTTCATTGTCGGCATGATCAGACTCCCATTTCCTGGCGCTGCTTGCGGATATGCCAGGGCATGTCCTTATAGACATCTTCGAACATCGTTTTGATGCTGGGCTTGGCCTGACCAAGCGTCCCAAGGGCCGAGGCTTCACGATCGGAGGCGCGCACTTGCTCAACCGCGTCCTTGTTCGCAGCTTCGTGTCGTACCTCATCCCATTCGCCGAGCTGGATCAGATGATTTTTCAGCCGCTCGATCGGATCTCCTAACGGCCAGGCCTTCGCCTCATCCTGCGGTCGGTAGCGTGAGGGATCATCGCTCGTGGAGTGACCTTCGACGCGGTAGGTATAGAGCTCGATCAACGTCGCGCCCATATTGCTGCGGGCTCGCTCCGCGGCCCACTGCGTGGCCGCATAGACGGCCAGAAAGTCGTTCCCATCTACACGAATGCCTGGCAAGCCATAGCCGATGGCGCGGCTGGCAAATGTCGAGTCATCTCCACCGGCAATGCCGGAGAAGCTCGAAATCGCCCATTGGTTATTTACGACGTTAAGAATGACCGGGGCACGGTAGACCGCGGCAAAGGTACACGCATGATGAAAGTCGCCTTCTGCGGTAGTACCTTCACCAACCCAGCTTGCTGCGATCCGATCGTCGCCCTTATAGGCAGATGCCATCGCCCAGCCGACAGCTTGAGGAAACTGCGTACCGAGATTCCCGCTGATCGAGAAGAAGCCATAATCCTTCGCCGAGTACATGATCGGCAGCTGTCTACCCTTCAGCGGGTCGGCAGGATTGGAGTACACCTGACACATCATCTTGAACAGCGGATAACCGCGTGCGATCAGGATTCCCTGTTGGCGATAGCTCGGAAAGCACATGTCATCGCGCTCAAGCGCAAAGCTTGCTGCAGTTGCTACCGCTTCCTCGCCGGTACTCTTCATGTAAAAGGATGTGCGTCCCTGGCGCTGCGCCCGGTACATGCGATCATCATAGGCCCGGGTTAGAAGCATGGCTTGTAAACCACGTCGCAGTGTTTCGGGATCTAGCTTGGGATCCCAGGGGCCGACCGCGCGATGGTGCGAATCGAGTACACGAATCATTCCATAGGCCAGATCCGCAATGTCATGTGGTCTTACGCCAATGTCAGGCCGACGCACACTACCGGCCTCCGGAACTACCAGTCCTGTAAAGTCCGGACTGTCACCCGGCCGATATTTGGGTTGGGGTACGCGCAGGCTGAGCGGTTTACGATTCTTCAAGCAGCGCCCTCCGTGACCATACCGACGATTGCACCGTCGTAAACTTGTTATGGGCGCGGAATTATCTTGCGCGTTAGAGCGCCGTCAAGCTGCGATATTGGCACTGCCAAAGTCCGCAATAAGCACATAGGACAGATGCACAGGCTGGCAAGAAGCACATCGCGTGGATGGGGTTAGGCGCATCAATGCATCAGGAGCAAGGGCACTTGTGCGGAGCTCGTAAGGTCAATCGTGTTGCCACCGAACAAGGTTTCACCAAGCCGGCTGTGGCCATAGCCACCGGCGACGATCAGGCTGGCTCCATCAGCTTGCGCGCCATGCAGGAGTGCGAGGCCCGCACTGCCGCCCTCAGGTTCGAGCTCGCGCAAACCGGCCTCAATTCCGTGCAGTCGCAAATAGTCGCGGGCAGCCTCGGATGTCGGCCTGTGTCTGGCCCCAACGGTGTAGAGCGTCACTTTTGGGCTCTTTTTCAGGAATGGCAGTGCCGCGCGCAATGCATGAGCTGCGACCGCTCCACCATCCCAGCCCACGGCGCAATGTGCTGTAAGGTCACCGATGGCTACGTCCGGAACCAAAAGAATTGGCCGATGGCTTTTTGTCAGTAACTCTAGAAATACACCATGGGCATCGCCCGGCGCAGCCGACGCTACAACGAGATCGGAAAGCTTGGATTCTGCAAGCAGAACTGCGGCTGGCAGGCCGAAAACAGTACGAAACGTGCAACTGACACGGGACGGGTCCCGAGATTTGGCATCGAGGTCGATATTGCGGGCGGCGGTAATCGCACGGATGGCCGCGCGCGCGCGTTCTGCCTCCTTGCGGGCCATCATCTCCGCACTGTCAATAACCTGCTGGACCACCTCAGGGGTCATCGGGGCCCCCATGGCAGGCACAGCAGTGCGCGGATCGGGATAGGCAAAGAGCGCCGTTACATGTCCCTGAAACGGCGAGGCAGCGGCAAGCGCGGCTTCTATTACAGCCTTGTCGTCAGCCCCACCATTAACCGCCGCGATGATCGCCTTATAGCCCATGATGGCCTATTCCCCGCCTTCGGCCACATCCTCTAGAGCCGCAAGATTGCGCAATTCAACATGATGCCGGTCGGGAATTTCGATCAGCCTTTCACGCTTCAGGTCCGTGAGCGCGCGACACACGGTTTCGATGGTCAATCCAAGATAGTCAGCAATATCCTGACGTCCCATGGGCAGCAGCAACGGATCCCCATCACCGGCATCGCGCCGATTGGCAATGAGCAGAAGAAATGACGCCACTCGCTCCTTGGCAGTCTGCCGTCCCAGCATCACGAGATGCTCCTGGGCTGCAGACAGCTCACGACACAGCATCGCCATGAGTTCCTTGCGCAGGGTGGGCAATTCCTCGGCCAGCCGTTCAACCTGACCGCGCGGCCAACGCAGGACGATTACGTCTCCCAGAGCCTCTGCGGTCAGCGAATATTCCTCATCCAATGCAAAGCCAAAGACGTCCCCAGGCAGGATGAATTCTGCGATCTGGCGTCGCCCGTCAGGACGAATCTTGCACAGGCGCACACCACCCTCGAGCAGCTTGTAGGAATATCGGGCCGCGTCACCTTCGTTGAAGATTGTCTGGTTGCGGGAAAAGTGAAGCGACGTCGACACGGCCTTGAGGGGGAAAAGCGCGTCGCCCTCGTGGAAGACAGGCTCCAGGGATGTGCGGACGCTGTTTGAATAGGCTGGCTGGACGTGGAAAGACATGGGCGTCGGCCTTTTTTCTTCCCGCAAATCCTGCCCCTGACAAAGATTAGAAAAAAGTTAGGATTGTCCCGTACGTAGAGTTGCGTAGTCCTAATGACGCACTGCCGGGACGTCGCTGCGTACCGAGAAGGCACGATCGATCCAAAACTTGAGATCATCTGCCAGCACTGGCTTGTGCAGTAGCTTGAGCACACCAGAATCCTTGGCCCGCTGGGCCGCCTGATCGTCGTGACGACCGGTCAGGAGAATCGCCGGCGTCTGCACCCTCCTGCGACGGAGCAGCTCGATCAGCTCAAGACCATCCAGCCCCGGCATGTGCAGATCAACGATGAGGCAACCAGGCTCTACCGCCGGTTTGGCGCTCAGATAGGCGGCGGCGCAGTCAAAATCAAACACCGTGAGTCCGTAGGACTCCAGAAGTGCCCTAAGGGAATCACGCACGGCATCGTCGTCATCTACGATACAAACCATGAATGAAGCGCATTCCATCGCCAATCATGACCTCCGCCCGCATCCCCCCGGAACAGGAGTACCGTCGTAAGTGGGCCATTATGCGCTGTTGCAAGAAGGGTGGTATACGTAAGATTGCTTAGGTACGGGCTCCCAGGGCTACAACCATCCGAACCAGCTCGGCGAGGCTGTGGGCCCGCATCTTCTCCATGACCCGGGCCCGATGGATCTCAACCGTACGTGGTGAAATCGTCAGCTCATAGGCTATGACCTTGTTCGGCTTGCCGGCAGCCAGCAGCTGAAGAACCTGGCGCTCACGCTCGGTGAGGGTTTCGAGACGAGTCTGAAATTCGCCAGTTGCAGCCGTTTGCGAGGCGGACGTATGAGCCGCCTGTGCCCAGCGCGACAGCGTGGCAAGCAGCACCTCCTCATCATAAGGCTTCTCCAGAAAATCGATCGCCCCAGCCTTCATGGCACGGACGGCCAAGGGTACATCGCCGTGCCCGGTAACCATGATGATCGGCAGCTTGACTTGCCTCCGGTTGAGCTCCTCTTGGAGCTCGAGGCCATCCATATCCGGCATACGTATGTCGGCGATGAGGCAGCAATTGGTCGAGGGTGCGTAGTTGTCGAGGAAGTCTTGGGCCGAGGCAAAGGTTTGGGTGTCATAACCCTCAGCGCTCAGTAGCGCAGCGAGTGAATTCCGTACCGCCTCATCGTCGTCTACCACAAATATTTTTACCGGATCAGCCGTGCTCATGCGTCGGTAACCTCGACTACGGGCAGACGAAAAGCAAATTCGGCCCCACCTTCCTTGCGGGCGGTCACCCAAATTCTTCCGTTGTGCGCTTCAACGATGGCTTTGCAGATTGTCAGCCCCATCCCCAATCCCTTGGACTTCGTGGTCGAAAATGGAATGAAAAGATTGGGCATGATCTCAGGAGGTATGCCGGGCCCGCTATCAGCGACGCTAACCTGCACAAAATCTGGTGCCGGCCGCTGGGTGCGTATCACGATCTGACGCACATCGGCGTTCTCCAAGGCCTCAAAAGCGTTGCGCATGAGATTGATCATCACTTGCTGCAGCTGAATGCGGTCGATCACAACCGGCGGCAGGTCATCTGCCAGCTCCGTCGTTATCTTTATGTCACGATCCGTGGCGCCCACCAGTCCGAGGGCTATGGCCTCTTCGACACAGCTATTGAGATCTTCGGGCAAGCGGTCCGAATCACGCTTCTCGATGAAATTACGCAGGCGCCGGATGATCTGGCCGGCGCGCTGCGTCTGCGACACCGCCTTGTCCATGAATTCACGCACTCGCCCGATCGCCTGTTCACCGCCTGCATCGAGGGTTCTGCGGGCAGCGTTGAGATAATTCATGACGGCGGCCAGCGGCTGATTGAGTTCGTGCGCCAGCGCCGAGGTCAACTGGCCCATCGCCGTCAAGCGAAGCGCATGCAACAATTCGTTTTGGAGTTCCTGGAAGTCCCGCTCGCGGCTGGTGCGGTCTGTCAGATCGTGGAGGATACCGAGGAAAACCCTCACCCCGCCGATGCGGTCCTCACCAACCGACAGATACATCGGAAAGGTCGAGCCGTCCTTGCGCTGGGCGGCAACCTCCCGTCCGATCCCAATGATACGCTTTTCCCCCGTAGCCATGTAGCGCTGCATATAGCCATCATGGTGCGAACGATACGGCTCCGGCATCAACATGGAGATATTGCGACCGAGCACCTCTTCCGGCTTATAGCCAAAGAGGATCTCGGCGGCCCTGTTGAACAGTAGCATGGCTCCGGCCTCGTCGATCACGATGATGCCATCGACAGCCGTGTTTATGACGGTATGAAACAAAACCTCGTGGTCCGCCCTGCTGAGCGACCCCGCCACTAGATCTTGAGAACTCATGCGCGCCTCGGTCACGAGCCTCCTTTAGCAAATACCAGTCGCCTTGGCGATAAAGTTCCGTTGCCGCACCCAACCGTGCCATTGACGCAGATCAGAGGGCCACGGCCAAGTCGCACTAGGCTTTTCCTGATAACCACGAGGGTTTTCATAGCTATAGGCCCTGAGGGGCCGGGTTCCTGCACGCCCTTGTTAACCGTGAACGCTGGCCGGCTTATGGGGTGGGACCAAATGTCCTGCCACAAGCAGCGCACAGGGGCTGGGACTGGCCGCCTGGACAATCCGCCGGTAGGGCGCATTCTTGGTGCACCGAGCCTCGGAAGGAAGCTGTATGAAGATCGCATTGATTGCGGCCCATCCCGATCCTGAAAGCTTCACTTTGTCGGTCGCCCGCACGGTGCGGGAGGCCGCCAGCGCCCGCGGCCATTCCGTCGAGCTGCGCGATCTATATGCCATGGACTTTGAGCCGCGCCTGAAGGCCAGCGAGATCGTTGGCCGGCCCGGATTTGGACCGGCCCCCGACGTAAGCGCTGAGCGCACACGTCTCGCCGATGCCGGCGCCTTCATCTTTGTCTATCCATTTTGGATCAATGCAGCTCCCGCAATCCTCAAAGGCTATATCGACCGCGTGTTCGGATTTGGCTTTGCCTTCGGACCAGGCCCCGGCGCCAACACGCCTCTGCTGACCGGTAAGAAGCTTCTCAGCTTCACCTCATCGGGCGCACCCGCGGACTGGGCAGAACGGACCGGGGCGCTGAATGCAGAGCGCACGATCTTCGAGCACCACATTGCTGCCCTCGCGGGCCTCACCGTACTCGATCACATCCACTTTGGCGGTATTGTACCGGGCATCCGCAGTGACGTCGTGATGCGGCATCTGCAGACAGCCCGAGCCACCATCGCCGCACATTTCTGAACACCCCTACAAAATGGCAGGCTGGCATCATGATTGATGCGCAGGATGACACGATCAGATTTCTGGCTTCGCCGCAGAGCTATGGTGTCGATCAGGTGACAACTGTCCGCACCCATGGGGCGATCGTCTTCCTGGCTGGCGAGCGCGCCTACAAGCTCAAACGGGCGGTGCGCTATCCATATATGGACTATTCAACCGTTGAGCGACGACGAGCCATGTGCCAGCGCGAGCTCGAGGTCAACCGGCAGCTCGCACCCCAGCTCTATCTGGGAGTAAGAGATATTGTTCGTGGCCAAGACGGCCTGCTGCATTTCTCACCCCCTGCCTCAGGAGAGATCATCGACAGTGTCGTCGTCATGGTGCGCTTTGAGCAGAGTGCACTGTTGAGCCAACTGTGCGCCAACCACAAAGCGGACGCGACGCTGATGCGTGCCCTCGCCGGGGAGATTGCAGCGTTTCACAAAGCCGCCGAGCAGACACCAGCGGTCGATTTTGCTGAAGTGACGCGGGCGGTCGTCGACGAAAACATACTGCTGCTGGAAGGCGCGCGGTTCTTTGATGAGGCCTCCGTCGGGCGATTTGCAACAGCGCTGAGACATAGTTTCCACCGCGCAGAATCACTCCTAAGAAAGCGTAGCCTTGGAGACTCAATACGGCGCTGTCACGGTGATTTGCATCTGAACAACATTGTCGTTATCGACAATAGTCCCGTGCTTTTTGATGCCATAGAATTCAATGATGATTATGTTTTTATAGATCCGGTTTATGACATCAGTTTCCTGATCATGGATCTCGAGCGAATCGGCGAACGCGAGCTTGCCCATGTGTTATTCAACCGCTATTTCGAACTCCTTCCGGACGATGACGGGCCAGCCCTGTTGCCACTTTACCTTTCCCTGCGGGCCGCAATCCGAGCTCATGTTGCGCTTTCGCGAAGCCGCGCGGGCGATAGTACTGCGACAGAAGAGGCTCAGCGCTGCTTCGCCCTGGCGCAGGACTTCCTCGTTGCGCACCCTCCACAACTGATCGCCATTGGCGGCTTTTCGGGAAGCGGAAAAACGACGCTCGCACGCGCACTGGCCCCGAACATCGGTGCGGCACCCGGAGCCCTCATCCTGCGCAGCGACATTATACGCAAGTCTCTGATGGGCGTGGGTGAGCTGGACCGCCTGCCGCAATCGGCCTATAGCGATGCCGTAAATGCAAGGGTGTTCGCCACACTTCACGAGCGTGCGCGGGCGCTATTGGCATGTGGTCATAGCGTGGTTATGGACAGCGTCTATGGCCGGCCAGAAGAGCGAGCCCGGATCAAAGAGGTTGCGCAGGCGACCGGTGCGAGATTTCACGGCTTCTGGTTGGAAGCGCCACACAATACGCTTTCCCAGCGAATCACAGGCCGCAGCAACGACGCCTCGGATGCGACTCTGGCCGTGCTTGACCTGCAGATGCGAGCTCTCTCGCCGCCTTCCGACTGGTATAGACTCGACGTAGATCGTTCCCCAGAAGCCGTCGCGGCGCTCGCCGCAAAGCATCTTTCCAAAAACAAGGTCTGACATGTCCATCCGAAATCTCGACGCTGTGTTTCGTCCACGCTCGATCGCCCTTATCGGAGCCAGCAACCGCCCGGATTCGGTCGGGCATGTCGTTGCCCGCAATCTCTTGGAGGGTGGGTTTGAGGGGCCAGTCATGCCGGTGTCGACAACACATAGTTCTGTTGCCGGGATTCTCGCCTATCAGGACGTGGCACATCTTCCGGTAGTGCCAGATCTTGCCGTTATCTGTACGCCTCCCAACACCGTGCCTGGTATCGTGGCCGATCTTGCTGCTCGCGGGACAAAGGGGGCGGTCGTAATCAGTGCCGGCTTTAATGAGTTGGGTACCGAAGCCGGAAAGGCGCTTGAGCGAGCAATGCTCGAGGCCGCCAAATCATCCCTGCTGCGCATAATTGGTCCCAACTGCCTGGGTATTATCTCCACCACCGTCCGGCTCAATGCCTCCTTTGCTCCGGTTTCGTCTCCCTCGGGGGGAGTGGCGTTCGTCGCCCAGTCCGGGGCGATGCTGACCACCATTTTGGACTGGGCGGCCGCGCGCGGTATCGGCTTTTCACACCTGGTGTCGCTTGGCGACATGACCGACGTCGACTTCGGCGACATGCTGGACTATCTGGCACTGGATCCCAACACGCACTCAATCCTGCTCTACATCGAGACCATAACCCAGGCGCGCAAATTTCTCTCGGCTGCGCGCACGGCGGCTCGACTTAAACCCGTAATTGCCATCAAGGCCGGACGACACGAAGCAGCAGCCAAGGCTGCAAGTTCTCATACCGGTGCCATGGCCGGCGTTGACGCCGTGTACGACGCCGCCTTTCGCCGGGCTGGTATTTTGCGCGTCAACGATCTCGACGAGGTCTTTGATGCCGTCGAAACACTCGCCAGACCGATCAAACTGGCAAGTGATCGCCTCTTCATCCTGACCAATGGTGGCGGTCTTGGCGTTCTGGCCACCGATGCGCTTATTGATCATGGTGGCGCCATGGGTGCGCTAACACCGCAACTGAGCGATGACTTGAACAAGGTCCTTCCGGCGACCTGGAGCCATGGCAATCCTATCGACATCATCGGTGATGCCAGTCCCGAGCGCTATGAGGCAGCCCTGCGCTGCCTTCTGCAGGCGCCAGGACCAGAAGCGGTGCTTGTGCTCAATTGCCCGGTTGCGGTTGCCTCCAGCGTGGAGGCGGCACATGCGGTTGCCCGAGCGGCCCAGGCAAGTCACAAGCCGGTGTTCGCGAGCTGGTTGGGTTCAGCAGAACGTGATCAGGTCCATGGGATTTTCGCGGAGGCCAGGATTCCAGCCTACGATACGCCGGACAAGGCGATCCGCGGCTTTTCCTATCTGGTGGGCTATCAGCGTGGCCAGGAAACGTTGATGGAAGTGCCTCCCTCGCTGCCCGAACACTTTTCTCCCGACGATGCGGCAGCCAGGCAGATTGTGCTGCGCGCTCTGAAGCACAGTGGTGAGGGCTGGCTGTCCGAAAGCGACATTCATGCCATCTTTGACTGCTACGGCATCCCCCATGTGCGCTCACAGGCGGTGACAAGCCCGCAGCAAGCCGGCCAGCTGGCCGCAGCATGGAACGTACCCGTCGCGCTCAAAATTCTTTCTCCTGACATCACCCACAAATCAGACGCCGGTGGTGTTGCGCTCGGCCTTGTCGGCGAGGCCGCAGTTCGCGATGCCGCAGAGGCCATGCAGCGGCGCATTGCGCAAGCGCAGCCAAACGCGCGCCTTCAGGGTTTTACCGTACAGGAGATGGTGCGCCGTCCTGATGCAATTGAGCTGATTGTGGGCATGGCGACCGATCGCCAGTTTGGACCCTTCTTGCTCTTTGGTCGTGGCGGCACAGCCGCGGAAATCATCAATGATCGCGCCATCACGCTGCCGCCACTCAATCTCACCCTCGCCCGTGAAATGATGAGCCGTACCCGCGTCTGGCGGCGTTTGAAGGGATATCGTGACGTTGCGCCCGCGGATATTGATGCCATTGCGCTTTGCCTCGTGCGTTTGTCGCAACTGATCGCAGATGTGCCACAGATCGTCGAACTCGACATCAATCCGCTGATAGCCGATGCAAAGGGCGTCCTTGCGCTGGATGCCCGCGTCCGTGTGGAAAATGCCACTGAGGATAGTGCACGCTTTGCCATTCTACCCTATCCGAAGGAGCTGGAACGTTACGAAACGGTTGACGGGCTGGGCCGCCTGTTGCTGCGTCCCATCCGCCCGGAGGATGCGCCAGGGGTCGAAGACCTGTTTGCGCAGCTGACGCCCGAGGATATTCGGCTTCGCTTCTTCACGCCAATGCGACAGATCCCTCCTGCCCTTTTGGCACGCCTGACGCAGATTGATTATGACCGCGAAATGGCATTTCTGCTCGTACGGCCGACAGATGGCAAGGTCCTCGGTGCGTCCCGTTACAGCGCCGATCCGGACAACATCAGTTGTGAGTTCGCCATCAGCGTCAGAAGCAGCCTTAAGGGTCTTGGCCTCGGCAAACTGCTCATGGAACGACTGATCTCATATGCCAAATCCCGCGGGACCCAGCAGATGACCGGCGAAGTGCTGGAAGAGAACGAACGCATGCTTTCGCTATGCCGCGAACTTGGCTTTTCGCTAACGCCAAGCGCCGGTGAGCGTGGCGTGATTTGTGCGAGACTCAAGCTGGCCTAGCGGTTGTAGATCGTTGTTCCAGGTCAATGACCCCCAGCGCATCTGCGTCTAAATGCGGGTTCTATGACGGGAGACCCC
The DNA here is from genome assembly GCA_049964915.1 of Rhizomicrobium sp. Taxonomy (GTDB): domain Bacteria; phylum Pseudomonadota; class Alphaproteobacteria; order Micropepsales; family Micropepsaceae; genus Rhizomicrobium. Next base: position 75,640 of record JBMFWV010000001.1, read on the forward strand.
CATGCCTAAAGGCCCCCCACTAACGATTGCGCCGGAGAAAGTCGCCTATATCATACTTCTGGCGAAGGCCTTTGACGCCAAGGATGTGCTGACCGATCCGGGCGATTCCTCGGACGGAGCCGATGATCATATGATCCGGGTCCTTGAGGAGCACAGTGATGATGCGGTCGGCCAAATTCTAGCTGATTACATTGATGAGCTTTCGGTCGATGAGCAGATTGATCTGGTGGCGCTGGCGTGGCTGGGCCGCCAAGGCAATGAGGCCTCGGACTGGCCGTCATTGCATGCGCAGGCCCGCCGGGCCCATCGTCAGCCGACGTCGCCCTATTTGCTCGGATCGCCGCTTCTTGGTGATGAGCTGTCTGAAGGTTTGAGCATTCTTGGGTATCAGCCCGAAGAGCTTGAGTCTGATCTGCCCTAGGTCTGTTTGTCGCCGAATTGGCGGCTGCGGGTAGCATCAGCCCTGCATATGCGTCTGATACCGCCCGACATGGATAGCTTGTCGGGCGACTGGCGGTTCCAAGCTCTGCGCCTCCCGCCACACCCGCTCAGATCTGCACCTCGATCAGGCGCGGGCCCCGCGCCGCCATTGCCGAGGCGAACTGATCGGCAAAGCTCTCCAGGGTATTGGCTCGACTTGCTTCCACCCCCATGGCCTGCGCCAGGGCCACAAAGTCGATCTCTGGATTGTGCAGATCGAGCATCGACAGCGCTCGGGGTCCAGGATTGCCGGCACCGACCCGCGCAAGCTCGATGTTCAAGATGGCATAAGAGCGATTGGCAAAGAGCACCGTGGTGACATCAAGCTTCTCGCGTGCCTGTGTCCACAATGCCTGCACCGTGTACATGGCGCCGCCATCTCCAGACAGGCAGACGACCTTGCGGTCGGGACAAGCGACGGCAGCGCCGGTCGCAAGGGGCAGGCCCTGGCCGATCGAACCGCCGGTTAGTGCCAACCAGTCATGAGGTGGCGCCGCCGCAGTGGCCATGTAGCTTCCCAGTCCGTTGGTGGCCCCTTCATCGGACACGATCGCGTTCTCAGGAAGGAACTGTGCTATGACCTGGCCAACGCTGAACTGGTTGAGTGGACCTTGTGGTATGCCCGGCCGCTGCAAAGTGGCACATTGCGGACTGGACCACGCTCCCAAGGCATCCGCAACTGCAGTGAGCGCGGTTGTCCCATCCTCATGAGGATGGGCGAGGTAAAGGATGTTGCAGCCTTGGGGTGCACACCAGCTCGGCTTGCCGGGGTAAGCGAAAAACGCCACAGGAGGCTTGGCACCAACCAGGATCAATTGCTCGAGATCAGCGAGGAACTCGACAATCTGTTCGGCAAAATAGGGAATTCGCTCCGCTGCAACGCGGCCGGCGCCACGTTGCAGCCGCGGCACGAATGTATCTACCAGGAGCCTGGCACCGGTCGCCTCGGAGATACGTCCAGCAGCCTCAAGGCCAGCCTGCCGGCAGCTCGTACCGCGCAGCAGGATCGCGGTGCGCTTGCCATTGCGTAGAGCGTCGACCGTGGCGGCAATATTTGCATCAGAGACTGTTGCCGGCTCCAGCCGCGGCAATGGCGGGGCAGGATTGAGCGCCTCGTTCCATGCCGTATCCGCAGGCAGGATCAAGGTTGCGATCTGGCCCGGAGGCGACAGCGCTGCCTGCACCGCGCGCGCGCCATCGGCGGCAGCCGTACTGGCACTGACGCTTGTCTGCACCCAGGCTGACACAGTGCGCGTCAGTCCGTTGACGTCCGAGGCCAGCGGCGCGTCATACTGGGCGTGATAGGTGGCATGATCGCCAACAAGATTGACGATTGGGGTGCTGGCCCGGCGTGCATTGTGCAGATTGGCCCAGCCATTGCCAAAACCCGGACCAAGGTGGAGCAGCGTCACCGCTGGCTTGTCAGCCATGCGCCCATAGCCGTCCGCAGCCCCCGTAACCACACCTTCGAACAGCGCCAAAATCGGCCGCATCCGCGGTTCCCCGTCGAGGGCGGCCACGAGGTGCATTTCGGAGGTACCGGGATTGGCAAAGCAGACCTCTACACCCGCCTCGGCAAGCGTGGCGACCAGCGCCTGAGCACCATTCATGAGGACTGCCCCTTAAGTTTCAAATCTCAGTCGTCCATTGCCCCTCGACGCTGTCAAGCGGGCGCTGGCTCACCGGCCCAAATCACACCGATAAAAAGTCCTTTGGAAACAGGCAGAAGAGCCAGACACAGGACAAGGCCAAGGGTGGGATAGAACGCCATCGCCTGCCACAATGGCCAGCCCGCCCAGCTGTCAACCCCGAGGACGAGGGCAACAACGAGATGGCCAACGACCAATATGGTCAGCCATGCTGGACCATCATCCGCGCGGATCTGCGACAGGTCCTCGCCGCATGAGCCACACCGATCGACGGGCTTGAGATAGCTGCGAAAAAGCCGCCCCTTGCCGCAGGCCGGACAGCGCCCAGCAAGTCCTCGGCGCGCCGCCAGACGCAGATTCCGCGCCGGTGATAGTTGTAGCCGGTCATCAATCATGACCGCAATTTAGAAAGCAGGACCCCGCGGCGCAATGGGCATGATCGCCGCGGGGTCCTGAGCGTCTAGTTCACGTTGTCGGTGGCGCGGATGAAGGCAGCCACATTCGCGTGCAGATGCTTCAGTGACGGCACATGGACATAAACCATGTGGCCCGACATATAGTAGTGATACTGGATGTTTTTGGTCAGGGACTGAGGGATGGAGAGGTGGTGCATCTCGTACCAGCCCTGATAGTAGACAGTCGCCAGATCAAAATAGCCCCCATTAACCATCACATGCAGGTCAGGGTTGGCCTTCATGGCCGCGGCAAGATCCGGCATCACGTTGAGAGCCTGGGTCTTTTTGAAGGGAAAACCCGGCGGCTGATGTAGAAAGTTCCAGTGCCCGATATTGTTGGCATCCGGGCGGTAGGAAATCTTGCCTGTATAACCCAAATCATCGCGAACGTAGGAATTAAACGCAGCCACATAGGCTGAGCTGATCGCCGCGCTCTGGGGATCATATTCAGCGTATTCGCTCAGCGGATCCATAGTCGGACCAGAAAAGCGTGCATCGAGACGACCAGTGGTCAGGTCGTTGGCAATCTGCAGCTCGTGACGGAACTGACCGCCATTGACGCGCAAATTGGCGCGCATCAGATAGTCGACCGGCAGACCAGTGTAGAGGTGAAGCTGCTTGGCAACTGCAAGCTTGGCGGCGGCATCAAGGCTGGTGCCGCTATTGAGGGCCTCAGCATAGGTCGTCATCGCATAGTGTGCGACACGATTCAGAAAATCTGGCAGATCTTTTTGCGCGATCGGCTGGCCAGGCAGCTTGTGATGATACCAGGCGACCGCAGCGTAGCTCGGCAGAGCCAACTCGAACGGCCGATCATTGCCTGGGTTGCCCTTTGTCAAATCAATGCTGTCAGAATAGTCCAGGATCTGGGACAGGAGGATCACACCGTTGAAATCGATGTTGTCATCATTTTCCAGAATGTTGATCAGCGCCGCGGAGCGTGGTGTGCCATAGCTCTCGCCGAACAGATATTTGGGCGAATTCCAGCGGTTGTACTTGCTTAGGAACTGCATGATGAAACGCGAAAAGGCATAGGCGTCGACATCCGTTCCGTAGAAGTCCTTCTTGGCATCCTTGCCCGCGATCCGGCCAAAGCCAGTCCCGGGCGCATCGACGAACACCAGATCTGAGGCGTCGAGGAGGCTATACTTATTTTTCACGAGCCCATAAGGCGCGGCAGGCGTGTGGGTATGGTCACCGGTTACCACACGCACCGGGCCGAACGCGCCCATATGGAGCCATATGGTCGCCGAGCCTGGGCCGCCATTGTAAAGGAAGGTGATCGGCCGGCGCGCCGCATCGGCACCCTTCTTGAAGTAGGCGACGTAAGACATCGAGGAAACGGCGTTTGGGTTATCGCTTTTCGCTTCCTGCGGTGCGTCGTCATAGCCCTTGGGATGCACGATGAGCGTGCCGACCACGGCCTTGTAGTCGATCGAAGAGCCGTCGACGCGGACACTTCCCGACGAGACATAGCTCATCGGCTTGAGGAGTGCCGGTGCCGCCGCAGACGCGCTGAGCGTCCCGACACCTGGAACCAGAACAGCTGCAAACGCAGCTAGGGCCAAACGTTTCATACCAATCCCCCGTTGAGGTGAAAAATCGACGCCGCACCCAGTGATGGGTGCGGCGTCGGATGCTATGCGCCAACCGGCGTCATCACTTGCTTTCGTTGTCCGTCTCGCGAATGAAGGCAACGGCATCAGCGTGTAGTTGCTCCGCCGCAGGCTCGTGGACGTAAATCATGTGGCCGGTCTTGTAATAATGATACTGGATGTTCGCCTGCAGCCGGTTCGGGATCGGCAGGTGGTGCATCTCATACCAGCCTTGGTAGAAGGGCGTCGCCAGATCGAAATAGCCCCCACCCAGAAACACCTTCAAATCCGGATCGCGCTTCATGCTGGCTGCCAGATCAGGCATCACATTGGTCGCGCCAGGGAACGAGAAGGCCTCGTCGGGCTGCTGATGCTTGAATGACCACCACTTGAAGACGTTGATCATCGGCTTGTAGGTCATGCCTTTGCCGTAATGCAGCACATTGTGCGCATAGTAGTTGAAGGCGGCAACATAGGCCGAGCTGATGGCTGCGCTCTGCGGATCGTATTCAGCGCCCTTGCTGAGCGGATCCATCGTGGGTCCGGTAAAGCGGGTGTCGAGGCGACCCGTGGTGAGGTCTTCGGTCTGCAGTAGGTGCTTTTCAAACACGCCACCGGAGATGCGCAGGTTTGCCCGCATGATCAGCGACACCGGAAGACCGGTGAACTGATGCAGACGGTTGGCGATGTTGAGCTTGGCCTGCGGCGACAGGCTTGAGCCCTGGTTCAACGCAGTAGCGTAGTCGCCCATGGCAAAGGTCTCTGCGGCCTTGATCACCGGCATCAGATGCTGGGGATTGCCTGGCAGCACATGATGATACCACGCAGTAGCCGCGTAGCTGGGCAAGGCCACTTCATAGGGTGTGTCAATGCCAGGGTTATTCTGCGGCCCATCAATGGACAGATCGAAGTTAAGGATCTGGGACAGCAGAATGATGCCGTTCAGATCGATGTTCTTTCTCTGCAGGTACCACGACAGCACTGCCGAACGCGGTGTTCCGTAGCTTTCTCCGCAGAGATATTTCGGTGAATTCCAGCGATTATATTTGGTGAGGAACTCTTCGATGAAATTCGCGAAGGCATGAGCATCCGGGTCGACGCCGTAGAAAGCCTTCTCCTTGTTCTTGCCGGCAATGCGCGAGTAGCCGGTTCCGGGCGCGTCGATGAACACCATGTCGGTGGCATCAAGGAGGCTGTTGTTATTATTTACGATCTTGTAGGGCGCTGCCGGGGTGTGGGTGTGGTCATAGGTCACGACGCGCACCGGGCCAAAGGCCCCCATGTGCAGCCACACGGTCGAAGAACCAGGGCCGCCATTATAGAAGAAGGTGATGGGCCGCGATCCTGGCCTCTCGCCCTTCTTGAAATAGGCGACATAGAATATCGAGGCTTCGGCATCCGGGTTCTTGGCCGCCTCTGCCTTGGATTGGGGAGCGTCATCATAGCCTTGCGCGTGCACGACCAACGTGCCGGCATGGGCGACATAATCGATCGAGTGCCCGTTGATTCTAACCGAACCGTCGGAGGTGGTCTCCGTCGGCTGGAAAAAACCGTGGTTCTGGGCTGCGGCGGCCGTCTTGGCAGCCGACGCCTTTGCCCCTGTGTCCGTACTCGCCGATGCCGACACAATGGTGCCCGCGACCAGCATCGCCGCGGTAATAAGATAGGCCCGTTTCATGGAAGCTCCCTCTAAGGCAGGTAAGACGGCTCCCGGCCCGGCGGGACAAGACGAACGTCCACGAAGGCTTGCCACGGCGTATCGGACTGCGGGAGTTACGCCCCTTGGCCCGGTTTTACGGGAGGCCTTCTGTTCCTGGCAAATGAATTTGCCCCCAATGATGGCCGATCCGCCTCGCCTCACGGTATCGTGACGCTGGAATTTGCCTGTCATAGCCTCCACAATGCCTGCGAAAGAGCGCTCTCTGCCCCCAAGGCCATACTGCCCCATGGATGAAAAGGACCATCAGCTCATTTCGCTGTTGCGGGATAATGCGCGGCGGCCAATTTCTGCTCTGGCAAGCGCGCTGGGCGTATCCCGCGGAACGGTTCAAAATCGAATCGACAGGCTCCTGGCGGACGGAAGCATTCTCGGCTTTACCATACGGCTGCGCCCGGACGTGCAGCGCATGGCGATCCGCGCCATTACCCTTGTGGAAGTCGAGGGTGAGCGCACAGATCGCATCATCAAGGACCTGCGCGGCTATCCAGAGGTGCATGCGGTCCACACCACCAATGGTCGCTGGGATCTTGTTCTCGAACTGGAGACCGACACGCTTGAGGCCTTTGATCTGGCGCTGCGGCGAATCCGTGAGGTCAAAGGCATCGCCAATTCGGAGACCAGCCTGCTCCTGTCCAGTTTTTAGCGGGATCATCGCAGCCGTCCAGCAGTGCCTCTTGCGCCGCCGCGAAGGCCCCCTCACACTCTGACGTGAAGGCTATTTAGGGAGAAGCGGTCATGAGCGATCGCGTCGTGGTTGATCTAAAAGACGGCGTTGCCGACGTGCGCATGGTGCGCGCCGATAAAATGAATGCACTCGACACGGCAATGTTTGATGCCCTGATCGAAACCGGCGAACGGCTGAAGCACGAAGCGGGCGTGCGCGCCGTGGTCCTTTCGGGCGATGGCCGGGGATTTTGCGCCGGCCTTGATATGGGTAATTTTGCCAAGATGGCCAGCGGCGAGCGCAAGGGCACCGAAGGGCTCGTTGATCTGCCACGGACTGCGGCAGGCGCCAATCGCGCCCAGCAGGCGTGCTATGTCTGGCACGAGGTTCCAGTGCCGGTGATTGCGGCGGTCCATGGCGTTGCTTTTGGCGGTGGGCTCCAGGTGGCACTCGGCGCAGATCTGCGCTTTGTTACCGCCGATGCCAGACTGTCGGTGATGGAGATCAAGTGGGGTCTCGTCCCGGATATGGCGGGCATGGCACTGCTCCGCCGGCTCGTTCGCGATGATGTCGCGCGCGAACTCACATTTAGTGGTCGGACCGTGCTGGGTGAGGAAGCGGTGAAGATTGGGCTTGCGACCCGCGTCTGTGCGGATCCACGCGCAGAGGCTTTGGCCTTTGCCAAGCTGATCGCCAACCAGAATCCCGATGCGATCCGGGCTGGCAAACGTCTGCTCAATCTGGCTGTCGAGGCTGATGCCAAGGAGATCTTCAAGGCCGAGACGACCGAACAGGTGGCCCTGATCGGTTCTCCCAACCAGGTTGAAGCGGTGATGGCCAATCTCCAAAAGCGTGCACCCCGCTTTGTAGACGGCTGACCCCGCTTCGCTGTCGGGGCGAGCTTCATCACGCCATTCGCGTCAAAAGACAACCGCACGGATTGCGCGGTACACCCGGTGCTCAGTCGCTGGGCAGTGCCCTGCCAGAACTGGTGCGGCCTTAGACCAGGCTTTCTCGATGGCGAGAGAGCCTGCGCCGCGGCTTTACGGACGCGGAATTTGCCCTTAAGTTGCCGCGGGCTCTCTACATATACGGGACGAAACGATGAAGTACGGGATCGATTATCGCTATCTTAAGAAGGGTACCACCAAGGCCGTGGACAATACTTCTATGGCACGGCCGGTGGACGTCGAAATCGACGAGGCGCAATTCGCGCTGATCCCGAATGTCGGCGATTATGTCGACCTGCCGGGCGAAAATGATTTTCGTAACATCCCGTGCCGCGGCAAGGTTTTGCGCCGGCTGTTCCAGTACAAGCTGGGTTATTGCTACGTCCAGATTTTGGTGCAGGAGATCGATGAGGATTGGTCCAGCCTCTGGGGCTAGACCAATCCTCCCGCTGCCGGACCTAATAACCCATTAGCCGGGCATAGCGATCACGGTGAAAGGCGGGGCTGCCATAGGTTGCCTCGCTAACCCGTGCGCGCTTGAGATAGAGGCCTGCGTCATGGGCGTCGGTCATGCCGATGCCGCCATGCATCTGTACCATTTCATTGGAAACCAGATGCACAAGATCGCCGGCGCGTGCCTTGGCCAAAGAGCACAGCGCCGGTACATCCGCACTGCCACGATCACATGCAATTAAGGCGGCTTCAACACAGGAACGAGTCAATTCCAGCTCCGTGTACATCCGCGCGGCGCGGTGCTGCAGCGCCTGGAACGCGCCGATCAGCTGGCCGAACTGGGTCCGGGTCTTGAGATAGTCGAGCGTAACCTCAAAGCTCTGGGCCGCATGACCAAGCATTTCAGCGGCGAGGCCGGCACGAGAACGGTCCAAAATGGCGTCGAGCACACCAAAGCCCTTATCCACCTCACCCAGCACCGCATCTAAAGCCACGTCAACATCACGGAACTGAAGGCGCGCGGCGGCGCGACTGTCGGCCATATGCAGGGGTGTACGAACCACGCCAGGATGGTTTCCCGGAACAAGAAACAGGGTGACTCCGGTCTCATCGCCCGGCTTGCCCGAGGTTCGGGCAGCCACAACCAGAATGTCGGCGACTGCACCATCGACAACAAAGCTCTTGGTTCCGCTGAGCACAAAGCCCGCACCCGTCCGGCGCGCCGTCAGCGCCACGCGCCTCGGCGCGTGATGGGCACCTTCATCCACGGCAAGGGCTCCGAGCGCCTCGCCAGAGGCAAATTTGGGCAACCACTCGCCCTTTTGCCTGTCATTGCCTGCCAGAAGCAGCGCGGTGGTCGCGACAAGAGCGGTCGACAGAAGAGGGGAAGCCGTGAGCGTGCGTCCGGTCTCTTCGAGTACCAGTCCGATGCTCAGAAAATCCAGTCCGCTGCCACCATAGCTTTCCGGAATGAGGATTCCAGACCAGCCCATCTCGCACATCTGCCGCCACAGATTGCGATCAAAGCCCTCGTGATTGGCGCTATCGCGCAGCGCTCGAAACGCCGTGACGGGTGCTACCTCGCGCGTCCAATTTTTTGCTGCCTCTTGCAGCATCACCTGTTCTTCACTGAGCACGGCCATGATGCCACCTATTATTGATGATCCATGAGCCCAAGCACGCGCTTGGCCACGACATTAAGGTTGATCTCGCTGGTACCGCCTTCGATCGAATTGCCCTTGGACCGCAGCATGTCGCGCATGGCCTGGACTTCCGCCGGGCCAAAGCCCTCACCCTCCCAGCCCAGTCCCTGATGGCCCATGGCCTCCACCAAAAGCTCGCAGCGTTCCTGATTGAGCCGTGCGGCGGCGTATTTGAGGATCGAGACCGCCGGACTAGGACCATTGGCGGTTTTGGCCTCATCGGCCAGCCGCCTGACCGTCAACGCAAAGGCTCGGGCCTGCATGCGATGCTCGGCGATGCGCGCTCTCAGATCGCCATCATCAATGCGTCCATCCACTTCGCCGACATATTTCTTGGCCACATCCTCGAGCTCGAGACCGCCGCCAAAACCGCTGCCAAATCCACCCGCCGAGATATTCTGCCGCTCATACTGCAGCAGCCGCTTGGCAATCTCCCAGCCGCCGTTTAACCGGCCGACCAGGTTCTCCTTAGGAACTTTGACATCGGTGAAAAAGGTTTCGCAGAACGGCGAGGAGCCGCTTATCAGGCGGATGGGACGTGCTTCCACTCCCGGTGTCGCCATGTCAAAAAGGATGAACGAGATCCCCTCATGCTTTTTGCTGGTATCGGTACGCACCAGGCAAAAAATCCAGTCCGCCTGGTCGGCATAGGATGTCCAGATCTTCTGGCCGTTGATCAGATAATGGTCGCCCCGGTCCTCACAGCGCGTACGCAGCCCGGCCAGGTCGGAGCCGGCTCCAGGTTCCGAATAACCCTGACACCAGCGGATTTCCCCGCGCACAATCTTGGGCAGATGCTCGCGCTTTTGCTGTTCATTGCCATATTCAAGCAGGACCGGCCCCAGCATCCACAGTCCGAAGGACAGCAATGGTGCGGCTGCGCCGATACGGCGCATTTCACCGTCCAGCACTTTGGCTTCATCGCGTGACAGCCCGCCCCCGCCATAAGCCTTGGGCCAAGTTGGCGCCGTCCAGCCTTTCGCCGCCATACGCTCAAGCCAGAGTTTGGCCTCAGGGTTTTTGTAGGTCTGACGACGTCCGCCCCAGACCTCTTCACCCTGGGCGGGTCGGCCCGAGGTGCCGCGCATGGACGGGGGGCAGTTGGCATCAAGCCAGCTCCGTACCTCGCTGCGAAAACTTTCCAGATCGCTCATCTCTGACCTCCGGACGACCATACCGCTTCTTCGACGCGAGCCGATTGTGCATCTTGGCGCAGCTTTGGGAAGAGGGCTGGTCGCAGGATTTGCCAGCCGTTAGGTTGGCGGCGCATTATTTTGATCGACAGCCATGAATTTTGCCAGCGACAACGCCTATGGCGCTTGCCCCGAAATCCTTGAGGCCGTAGTCCGCAGTGCGGAAGGCAGCCAGCCCTCCTATGGCGAGGACGCCTGCAGCAATCGCCTGCGCGCCCGCTTGAGTGAGATTTTCGAGCGTGAGGTCTATGCCTTCCCCGTCATCACCGGGACCGCAGCCAATAGTCTGGCGCTAGCGACGCTCTGCCCGCCGCATGGCGCGATCTTCTGCCATGAGGAGGCGCACATTGCGAGCGACGAGTGTGCCGCGCCGGAGTTTTTCACCCATGGCGCCAAGGTGGTCGGCATTGCCGGGGCGGATGGCAAACTGACCCCTGCCGCCATCGCGTCGATGCTACCGCAATTTTCCCGAGGTGTGCACAGCCCAAAGCCCAGTGTCGTTTCGCTCACTCAACTGAGCGAGCTCGGGACGGCCTATGATGCTGAGCAGATCGCGCAGATCAGCGAGGTCTGTCGCGGCCACGGCCTTTTCCTGCACATGGACGGAGCCCGTTTTGCCAACGCGCTGGTTGGGCAGAACACCAGCCCATCCGCGCTTTCCTGGCGCGCCGGTGTTGATGTGCTTTCCTTTGGCGCCACCAAAAACGGCGCCCTCAGTGCCGAATGCGTCATCTTCTTTGATCGCGCTCTGGCCGGCGACTTTGAATACCGCCGCAAGAAGAGCGGGCACCTGATCTCGAAGATGCGCTTCGTCTCCGCCCAGCTGGAGGCCTATCTGGCCGATGATCTGTGGCTCAAGTCCGCAGCGCGCGCCAACCTTCTTGCCACGCAGATGGCCCACGCACTGATGCAGGTTCAAGGTGCCAGCCTTGCCCACCCTGTTCAGGGCAACCAGATTTTCCTCTATCTGCCGGATCAAACGGTGGCGCATCTGCGCGCCGGCGGTGCCAAATTCTACGACTGGCAGGCGAGCCGCGACGGCCGCACGCTGATCCGCCTGGTCACGAGTTTTGCTACGCCCGAGAGCGCCATTCAACAATTTGTCGAATTGGCCCGTGCGCCCTGAGAGGCGCAAGAGGCGGGCCTGCTATTCGGCGGGCTGCGCCACTGGTCGTGGCCGTACCAGCTGGCCGAGGCGATCGAGCTGCACATAGATCACCGGGGTGATGTAAAGGGTCAGCAGCTGACTGAGAACGAGCCCGCCAACCACGGCAAGACCAAGCGGTCGGCGGGCATTTGAGCCCTCGCCAAAGCCGATGGCGATCGGCAGGGTTCCCATCAGCGCCGCCATCGTCGTCATCATGATCGGGCGAAAGCGGACCAGACTCGCCTCGAAGATCGCCGCAGCGGCAGGGACCTGCGCACGGCGCTGACGCTCCAGCGCGAAATCAATCATCATGATGGCATTTTTCTTCACGATTCCGATGAGCATGATCATGCCCACAAAGGCATAAAGGCTGAGCGGGGTGTTGAACAGCCACAGCGTGATCAGTGCGCCGACAGCCGCGGCCGGAAGCCCCGAAAGAATGGTCAGGGGATGGATGAAACTTTCATAGAGAATACCAAGGACAATGTAGACCACAATGATGGCAATGAGCAGTAGCAGGCTGCTGGAGCCCATCGACTGCTCAAAGGCTTTCGCCGTTCCCTGAAATGAGCCGGAGATCGTGGGTGGCATGTGCATATGCCGGCTGATCTGATCGATCTTGGTGACGGCATAGGATAGCGCCCGGCCCTGGGCGAGATTGAAGGACACCGTCACCGCCGGCAGTTCGCCAAGATGATTGATGGCAAGAGGCATGGAGCCCTGCGTTATCCGCGTCACTGCGTTCAGCGGCACCAAGGTGCCACTGCTCGAAGTCACGTAAAGGCGCTGCAGGGCCGATGGATCAGTCTGGTATTTCGGCAGAAGTTCGAGAATGACCTCGTATTCATCGGTGGGCGCGTAAATCTGGGAGATCTGTTCGCCGCCGAAGGCTGCGCCCAGCGCCGTCTGGATCTGGGTGGGGGTGACGCCCAGTGCCGCGGCACGGTCGCGTTCGATCTTGACCATGACGGTCGGATTGGACATGTCCAGATCGCTGTTGACATCGGCAAAGCCGGGCGTGCGAGACAGGATGTCAACCAGGCGATTGGCGTATTTGGCAAGCTGGTTGAGATCCAGTCCCTCCAGCGTGTACTGATAGGTTGCATTGGTCGAGTGTCCGCCGATATTCAGACTGGGCGGGTTGGCGGTAAACACCTGGATACCCGGAATCCTCGCGAATTCGGGGCGCCACTGGGAAATGATGTCATCGACCGAACGGCGGCGCTGGCTGCGTGGAACAAGGTGCACGAAGATCCGCCCGGTGTTAACCCCGGCACTGGAGCCGCCGGACCCCACCGCCGACATCGCGGCCATCACGGCCGGATCGGCATTAACGATCGCGGCCACTTTTTTCTGATATTTGAGCATCTGATCAAACGAGGTGCCGGTGCGCGCCTTGGTAAAGATCGCGATGGCACCGTTGTCCGAGGCGGGAATGAAATCCATTGGGATGATCCGGAACATGACAACGGTGGCGACGATGCTCAGCAGAAAGAAGCTGAGAATCACGCGCGGATGGCGCATGCTCCAGTCCAGTGAGAGGCGGTAAGCGTCATGAAGGAGATTGAAGGCCACCTCGCTATAAGCATAGAAGCGGCTGGCTCGTAGTCCTTCATCAGCGCGCAAAAGACGACTGCAGAGCATGGGCGTCAGTGTTACCGACACAATTCCGGAAAACACGATGGCCAGCACGATGGTCACTGCAAATTCATGCAGCAGCCGGCCGACGATGCCGCCCATGAACATCAGAGGAATGAACACCGCCACCAGAGAGGCTGTCATGGACAATATCGTGAAGGCAATTTCGCGCGAGCCATGGAGTGAGGCGGTATAGGGATCTTCACCCATCTCGATATGGCGCACGATGTTTTCGAGCATGACGATGGCGTCGTCGACAACAAAGCCGACCGATAGCGTCAGTGCCATCAAGGAGAGATTATCAAGGCTGAAGCCGAGATAGGACATACCTGCGAAGGTTCCGATCACGGCGATTGGCAATGCCAGAGACGGGATGAACGTGGCAGAGACCGAGCGCAGAAAGACGAAGATGACGAGGACGACGAGGACCGCAGCGATGCTAAGGGTCATCTGAACATCGCTAACCGAGGCGCGCACTGCCTGGCTGCGGTCAAAATGCACCATCACGTGTAGTCCGGGCGGCACCTGCCTTTCAAAGCGGGGCAGAACCTGTCGGATTTCGTTGACGACCTTTATGGTATTGGATCCGGGCTGACGCTGAATCGCCAGGAGGATGGCGGGCTTACCAGTCTCGAAGCTCGCCTGGCGGGTGTCCTGGACACTGTTGAGGACGCGGGCGACGTCTTCAATGCGCACCGGTGCACCATTGCGGAAGGCGATAATCTGACGGGCAAATTGATGCGCATCTGTCAGCTGGCCATCGGCATGTATCACCTCGGCCTGGCGTGGCCCATTGAGCGAGCCGGTCGCGGCGTTGGAATTGGCATTGGCGGCGGCGCTCGCAACCATATCGATGCCAATACCGCGCGCGGCCAGTTCGTCGGGATCGGCCTGGATGCGCACGGCATATTTCTGCTGACCGTAAATATTGACTTGGGCGACACCGTTCAGGGTTGAGAGCTCTCGGCCAAGCAGGGTCTCGGCATAATAATCCACCTGTGAGAGCGGCATGGTGTCGGAGGAGACGGCCAAATACATGATGGCGGCATCGGCCGGATTTTCCTTATGTATGGTCGGCGGATTGGGCATGTTGTGCGGCAGACGTCCCAGCGTCGCCGATATCGCCGATTGCACATCCTGTGCCGCAGCATCAATGTTGCGGCTCAAATCAAACTGTATGACAATTTCAGTCTGGCTCTGCGTGCTCGTCGACGTCATCGACGAGATGCCGGCAATGGTCGACAGTTCGCCCTCGAGCGGAGTTGCGACCGCACTGGCCATGGTTTCGGGATCCGCACCAGGCAGGCTGGCACTGACCACGACGGTGGGAAAATCCACATTCGGCAGATCGCTAACCGGAAGTTGGAAGTAACCGAACAGGCCAAAGATCACCAGCGCAACCATGAGCAGCGTGGTCATCACCGTGCGCCGGATGAATGGCTCGGAGATGTTCATGGCACAAGCTGGTGGTCCGACGTGCCGGCAGCCTTGACCGCCTCACGCGGGTGTTTACCGACCCTAACGGCTGCGTGCTGCCAGACATCTACCTTCTGGTTCGGAACCACACGCAATTGTCCTACGGTGATCACCGTCATTCCCGGAGCGAGACGACCGCGCACTGCTGCCAAGCGGCCATTGTCGTAGCGTACTCGCACCGCAACCTTGTGGGCGACATGCGCACCATTAAGCGCATAAACGTAATGTCCATCAGGACCGATGTTGATCGCTGCGCTCGGCACCACCGTGGCATTTTTGAGCTGGCGCAATACCACGCTCACATCAACCAGTTCGCCGGGCACAAGCGCGGCATCACGATTGGCAAATGTGGCTCTGAGTTCGATCGTTCCGGTCTGGCTGTTGACCTGATTGCCAATAAAATCGACGCGCGCGGATTGCACGTGCGTGCTGCCATGCGGACTGATCTGGGCTATCAGGCGATGGCGGGCCATCTGCTCCTCGATGCGGGGAAGATCAGACTGTGGGAGAAAAAATGACACCTTGATCGGCTCGATCTGAGTCACGACGACAAGCGAGTTGGTGTCATTAGCCTTCACCAGGTTGCCGGGCTGGATCAGGATGGGACCGGTCCTGCCGGTGATGGGCGAACGGATCGAGGCATAATCCAGATTGAGCTGGGCGATGGTGACCGCTGCCCGATCGGCATCGACCGTCCCCTTCAGAGCACCGGCCTGGGCGACATACTGGTCTCGCTGCTGCGCCGAGATGGCCTTCTGGGCAAAAAGCCGAGCGTAGCGCCTGGCGTCGCGTTTGGCCGCGACGAGCTGGGCCGCGTCCCGTGCCAGATCGGCCCGGGCCTGCTGAAGTGCAGCTTCAAAGGGGCGTTTGTCGAGTTCAAAGAGGACACTGCCCTTGCGGACAATCTGGCCTTCCTTGAAGTCTGCGCGCAGCAATTGACCGGCAACCTGTGACGTCACGTTCACCGTGGCATCGGCCAGTACGGTACCAATCGTGTGCGCATGCACCCTCAGATCTTGGGTCCGTACCGCTCCGACTTCAACCGGCGGCGGTTGTCTCGCCGCACCATTTCCCTTAGGGGCCGTCATGCTGTGCACGAGAAAGGCCGCGCCAATCACCGCCAGCACTGCAAGAATCGCTCCCGGCCGGCGATAGCGGACTTGGGCGGCGGGCTCCGCGGTGGCGGCGCTGGCGCCTGGAAAGGTGTGGGGGCGGGGTAATTTAAGTGGATCCGACATCGGCATTACGGTTCGCGGCTGGGCCGCCCAGGGTGGAGACGGGGCATAACTGTGGCACCAAGCGGTCCTGCCCCGTCGTCCTAACCAGTGCTGGCCCGGGTTGCCAGCACACCTGGCGGGTTCGGGACAGATTGAGACAGAAAACGCAGTATTTGTGACTCATTCATGATAACGTTCACTGGAAGGTGATCGGACGCATCCCCACTGCATGCTGCGACCGGCAAGCCTCCACCCCCTGAAAGTGGTGCAGGGCGGTGGCGCCAAGGGGGTTCCAGGCGGGCTGATTGCGGTGCCGGGTCCAGCCGTCTATAAGCGCCGCCGATTGCAACCGCGAAAGCACGCCCGACATATGGAACTGCGCAATATTGCCATTATCGCCCATGTTGATCATGGCAAGACCACGCTCGTAGACCAGCTGCTGAAGCAGTCCGGGTCGGTACGCGAAAACCAGCACATGGCGGAGCGTGCGATGGATTCCAACGATCTGGAGCGCGAGCGCGGTATCACCATCCTGGCGAAATGCACCTCGGTGGAATGGAGCGGCGTGCGCATCAACATCGTGGATACGCCTGGTCACGCCGATTTCGGTGGCGAGGTCGAGCGCATCCTCTCGATGGTCGATGGCGTCGTGCTTTTGGTGGATGCCGCCGAAAGCGTCATGCCGCAGACCAAGTTCGTCCTGTCCAAGGCCCTCAAGCTCGGCCTGAAGCCGATCGTAGTCATCAACAAGGTGGACCGTCAGGATGCCCAGCCCGAGGAAACCCTTGAGAATATCTTCGACCTGTTCCTCGCGCTTGAGGCCAATGACGACCAGTTAGATTTTCATGTGCTTTACGCGTCTGGTCGTTCTGGCTGGGCGGTCGACGAGCTGTCACAGCCACGTGCCGACCTCACCCCCCTCTTCCGCCGTATCGTGGCTGATGTTCCTCCGCCCAAACCGGTGACGCTTGCAGGACCTGAGCATCCATTTCAGATGCTCGTGACCACCATCGAGTCCGATCCTTACCTCGGACGCATTCTGACCGGCCGCATTGAGTCCGGCGAGATCAACGTCAATCGCGTCATCAAGGTCCTCAACCGCGCTGGCCAGGAACTGGAGCGAGCACGCGCCACCAAGCTTCTGGCGTTTCGCGGCCTGGCCCGCGTGCCTGTGGTCCACGCCAGCGCCGGAGACATAATCGCGATCGCCGGGCTGCAGATCGCAACCGTGGCGGACACGCTTTGCGATGTTCAGGTAAACGCCCCCATCGCCGCCAATCCGATCGATCCACCAACGCTGGCCATCACCCTTGCGGTCAATGATTCACCCTTGGCCGGGCGGGAAGGCGACAAGGTGCAAAGCCGCGTCATCCGCGAGCGCCTGCTGCGTGAGGCCGAGGGTAATGTCGCCATTCATCTGCGCGAAACCGGTGAAGGCACCTTCGAAGTTGCCGGTCGTGGCGAATTGCAGCTCGGCGTACTTGTGGAAACCATGCGTCGCGAAGGCTTTGAGCTGTCGATTTCGCGGCCACGGGTACTCTTTCAGCGTGATGAAACTACCTCAGAGCGGATGGAGCCGATCGAAGAGGTCACGGTGGATGTCGACGATCCCTACACCGGCGTCGTCATCGAGAAGGTCAGCATGCGAAAGGGCGAATTGCAGGACATGCGGCCGATGGGCGCTGGCAAAACGCGCCTCACATTTCTGGCACCCGCGCGAGGTCTGATCGGCTATCATGGTGAATTCCTGACCGACACCCGGGGAACCGGCGTGATGAACCGCATGTTCCACTCCTATGCCCCGCACAAAGGCCCGATCGAGGGGCGACGCAATGGCGTGCTGGTCTCCACCGGTGACGGCGAAGCGGTGGCCTATGCGCTTTGGTATCTCGAGGAACGCGGGCGGCTTTTCATTGGCCCGGGCACCAAGGTTTATCAGGGGATGATCATTGGCGAGAACGCCAAGGACAATGACCTTGATGTCAATCCGCTCAAGGCCAAGCAGCTGACGAATATCCGGACCACCTCGAAAGACGAAGCCGTGCGTCTGACGCCGATCGTGCCACTGACCCTGGAGCAGGCGATCGCCTATATCGAGGACGATGAACTGGTCGAGGTGACGCCGCAATCCATCCGTCTGCGCAAGCGTGAGCTACTGCCACACCTGCGCAGACGGGCCCGTCTGGACAGCGACCAGGCTTAGACTTTGTCGGCAAGTCCCAGGCGGCGCGCGATGATGCGATCGACGAGGCGGCGCGGCAGCGTGTTGACGATGAAGTTCTGCACCGGATCCGGGGTTACCACATAGCGCGCCTTTGGTGCGCGGGCGGTCAGCGCTCTGTGCACCGCCTCACCGATGGCTTCGGGAGCAAGCCCCTTTTGCCCCATGGCGAGCATGAGCGCGCGAACCTTGCGCAAGGCAGGTCCGTAGGCGGTTTGCTCGTACTGTGCCACATCGATGGCTTCGGCCTTGTCCCAAATCGGCGTTCTCACCGCGCCCGGCGCCACAGTGATGACGTCGACACCAAAGAGCATCAATTCGCGCCGCAGAGCTTCGCTCAAGCCCTCGAAGGCAAATTTTGAACTGTTATAGGCCCCGACAAAGGGTGAGGCACTGGTGCCGCCAACCGAGGTGATGTTGACGATACGGCCCTTGCGGGACGGCGTATGGGGCGCTGCTCCGCATAATGGCGCAAAGGCCTGGGTGACGATCAGCTGGCCAACCACATTGACATCGAGCTGCTGGCGAAAGGCGACAATAGGAAGGTGCAGGAGAGGCCCGGGCACCGCGATCCCGGCATTGTTGACGAGGCCGAAAAGAGGCTCCCCCGCAAGGGTGGCCTTGACCTGCTGCGCGGCCGCCTGCACCGCAGCCTCATCCGTGACATCAAAGAGCAGGGGCTCGAAATTTACCCCCCATTGGCTTTGCAGCCGCGCCGCATCGGCCTCCTTGCGAACGCTGCCAAAGACACGAAATCCCTTACTTAACAATACGTTGACACATCCCCACCCAATTCCTGTGGCCACGCCGGTTACCACGACGCTGTTCATGCGCCCTCTGCCCTGTTGTGTTGCTGCGATGGTCATCTTACACCCAGGCGATGGCCCTACTCGATCCACATACGATAGAATTTGCCCATCGTCTCGCCGACCGCGCGGGCGAGGTCATCCGTCCCTACTTCGACCGCCCGCTCGAAGTTGAAGACAAGGCCAAGGCCGGCGCCTTTGATCCGGTGACCGCAGCGGATCGCGGTGCCGAGACCGCGCTGCGAGCGCTGATCAGCGCCGAATACCCCTCAGATGGGATCCTCGGAGAGGAATTCGGCGAGACGAGAGGAAACAGCGGCCGGCGCTGGGTGCTCGACCCGCTGGATGGAACGCGGGCCTTCATCACCGGCCAGTTGTTGTGGGGAACCCTGATCGCGCTCGAAGCCGAGGGGCGGCGGGTCCTTGGGCTCATTGACCAACCCATCCTGCGCGAGCGCTTTCTGGCAGTGCCGGGGCTGGCGCTGCGCATCAGCCCGGCTGGTCAAAGGCCCTTACGGGTACGCAGCTGCAGCCGGCTTGCCGAGGCCATTGTCACCACGACCCACCCCTTCAGCTACTTCGATGCCGACGAGGCAAGCCGCTTCGAGCGTGTGGCGCGGGCCGCCCGCATGAGCCGCTATGGCGGCGACTGCTATGGCTACGCTCTCTTAGCTGGAGGCTATACTGACCTGGTGATCGAAGCGGCACTGCGGCCCTGGGACGTGGCCGCGCTCATTCCGGTGGTTGAGCAGTCTGGTGGCGTCATCACTGACTGGCAGGGGCGGGAACTGAGCCTTGAGGGTGATTATTTCGCGGTGGTTGCCGCCGGAGACCGGCGCGTTCACGAGGAAGCGTTGCGGCTATTGGGGGCCTGAAAGCTGCTCCGCCACGAACACGTCGAATGCCGCCCAGAACTCGGCGCGGATGCTATCGCGCTCCATCAGGATTTCATGTTCGGCATCGCTGAGGGCAACATAGCGGGCATTGGGCAGACGTTGCATCAACGTGCGGCAGTCAGCGCTGACCACGACGCGATCGCTCTGGGCACCGAAGGTGAGAAGCGGGGTTGTGAGAGTTCTGCCAAAGCCGTCCTGACGCATCCTTGAGATGGAGCGGAACGAGGCGTCGAGCCACCCCCAGCTAGGGCCCTTGGTCCGCAGTTCGGGCGCTGCGCGCAGCAGCGCCTGCGTACGGGCAAAGCGTTGCGCATCGCGGGTTACTCTTTGGGCGTCAAATGACATCGTGAGCGGATCAATGCTATCCGCCCCCCAGACCCAGTCTTCGCGGTGGCCAAGAAGGGTTTGAAGCTTGCAGATACTGCGTGCCAGGCGCGGGGAATAGCCATCCGTCTGCATGCCGATCATGGGCGCGGACAACACCGCTGCGCGCACGAGCGTCGGCCTGGACTTCAGCGCGCGCAGCAGGATATGCCCGCCCATGGAATGGGCGAGCGCAATAATGGGGCCCTCCGCGAGAGGCTCCACCACCTGCTCCATGAAGGCCGCAAGATCTGCGTCATATTGCGCGAAATCCTCAACGTGGATCTTGCACGGATCTGCAAGACAGCGTTGTGAGCCACCCTGGCTGCGCCAGTCAAAGGTGGCGACGACGAAGCCGCGATCACGCAGCTCATCGATCACCTCGCTATATTTTTCGATGAATTCGGAGAGGCCCTGCAGGAGAATGCACAGACCACGAGGACGCGTTGCCGGTGCGACGCCGCAAACCGCGGTACGCAACCGGCAGCCGTCACCCCCCAAGATGACGCGGGTTGAAAGTGAGTCCAAAGCCTGGCTTAGCCGCGGGCCTTTGCCAGGATCGGCCCGAGCTTCATGGCAAGTCCCATGTCGCCGGCTACGCGCAGCTTGCCCTGCATGAACGCGGAGGTTCCGTCGAGCTCGCCTTTGACCATCTTTTCGAAGGTCTCAAGGGTAAGGCTGATGGTGCAGTCGGCGGTCTTGCCAGCCCCGTCACTGACCGTGTTGGGCGTCGACTTGCCATCGATTAAGACGCTGCCCGGGTCTCCAAAATCGAACTTCAGGGTGCCGCCCAGGCCGGAATTGGCCCCGATGGCCCCACCCATCTGCTGCACGATCTGCTGCACCTGCTCCGAGCTCATTTGACATCCTTCCTCAAGATGGAGAGGCGCGCACGCCTCGCCGGTTAGTCTTCCAAAACACGGTACGCTCGCACGGGCGGCGAAGATATGGCCGTAGGGCCAGACTTCCACCGTCAAAAGCGTTCCCTTCGAACGTGCGACGGGGTGCGATATGAGCATTTGTGGCGTCGCGGCACAACTCGCTTTGCCCCGGACGGCCGGGTTATCTTGTCTCATTTGCTGTCAGGACCTGCTCGTGCCCTTGAAAGCTGACCCTACGGTGCCTAACTGGTCGGCTGTAGGCAGCCCCGAAGGGCCAATGGCCTTCGTTCACTGCCTGCATTGATGAAAGGGATCCGGCCAGTTGGCGGACCCATGCACAAGGCTTTAAGGAGGTTGTGACCATGCGTGCATTCGATCTTTCCCCCCTCTTTCGTTCCACCGTCGGCTTCGACCGCCTGTTCGACATGCTGGACCAGGCTCCGCAGTTCGATTCGGGCCAGGGCTACCCGCCCTACAACATTGAGCGTACCGGGGAGACCCATTACCGCATTACCCTTGCGGTAGCCGGTTTTGCCGAAAATGACCTTGATGTGGAGGTGCGCGAAGGCGTGCTCACAGTCCAGGGCAAGCGCACCGAGGAAGAGGAAATCCAGACCAATTATCTGCACCGGGGCATTGCTGGACGGGCATTTGATCGCCGCTTCCAGCTCGCCGAGAATGTCGAGGTGCGTGGCGCCCGCCTTGAAAACGGGCTGCTCCACATCGAGCTTGAGCGGATTGTTCCGGAAGAGAAAAAACCCCGCCGCATTCCAATCGGTGGAGCTGACGTCCAGACGCTTGAGACCAAGGCGACAAACAAGGCTGCCTAATCTCACTTCCCCAGCAAGCCTTTCGGGCGCCCATGCGGGCGCCCGTCTGGCTTAAGCGGAACTGCGCAAGGCCTGACCGTTGAGGCCTTCGGCAACCATGGCCGGCAGTTTGGTGCCGGCCAGGATGGCACCTTGGAGCAGCGCATCGCGCAGATCGGCATCGACCAGGGTGGAGTAGCTGAGATCGGCATTATCGAGGCGCGCGCGGCGCAGGTCCGCGCCGCGCAGATCGCAATAGCGGATCTGTGCGCCTTCCAGACGGACCGGCAGAAGTCGGTCATCGGCGATCAAAAGTGGCCCGAGCTTGGCATCCCTGAGATCGGCATTGTTGAAGCGCGCGCCCGAAAGATTGGCGCCACGCAAGTCGGCACCACAGAGCCGGGTGGCACGCAGGTCGGCCCCGCTCAAATTTGATCCCTGCAACGAACAGCCTTCCAGATTGAGGCCATAAAAGATGGCACGCGGCGCAATCAGTGCCGTCAGGCTGCGAAACGACAGTGTCTTCAGGCCACGCAGATCCGCGCCCGACAGATCAGCCGGACTACCGTCACGGCCATCGGTTTCCGCCCAGCGCGTATGGGCGTCCAGGTGCTCGCGCGCCGCTGTCGTTGCGGCATCGAGAACCGTCGGCTTGACGTCGGTGAGGACATTGGTGAGATCCGCACCATCGAACACCGTCATGGTCATGCGGGCACCGATCAGAACGGCTCCGGAGAGGTCCGCCCCGGCCATGTTGCACCCTGACAGGTCGGCGCCTTCGAGATTGGCGCCGCAAAGCCGGGCCTGGCGCAGATTGGCGCGAGTGAGGGTACAGCCACGCATGATGGCGTCGGTAAAGTCCGCCTGCAGCGCCACGACCCCGGTCATCTTGGCGCGCTCCAGATTGGCGGCATGAAGCATGGCCGCCGGCAGCTGGGACGGACCGATGTCGTGCTGCATCAGGCGCAGATTGCCGAAACGGTCCTTTTCGGCGATGGAGCCTTCGCGCAGATCGCATTCATAAAGGTCAGCGCCAATTAGGTTGGCGCCACGCAATGAGGCCCCGCGCAGATCCGCGCGCCTGAGGCTTGCACCTTCCAGGTTGGCCCGGCGTAGGTCGGCACCGAAGAACGAACTCGAATCAAGGCGGGCTCCAGCCAGATTGACCTCTTCCAGAATCGCACCGGTGAAATCGGCATCGGCGAGATTGCGGCCTGACAGATCGAGCCCTGAGAGATCACAAAAGGCAAAGACCGCA
>JBMFWV010000002.1:0-85446 GCA_049964915.1 Rhizomicrobium sp.
CGATTGACCGATGAAGGCCGTGCCGATCTCGACACGCTGCTCTCCCAGGCCGCTACCAAACGCACGGCGCGCGCCTGGCTCTATCGCGAGCATCTGCGCGATATCCTCGAGCGTAAACAGATCAATGTCGTCTCCGTCATGCTCAGGCAGTGGTGCACCAACGTCCTGCGCTCCAGGGTCGAGCCAATGAAGGAGGTTGCCAGGATGATCCGCAAGCACTTCGATGGTATCGTCGCTTGGACCCAGACACGCCAGACCAACGGCTACATCGAGGCCCTCAACGGCCTCTTCCAGGCCGCCAAACGCAAGGCCCGCGGTTACACGCGCTTCGTCACCATGCGCACAGTCCTCTTCCTCATCGCCGGAAAACTCGACTTCACCAGGATCAACCCCCTTGCCGCCTAACCCACTCAAAATTCAAAAGAGCCATTGCTTCTCGTCAATTTTGTCGCTGGTTTGCTGTGACAAACTGAATTTGTGGCAGCAGACGGGGGAGAAAAATGCGCAGTGTCAGCCCGATGGGGGCAGTCGTCCTCACGGCCGCTTTGCTCGCAGGAGCGGCGGTGAGCGCACCTGCCTATGGCGAAACCGCCGGTCAACAAACCGAGCGTCGGGAAGCGCAGATTCCGGTCTGCACCCATAATCTCGGTGCCCTCGCCGTGGTCGAACCCGAACATGATTGGTGGAGCGAATATAATCTCGGCTCGCCAGAGGCGTTGATCAAGGTCTTCGTGATGCGCTCGCACTGCTTCACCCTGGTTGATCGCGGCAAGGGCATGGCGGCCCTGGAGCGGGAACGCCAGATCGCCTCCAGCGGCGAATTTCGCCAAGGCTCCAACATCGGCAAGGGCCAGATGAAGGCCGCCGATTATGTGCTGGTGCCTGACATCGTCTCCAAGAACGCCGACTCAGGCGGAACCAATATCGGCGGTTTGATCGGCGGCTTCTTGGGCGGACGCGCCGGCGCGATCATTGGCGGCATCAATATTCGAGACAAGACTGCAGATGTGGTGCTGACGCTGACAGACGTACGTTCCTCCGAGCAGGTAGCGATGGAAGAAGGTCATGCCGAGAAGACCGATGTCAGCTTCGGCGGTGGGATTGGCGGCGGCGGCTGGTCGGGTTTCGATGCCTTTGGCGCCGGAAGCTACGCCAATACCGAAATCGGCCAGGTGCTTACCCAGGCCTATCTCGATGCCTATACGCAGTTGGTCGGCCAGCTGGGCGGGTTGCCCGGTGCAAACGGCTCCAACGCCTCGGCTGCCAATGCGACACAGGCCGTGTCGATGACGCGGACGGCGCACATGTATGAGCACGCCGGCGGCAGGGGTAAGGTGATACGCACGCTGACGCCCGGCATGCTCCTCTACCCGACGGGCAAAAAGGACGGCGTGTGGTGGGAAGTCTCGGACGAGCTCGGCAACCGCGGCTGGGTGTCGTCGGTAACATTCGAGTTGGCCAAATAGGCGGTTTGCTTTGCGCCGCTGGAGGCGGGAAGCTGGCGCGGAGAATCTGGAGACCCCGCCATGCCACAACCCTTCCGCATTGAGATCGGTCACGCCACCATCAATGCCATCCTGCGCAAGGTCCGCGC
The DNA here is from genome assembly GCA_049964915.1 of Rhizomicrobium sp. GTDB lineage: Bacteria > Pseudomonadota > Alphaproteobacteria > Micropepsales > Micropepsaceae > Rhizomicrobium. The sequence continues at coordinate 1,595 of JBMFWV010000002.1, forward strand.
CTATGAATGGCATGAAGCACCGCAGGGCCCGGGGCTTGAGGACAGCTGGGCCTATGGCGCCAATCTCAAATATATGCGGGAGCTCTGCCGTTACTGGGTTGAAAACTACGACTGGTTTCACTGGCAGGATGAACTCAATCGCGTCGCGCAATTTCGGGCGGAGGTCGACGGGATTGCGATCCATTTCTATCATGAGCCCGGCTCGGGCCCTGCTCCCTTACCCCTCATTCTGAGCCATGGCTGGCCCGGGTCAGTGTTCGAATTCCTGCATATCATTGACCGCCTGGCGCATCCTGAACGCCATGGTGGCGATGTTCGCGACGCCTTTACGGTGATCGTGCCATCTTTGCCCGGGTACGGGTTTTCCGGAAAGCCGGAACGTCCGATCTCTCCGCGCACGATTGCACGTATGTTCGATACGCTAATGACCGAGGTTCTGAGCCTGCCTGGTTACATTGCCCAGGGTGGCGACTGGGGTTCAGCGGTTTCGGGCTGGATGGGTTATGAAGGCAAGGGTTGCAGGGCAGTCCATCTCAACATGATGGGTTGGCGTACGCCCGGTGACGCGCCGCTGAGCGAAGAAGAAAAGGAACACGCCGCGCGCGCGGAACAGCTGTTCAACATGGAGGGCGCCTATTTCCGCGAACAGTCCACAAAGCCTCAGACATTGTCCTATGCGATGATGGATTCACCGGTCGGAGCCTGCGCCTGGATCGTCGAGAAATTTTACGGCTGGTCGGACATCCGCAGTGATTTTGAGGCCGTCTATTCCAAGGATCAGCTGCTCACCAATGTCATGATCTACCTGGTGTCGCGCAGCTTCAACACGGCAAGTTGGCTTTATCGCGGGCTGTTCGAGGATTTAAGTGGCGAGCCTGTGCCGCCAGGAGCGAGGATCGAGCGGCCCGTAGCCATCGCCCGCTTCCCGGTTGATCTCATCCCCTTTCCCCCACGCAGCCAGGTCGAACGCAGCATGAATGTGGTTCGCTGGAGCGAGTTTGCCGAGGGCGGCCATTTTGCCGCGCTTGAGCGTCCCGCCGATATCGTATACGATATACAAACTTTCGCCCGAGGACTCCGCTAAATGCGCAGTGTGCGACTTGTTCACATCGTCAGCTGTCACGCTGAAGGGGAGGTCGGAGAGGTTATCGTCGGCGGGGTCGCGCCACCACCTGGTAGCACGGTATGGGAGCAGTCACGTTTCATCGCCCGGGACGGACGGCTGCGCAGCTTTGTCCTCAACGAACCGCGCGGCGGAGTATTCAAGCACGTCAGCCTCCTCGTGCCGCCAAAGACAGCTGGCGCCGACATCGGTTGGATCGTCATGGAACCGGAAGATACGCCGCCCATGTCCGGATCCAATTCGATGTGTGTGGCCACAGTGTTATTGGAGACCGGCATCCTGCCGATGCACGAACCCCAAACGATCTTGCATATCGAGGCACCTGGCGGTGTAGTTGAGGCAACGGCCGCCTGTCGCGACGGCAAGGTCGAGTGGGTCCGCATCCGTAATGTTCCGTCCTTTGCTGATCGTCTGGATGCGCCCCTCGAGGTGGAGGGCTTGGGCACACTCACCGTCGACACGGCTTATGGCGGCGACAGCTTTGTGATCGCTGATGCCCGTGCACTGGGCTTCGCTTTACGCCCCGATGAAGCGCGCGATCTCGCGGAAGCGGGCATCCGAATTACCAGAGCTGCCAACCAGCAGCTGGGTTTTCGCCACCCGGAAAATCCGGATTGGGATCACATATCCTTCTGCCTTTTGGCGGCCCCCATTACGCAGCAGGACGATTGCTGGGTCGGCCGCAATACCGTCGCCATTCAGCCAGGTAAGCTGGATCGTTCGCCCTGCGGTACCGGCTGCTCCGCGCGAATGGCCGTGCTTCATGCGCGCGGCATCTTGAGGATAGGCGACAGATTCATTGGACGCTCGATCATAGACAGTGTGTTTCACTGCCGCATCGAGGACGTGGCCAAGGCTGGCCACCGTTCCGCTATCATTTCCAGCATTCAGGGCCGCGCCTTTATCACCGGCACGCACCAGCTGATGCTGGACCCGAGCGATCCTTGGCCCGAGGGCTACAAGCTCTCCGACACCTGGCCAAAACTTGCATAAGCGTCAGATGAGATCACGTCCCATGGCCAGATATTTGTCACGGCGCTGCTGCTTGAGCTGAGCCGGCAACAGCGTGCTCAATTCGTTCAGGGACCGCGCGATGGTTTCTCCCACCGCCTGAATGGCGTCATCAGGCGCCCGATGTGCCCCGCCCAGTGGTTCGGATACAATGCCATCAATCAGCTTCAGATCGAGCAGATCCTGAGCCGAAATACGCATTGCCGCCGCCGCCTCCTGGGCTTTGTCAGCGGAGCGCCACAGTATCGACGCGCAACCTTCCGGCGAGATTACCGCATAGATGGCATGTTCCAGCATGAATACCCGGTTGGCCACGGCAATGCCCAGTGCACCACCAGACATGCCCTCGCCGATGATCATCGCAATAAAGGGCACCTTCAGGTTGAGGCTCTTTTCGGTAGCACGCGCGATCGCCTCTGCCTGCCCCCGCTCCTCAGCTCCCACCCCAGGATAGGCACCAGCCGTGTCAACGAAGGAAAGCACCGGCAGACCAAAGCGCTCCGCCAGATCAAACAGGCGAACGGCCTTGCGGTAACCCTCCGGCATGGCCATGCCGAAATTGTGCTTAAGGCGCGACTGGGTATCGTTACCCTTTTCATGGCCAAGCACGGCGACAGCCTGGCCGCGAAAGCGCCCGAGACCAGCCATCACCGCCTGGTCCTCCCCAAACACGCGATCGCCCGCCAGGGGCGTGAACTCGTCAATCAATCCGCTCAGATAATCCGAAAAATGTGGCCGCGCCGGGTGCCTGGCGACCAGGGCCTTCTGCCAAGGCGACAGCTTGGCGTAGGTCTCCTTAATCAGGCCCGAGACCTTCGCCTGCAGGCGTCCAACCTCGTCCTCGATGTTCATCGAGGGGTCTTGCTCGGCCAGCTGACGTAGCTCGACGATTTTACCTTCGAGTTCGGCAATCGGGCGTTCAAAGTCCAGATAAACGTGCATCTTTGCTCAGAAATTCCGTTCTGCTAGGCACGCGGAAAATGCCGCGGAAAGTGGCCCGCGGCCCCGGTAAAGTCAACGAAGACGGCTGGGTGGCACCGTACGATCCCCCCCGTAATGAAAAATACCCTGATTTCAATCCTTTAACGCTCTTCCCGCGCGGCGGTGCCGCCCGTTTGCAGTCGCCCCTGCCCTTCGGTCACCCGCTCCTGGCAACTTGGGGCAGGCTACTTCGTCGAGATAAATCCGGCCTGCGCTCAGACCTGCCCCTTAATTCGGCCAGTGCTCAGTCTGTGTCCTGCCCGACAATCATTGCCATTTGCTCCACGATGACCTGGGCCTGACGGATGGACGCGGCATCAATCAGAACGCCGTTGAGCGTGGCCGCACCAAGACCTTTGTCCTGCGCCTCTTTCATCGCCGCCAGAATGGCCTGAGCCCGTGTGACCTCCTTTTGCGGCGGGGTAAAGATTTCATTGGCGAGTGCCACCTGGCTGGGGTGGATTGCCCACTTGCCTTCACAGCCGAGGATTGCAGTGCGCATCGCCTGGGCCCGAAAGCCATCCGCATCCGAATAATCGCCAAACGGCCCGTCGATCGGAACCAGCCCGTGAGCCCGCGCCGCCTGACACATGCGGAACAGCGGATAATGCCAAAGATCGTTCCAATGCCGCTCCCGACGGCCATCATCCAAAGCATCCGTCAGCATCACATAGTCTGAATTGCCACCACCAATATTGGTGGTGCGCATGCCTTGCGATGCCGCGTAATCTGCCGAGCCAAAATGCAGACTCTCAAGACGGGCAGATGCACCGGCGATCTCGTCAATATTACCCAGGCCAAGCGCGGTTTCGATGATCACCTCAAGGCCGATCTGCTTTCTCCTTCCAACCGCAGCGCTGGCCTGAGTGACAAGCATGTCAATCGCGTAGACATCAGCAGCTGAACCGACCTTGGGAATCATGATCGCGTCCAGACGCTCCCCCCCCTTCTCTACGAGCGCCAGTACGTCGCGATAACACCAATGTGTATCCAGACCATTGATACGCACGCTTACCAGCTTGCGACCGAAGTCCACGTCGTGAAGTGCCTCGACGATGTTATCGCGGGCTTTGTCCTTGTCCGCAGGAGCCACTGCATCCTCCAGATCAAGGCACACAACATCGGCAGCACTTGCCGCCGCCTTGGCAAACAATTGCGGACGTGAGCCCGGCACGAACAGTTTGGATCGATAAAGCCGTGGCGGCGTACGGCGAATAACAGGAGTAAAGGACACGGATTGGGCTCCTCTGCGGCATCGAGGCAGCCTAGAGCCTTGACAGCATAGATCAAGATGGCTGTTTCGGCCCTTTGTCCCGCTTGGCGTTCCCGCGTCGCGCCAGGGGATGGGCAGACTGGACTACGCGCACAAGGCGGCCACTTGCGACATGGGTGTAAATCTGGGTCGTTGCGATATCTGCATGACCCAGCATGGTCTGCACACTCCGCAGATCCGCACCGCCTTCCACCAGATGGGTGGCAAAGGCGTGACGCAGCACATGTGGACTGAGCTTGTCAGGATCAATGCCAGCCTTGAGTGCGAGCTGCTTGAGCAGCTTATGGCAGGCGCGTCGGGTGATATGCCCCTCTTTACCATGCGAGGGAAACAGGTAGAGACTATGTTTCTCACCACTGGCGAGGAACTGCTCTCTCACTTCGAGCCAACTTGCGATCGCTTGTCGTGCGTGGCTGTTGAGCGGCACCAGGCGCTCCTTACCTCCCTTGCCGCGCACCAAAATGACCCCGTCGCGGGCCTTGGCCGCTGCAAGTGGAAGGCTGACCAACTCGGATACCCGCAATCCCGCAGCGTAGAGGATCTCGACCATCGCCAGCAGACGGCGACCCTGCGCCTCGCGCGCAGCCTGCACCTCGGCGCACTCAATCAATCGCCTTACATCTTCTGCGCTCAGCACTTTGGGAAGGGGACGTACCATCTTGGGTGCATCCAGGATCGATGTTGGATCCTCGCTGCGAATTCCCTCCTGATAGAGAAAGCCAAAAAACTGTCGGAATGCCGACAGCTTGCGAGCCTGGGTGGAGGGGGCAAACCCCGCCTGGCCAAAGCGTTCCAGAACCTCGCGCAGCGCCGCGCGCGGTGCCTTTGAGAGATCAAGACCATGGGCCAGATCCATCAAGTCCCGCCGGTAAGCGGCGATCGTATTGTTGCTGGCTCCACGTTCCGAGCCCATCATATCGAGAAACGCTTCAATCAATGCGGCATTCTGTGTGGCGGCTGGCGCGCGCGGGTTCACAGCGAGGCCGCCCCTTTGACCTGCCGGGCGGCCCCCTCCAGGCGCGGTGCCTGGTAATTTAGGAGAGCAGCTCCGCCGATTGCACGTGCGTCAGCACTCAAATGTTCGCGTACAAGGTCGCCAACAAGCGCGACGCATGAATCGGGGGTCAAGTCACCAGGGCCCTGCGCTCCCAGCGCATCGAGGATGAAGGCAATGGCAATTCCGCGCTGTCCCGATGCGCGCATAGCTTCGGTGAGCTTGTGCATGTAGACCCTGCCCGGTCGACGTCCCGGCCATGTGGTCGCAAGAGCGCGCCTTGCAGTGAGCGCCACCGCAGGTGGCAGGGGCTCCTTCAGCACGTTGAACAGGCCAAGTGCCAGGGCCGCAAAGCGTTGTCCTGGCGCTCCTTGCACCAATTCGCGACGCAACTCGACGAGCATGGCAGCACGCTGGCCTGGAGCAACGCTTGCCGGGGCGATCAGCTCAAGGCAGGCGTAGAGATGTGCCCATAACGTGGCATCGCTTGGACTTGAAGGATCAAGCGTTGCTGCCCAGTCAGCCGCCCTGTCGACATTGCCCGTCATCATCAGCGCCCGGGCAAACAGGTCAGTCATTCTGCGGTCGCGCGCCGTTGGCATGACGCGCATGAGCGCGCCCTGTTCGAGGTCGGCCGCGACTCCCATCAGGTCCTGCTTGCGGGCGGTGGCAAGAGCCTCATAGATCAGCGCCGGCTGCGCCTCCTCCGACGCTTTCTTCACCGCTCGGCGCAAGAGGGCCTGGCCTTCCAGAAACGGCAACTGCAGAACCTGCGCGTGCTCGGTGGCCAACTGATCTGAAGAGAAGTTCTGCGCATCGGCGATGGCTCGCAGTTCAGATACCGAAAGCGCACCGGTACGCAACACGCGCTCAGCCGCAGCGATGCGGTCACTCGGCGGGTTCTTTGCCGCCTGCGCCGCCAGCAAAAGTCCCGGCGTGCCCAACTCCTCACCAAGGTCGAGCGGAACCGGCAGGCTGTTCTGTTGCAGCAGAAAGACAGTGAGTGCATCGGCGTTCACTATCTTTTTGGGCATCGACAAGGAGCGCTGACGCAACCCTGCGAGCAGGCCGTTAAATCCTGGATCCGCAAGCCCTTGTACCTGCATCACCGACAGCGTCAGCTGAGCTGCGGGCAGATTGCCTTGCACGCTGTAGCAATAGGCCCGAAGCCGGATCCAGAAGGGCCCGGAGCTGCGGAGACGACGGGAAGTGTCAGGACCACACACCGCCTGCGTCTGATTGGAATAGAGCAGTGCGTCAGCGCGGGCACGGTCAAAATCCGGATCATGTGGGACCTCAGCGACGAGGGCCAGCGCCCCCGCGTCGCCCAGCAGGCCCGCATCGAGCAGGCGGCGCAAGCGAACCGTAGCAAAAGCGTGGGGCGCCTGCCCTATCGGTGCCGCCGCCGTGGTGAGGAGGAGCCTGCGCGCCAAAGCCCGCAGGGGTGCGATGGTAGTGGCGATGGGAAGCCGGTCCAGAAGCGCCTCGGCTTCCAATTTGGGGGCACCGAGCCACAGGGATGCCCCGAGTCCTCCCTGGTCCGCGCTGATCGTACCCGCAGGGGGCCCTTCGACTGCGCCCAGCGGGTTCACCGTCACCGCTGACCCCGTGGCGCCAGCCCTGATGGGCACCTCCGGGGCATTTGGAGGAGGCCCGCTCAGCGTTTGCGGAGCACCCGTGGCAGATCCACCGCTGGGCTGCGCCCAGGCAATCCCTGGCAGAAGGACCCATCCGGCCAAAAAGGCAGCGGCCAGCGCCCTAGTAAGAAGCCCGTTCATGGGTGAGCACCTGATGATAGGCGCGCTGCGGGGGTGTGAGCGTGCCGGCGTACCAGGCCAAGAACCCGGCCCCAATGATTGCGAGGAAAAGAACGCCGAGCCCAATGCGAATTGCCCAAGCCATGTGTTCACCCAAGGTTTGCGATAAACGCGAAGCGGCCCCCACCCCTGCGCTCCCTCTTTCTGAAGGAAACACTGGGGGAAATGCAAGTCCTGCTGGAAGCTTTCCTGCACTCCGTGTAAGCCAGAAATATGAGCGGTTTAAGGCGCACGATCGCCCTGATCGGGATGATGGGTGTGGGCAAGAGCTCGCTGGGGCGACGGCTCGCCACGCGGCTTAAGGTCCCGTTTCGTGATTCCGATGCGGAGATTGAGCTCGCCGCGGGCTGCACCATCACCGAAATCTTCGAACGCTATGGTGAGGAGGCGTTCCGCAGCTGTGAGCGCAAGGTGATCGCAAGGCTCCTGGAACTTCCTCCCCTGGTGCTGGCGACCGGGGGCGGCTCCTTCGCGGATGCCCAGATCCGCGCCGCAATCCAGAAAGGTGCCGTTTCGGTTTGGATCAAGGCCCCGGTTGCCCTGCTCGTCGAGCGTGTCGGGCGGCGAGATACCAGGCCCATGCTGCGCAATGGTGACCCACACGATATCCTTACCCGGCTGCTGGAGGCCCGAGCCCCCCTTTACGGCGAGGCCGATATCCACGTTGAAACCGAAGACGGACCGCACCAGGTTCAGGTTAATCGTATCTTGGCCGCGCTCGTTGCGCGCGGCATCGTGGAGGACATGTGAGCGAGACTATTTCCGTAAACTTGGGGACCCGCAGTTATGACATAGAGGTGGGCCCGGGCCTGATCCCGCGCGCGGCAGAGTTCATCAAACCGCGAGCCCGGGGCTCCATCGCCATTGTGACAGACGAGCATGTGGCCGCAGTGCATTTGCCGGTGCTTTTGGAGGGATTGCGGGCTGAGGGGTTGACCGCGGCCCCACTCGTTGTCCCAGCGGGTGAAGCCAGCAAGAGCTTCGCGGGGCTGGAGCAGCTGTGCGAGGGGTTGCTCGATCTCGAATTGGACCGCAGTAGTCTTGTCATCGCTTTGGGTGGCGGAGTTGTCGGTGATCTGGCCGGCTTTGCGGCCGGCATCCTTAAGCGCGGCCTGGCCGTGGTTCAGATGCCAACCACCCTTTTGGCCCAGGTCGATTCCTCGGTTGGCGGCAAAACCGGAATTAACACGCGCCATGGCAAAAATCTCATCGGCCTGTTTCATCAACCCCGCCTCGTGATTGCCGACATCTCAAGCCTTTCCACCCTGCCGCAGCGTCAGATGCGGGCCGGATACGCCGAAATTGTCAAATATGGCGCACTAGGCGACGCCGCGTTTTTTGCCTGGCTCGAAGAGCACGGGCCGGCCGCCCTTTCCGGGGATCAGGCAGCCCTCAGCCATGCCGTCGCCCATTCCTGTCGCATGAAAGCTGCGATCGTAGCACGCGACGAGCGAGAAAGTGGTGAGCGAGCCCTGCTCAATCTTGGTCACACGTTTGGCCATGCGCTGGAGGCGGCTTGCGGATTTTCCGATCAGCTTCTGCACGGCGAAGCTGTGGCCATCGGCATGGTCCTGGCATTCCGCCTGTCTGTGCGCCTCGGCCTGGCTCCCAAAAGCGATGCAGAGCGGCTTTGCCGGCATCTTGCAGCGATCGGACTTCCCACCGAATTGTCAGCTCTGGGTCCCCAAAGGCTGGATGGACAGGCTCTCATCCAACTCATGAGCCACGACAAAAAGGTGCATGCGGGGGCACTTACCTTCGTGCTGGCGCGCAGCATTGGCGACGCCTTCACCACCCAAAGCGTACCGACCGCCGACCTCTTGGCGGTACTTTCGGCCGACTGACGGAGCCAATCATGACGCTGACCCTCGTGGGAACTGCATTTGCCATCGTGCTGCTACTCGGGGTTTCCGGATTTTTCTCGGGTTCGGAAACCGCCCTGACTGCAGTTTCCCGCGCCCGCATGCACCAACTGGAGAAGGACGGATCGCAGCGCGCCCGTGCAGTCAATCGCCTGATCACAGACAAGGAAAATCTGATCGGAACCATCCTCCTCGGCAACACCTTCTTCAACATCCTGCTCTCGTCCTTGGCAACATGGATGCTCGGGCATCTGCTTGGCGCCGATGCCGTGGCCGTAGCCACCGCGACGATGACCGTTCTGATTCTGATCTTCGCCGAGGTAATGCCCAAGACCCTTGCCATTGCCCGCACCGATCTTTTTGCGCTGCGCGTGGGGGGGGCCCTCTGTGTCATTGTCGCCGCCGCCCGTCCGATCGTGCGTACCGTGCAATGGCTGGTTTGGCGCGTGCTGACCCTATTCGGGGTACGCCAGGAGGGTAACGCCTCGATGGTGCCGGCCCACGAGGAAATCCGCGGCGCCGTTGCCCTTCACCATATCGAGGGCGCAATGGCGCGTGAGCATCGGGACATGATTGGCGGCATTCTCGATCTGCGGGAACTCAAAGTTGGCGATGTCATGGTTCACCGCAAGAACGTCGCCATGCTGGACGCGGACCTGCCACGCAGCACGCTTCTGCAGGCCCTGCTGGATGCCCATCACACCCGGGTCCCGGTGTGGCGGGGAACCAATGACAACGTGATCGGGGTGATTAATAGCAAAGACGTCATGGCCGAGCTGGTGCGCCGACAAGGTCACCTTGAGGACTTCGACCTGTTGAGCCTGATGCACGAAGCCTGGTTCGTTCCTGACACCCGAGGTGTCGAGGCTCAGTTGCGGGCGTTTCGCGAACGCCGCACCCACTTTGCGATGGTCGTGGACGAATATGGCACAATCCAAGGCGTGGTGACCCTCGAGGACATCCTCAATGAGATCATTGGGGAAATGCCGGAAGAATCCGATGTCCGCGTACCGCCGGGTATCCGCCCGCAGTCGGATGGTACCTACAACATAGACGGAAACATGCCAGTTCGGGACATCAACCGCGCTTTGGACTGGTCGTTACCCGACGAAGAGGCGACCACCCTTGCGGGGCTCATTATTCACGAAGCCCGTGCGATCCCGGAAGTCGGCCAACGGTTCGCATTTTACGGCTTTCAATTCGAAATCCTGCGCCGGCAGCGCAATCAAATTACCGCAATCCGCGTCACCCCGCCTCGTCCGGTGTCCGCGCCGTGACGGACAATGCATGGACCGGTCCAGCGAGTTCTTGTGCGAGGGTGGCATAGACCAGCTTCTGTCGCGCCAGCCGGCTCATGCCCTCAAACAACGATGACACGATGAGGACCCTGAAATGGCTTTGTCCGCCAGGGCGTGAGCCGGCATGGCCTTCATGCCGCGCACTGTCATCAATCACCTCGAGCCGAAGCGGCTTCAAAGCACTTGTCAATTTGTCGCGGATCGCCGCTGCAACGTTCACTGCCATCTCCTTCCCGTGCCACAAATCAGCTGTCAAGTGTTTCGTTTTCTTGTCTTTTACCCTGGCGATACCATAATTTAGCACATGGCCTCGACCAACTACCGCCCGCGCTTTGGTCGCGATATTCGCATTAAACCCGACCGCCCGCAAAAACCGGTCGGGCCGCGGTGCTGTGCCCGCACCGATTGCCCCAATGAAGGTACTCACAAGGTTCCCAAGTCTCGCGACAACCTGAACGAGCACCTATGGTTTTGCCTTGAACATGCACGGGCACACAATGAAAGCTGGGATTACTTCCGGGGCATGAGCGATGCGCAGATCGAGGCCTTTCGCGTCGCCGCCCTGACCGGCCACCGGCCAACCTGGAAAATTGACGGACGAGGACGTTTTCGGCAAAGCGATGGCGGAGAAGCCGAGCGCTATGATGATCCGCACGGCGTTTTTGGGGACGTCGCCGAAACGGTGCGTCCGCCGGAGAGGAAGTTTACTGCAGTCCAGCTGCGGGCTTTCGAGATACTCAATCTTGACGCTGGTGCCAGCTTGCACCAGATCAAGGCACGGTATAAGGAGCTAGTGAAGCGGTTCCACCCTGACGCCAATGGCGGCGACCGGGGGGCCGAGGAGCGTCTCAAACAGGTAATCAAGGCCTATGGCGTCCTGCGCGCGGCCGGCCTGACCTAAAGCCGGCGCCCTTTGTGTCCCTGCGTGTCAACGGCAGAGGGCAAAACCATCGTTACCTCGGATCCGGAAAGACGCAACATGTCCACTGAGCCTCAGGGCCTCGATCCCGCCACCGCGCCTGACACCATGGTCGATGTGCGCAAGACCTTCGGCATCGAAGCCAATTTACAGGTACCTGCCTTTTCAACGCGTAATGCTGAATATGTCCCGGACATCGACCCGGCCTATCGTTTCGATCGTGAAACCACGCTCGCGATTTTGGCGGGATTTGCCCACAATCGCCGCGTCCTCATCCAGGGCTATCACGGAACAGGTAAGTCTACCCATATCGAGCAGGTCGCCAGCCGCCTCAACTGGCCATGCATCCGCATCAATCTGGACAGCCACATCAGCCGTATCGATCTCATTGGCAAAGACGCGATCGTGCTCAAGGAGGGGCGTCAGGTCACTGAATTTCGCGAGGGACTGTTGCCTTGGTGCCTGCAACATCCGGTGGCACTGACTTTTGACGAATACGATGCCGGTCGTCCAGATGTCATGTTTGTGATCCAGCGCGTGCTCGAGGTATCGGGAAAGCTGACACTGCTTGATCAGAACCGTGTCATCCACCCACACAAGGCGTTCCGACTTTTTGCCACCACCAATACGATTGGTCTTGGCGACACCTCTGGTCTTTATCATGGCACGCAGCAGATCAATCAGGGACAGATGGATCGCTGGAGTATCGTTGCCACGCTCAATTATCTCCACCACGACGCGGAGGTAGAGATCGTGCTGGCGAAAGTACCGAGCTACAACGAGACTGCGGAAGGTCGAAAGTCTGTCGGTGCCATGGTGCGCCTCGCCGACATGACGCGCAACGCTTTCATGAATGGAGACCTTTCCACCGTGATGAGCCCGCGTACGGTTATCACCTGGGCAGAAAATGCCAAGATATTTGGCGATCTCGGATTTGCCTTCCGCCTCACCTTTCTAAACAAATGTGATGAGCTGGAGCGCGCCAGCGTTGCCGAGTTCTATCAACGTTGCTTCGGCGAGGATTTGCCGGAAAGCGCAGCAAAGATCCTGGTCGCATAAAGCGCGAATGGCGAATAACGATAATCCCGTCGAACCTTTCAAGCGTGCCGTCGCAGCCGCCGTGCGCAGCCTTGCTGGCGAGCCTGAAATGGATATCAGCTTCGGCGCAGAACCGCCGTCGTTACGTGGCAATCGCGCCCGATTACCCTTGCCATCGCGCAACTTGCCGCCGGGTGAAATCGCCATCGTACGTGGCGCAGGTGACGCCTATGCCTTGCGGAAGGCCTATCACGAAGACAGCGTCCATGCGCGCTTTCGGCCAGCGAGCACGGATGCCGCCGAACTGTTCGAAGCTGCCGAGCAGGCCCGCGTCGAGGCAATTGGGGCGTTGGCCATGCAGGGTGTCAGCGCCAATCTCGCTGCCAATCTGGAGGCCCGCTATCAACAAAAGCCGGTTACGCAGGCCCGTGAACGCGCCGAAGTGCCACTCGCAGATGCGCTCGGCCTTGTCGTGCGCGAGAAGCTGACCGGGCAGCCACCACCAGACAGCATGCGGCATGCCGTCGACCTGTGGCGGGACTTTATCGAGGAACGGGCGGGAGACGATCTATCCAGGCTCGAAAGCGCGATGCGCGACCAGACCGCCTTTGCCAAGCTGACACGGACAATCCTGAAGGACCTCAAGGTTGGCGATGAACTTGCCGAGGAGCAAGAAGGCGAAGGAGATGCCGACGCCGACGAATCGGAACAGTCCGGCGAGGGCCAGGAGGGTGCCGAGGCCGAAAGCCAGGAGCAGTCCGGCGACGCCCAGATGCGTGAGGCTGAGGGGGACGAAGGCGAGGAGCTGACGGCGGAAAGCGAAGCCGAAAGTGCGGAGGATCTTGCCGAGCAGTCAGACAGTGACGACGGTAGCAAGCCTTGGCGCCCGGAGCAGCCTTTCGCCGATCAGGAGAGCTGGGGCTATCGCGTCTTTACCACCCAGTTCGACGAGATCATCCATGCCACCGAGCTGTGCGACGCCGAAGAGCTGACACGGTTGCGCAACTTCCTCGACCAACAACTGCAATCTCTTCAGGGTGTGGTATCACGGCTGGCCAACAAGTTGCAGCGCCTTTTAATGGCCCAGCAGAACCGGACTTGGGAATTTGATCTCGAGGAAGGTATTCTCGACTCATCCCGCCTGCCCCGCATCATCATGGATCCGATGTATCCACTTTCGTTTAAACACGAAAAGGATCTGGAATTCCGCGATACCATTGTCAGTCTGCTATTGGACAATTCCGGATCAATGCGTGGCCGCCCCATTATGGTGGCAGCGATGTGTGCCGATATTCTCGCCCGTACACTGGAGCGGTGTGCGGTCAAGACAGAGATCCTCGGCTTCACCACACGGGCGTGGAAGGGAGGCCAGGCGCGCGAGCGTTGGATCACCGAAGGCAAGGCACCCCATCCCGGCCGCCTCAATGATCTCAGGCACATCGTTTACAAGGGTGCTGACGAACCCTGGCGGCGGGCCCGACGCAATCTCGGTTTGATGATGCGCGAAGGGCTGCTCAAGGAAAACATCGACGGTGAAGCGCTGATGTGGGCCCATGGCCGGCTTGTCGGGCGTCCGGAACAGCGTAAGGTCCTGATGGTGATTTCTGATGGCGCGCCGGTCGACGACTCCACGCTTTCGGTCAATGCGGGGAATTACCTCGAACGCCACCTGCGCAATGTCATTCATGATATCGAAGAAAAGTCACCTGTGCAGCTTTCCGCAATCGGCATCGGCCATGACGTCACCCGCTATTATCGCAAGGCGGTCACAATCGTTGACGCCGAGCAGCTGGGTGGAGCGATGACCGAGCAATTGATTTCACTCTTTGCCGAAGAACCTAGCCACGGTGCTGTGGGGAGCAAAGCCCGCCTCTCGCGTGCCCGTCATGGCGGACGGCGGCGAGCATAGGCGTCGACAGACCGCAATCGTCGCCTTATCCCTTCGGATAACCCCGCATGAACCGAAAAAATACATTGTCGTCACCAGCTTCGACAAGCTAGTGCGGTGACGCCTTGAACTGAGAGCAAGTCAGAAAAATCCGCTTCGCCGCGGCGCGCGCCTCCCGGCGCGGATGACCTGAAATCTCACCTTCAAAAAACATAGTGCGAACGGTTGAGCGGGTGGCACTGGCGAGAGCCTGCTTGTCGTTGCAGATTCTGGATATATCGGAACGCGCCTTCAACCTGTCGTAGATTTTCTGTGCCTCCGGACCAAGAGGCGCGGCCGTTGCTGAAGCACCAAGAACAAGGAAAAGAAGAACCAGGCTAAAGGAGCGCATGTGATCTCTCATGGCTAAAGTCCAATGTGGGTAGAGGCTACAGGAAGCAGCAATTGCCCCTTAAGGCCCGCGGCGCGGTGAATACCGATCTGCTGGACCTCCGGCAGCATGGCGATACGGGCAAAATCGGCCGACGAGGGATATCGCACCAAGGCTGCGGCATCCCACAACTCGCCAATCTCGCCAATGACTAGTCCAGTAATATCGCCATAGAAGAGGAATTTTCCGCCCGCCTCCTCGACGATGCCACGCATCGCCTCGCCATAAATATTGTAGGCTTGCCGACCGCTCAGCGTACTCGAACGCCCGTCGGAATATTCGGCCAAATCACGAAATTTGAGTAGATTGAGCATGACAATAGCCGAGGCCTCGGCCTTTGCAGCGAGCGCCGTCATACGTTCACGGGTGGGATAAAGAGCATTCTCGACGTTCATGTGTGCACACTCTGCCTAACGGATGAATTGATCCAGAAGGGCAACGATCTCATCGGGTTTATCTTCCTGACGAAAGTGCCCCGCACCTTCGATGGTCACATGTCCGTGTCCGCAGGTCCCTCATCAAGATAGTGAATCCGCAGGTTGGTTCCATCAGCGTCACGGATCTCGCCATAATGCGGGACGAAATCATAGTCGGGCAGATTTTCGAAGCAGCTGTCAGGCGTGCGCAGCACCTGCATGGGTCAATACTTCCAGCTCGATCACGGAATATCATCTGCGATATTGTGACACTAATAGTGTCATTTGTTTTTGGGTGGGTCAAGTCAGGACCGGAACCGCGCCTCCGCGTGTTCTCTTCACCAAACCTTTGTCGCGTTCTGGCTTGCGGTGGCGCCGACGGCCTGCTCAATCCAGACCACAAATCCTGCAACGCACAGCGTCAATGTTCGGTAGGCGCCAGGCCGGCAAAATAAGACAAGGCCTGAGGCGCAGAGCATGCTGCTCGTATGGCCTCATCGTCAGCAAATATCTTGTCCAAAACCGATGCCAACCCGCGTAGATCGGTCAATCCGGATCTACGTCTTATGCGCGCCCACAAAGTCGAGGAGAGACTGCGCGGCCCGATAGGACGGAGCCAAACTGCCTTCGCCCAGTTTGTGGCAGGCCTCGCCAAGATCAGCGATTTGACGGGCACGCGTGGGGCCTTCTTCCAGAAGCGGCAAGAGGGCGTCGACCAGAGCCTCGGGCGTGCACTGCTCCTGAATGCGTTCAGGTACAGCCTCACGCCCCAGCAGAATATTCACGAGTGTTGCAAAGGGAGCATGAATGAAAGGACGAGCCATCTTATAGGTCATCCAACCTAACTTATAGCCAACGACCAGCGGGGTGCGCGCAAGAGCGAGTTCAGTCGTGACAGTTCCCGAAGCGGCCAGCGCCGCATTGGCCGCAGCAAAAGCCGCAAATTTATCATCCTCGCGATCCAGGATGGTTAGCGGTGTGGGCCAGTCAGACACTCCCCGTCGCACCCGTTCTGCGACATGGGGTATGGTCGGCAGCACGCAGTAAAGATTGCGAGTTTTTTGCTGCAGCAGCGCGACTGCATCACGAAAGACCGGTAGAAGAAGGCGAATCTCATTGCTACGGCTGCCGGGAAGTACGCAAAGAAGGCACGCATCTGGCGGAATGCCAAGACGCTCACGCAATTCCGGTCCCCCTTGCATGCGGGCAGCACGCTCGATGACTGGGTGGCCGACGAAGACAGTCTTGAGACCATAGGACTGGAAGAACTGCGCTTCGAAGGGAAGCAGTGCAAGCAAGAGATCAAAGTAACGTGCCATGGCCCTGGCGCGATAAGCACGCGACGCCCAGACCTGTGGGGCGACATAATTGACTGTAGCGATCTTAGGAGCCCGACGCTTTAGCTTGCGCGCTATGCGATGGGTAAAGTCTGGACTATCTATCAGTACTACGGCGTCAGGCTGCGTGCGCACTGCAAAATCCACCGCTTCATTGACGCGAGCGAGAATTCTAGGAATCTTGGGCACGACTTCGCGCAGGCCCATCACGGCGGTGTCGGAGAGTGAAAATAACGACGACAAGCCTTGCGCCGTCATTGCTTCGCCACCTACCCCGCTAATCTCAACCTGCGGATCCAGGCTTTTGAGCGCCACCATCAGCTGTGCTCCCAGCTGATCCCCGGACGGCTCGCCACAGACCAGCATGAGCCGAGGCGGGGTCATGATCCAGCGTCGCGCAAAAACCCGTAGACGAATAATCCCGCGCGGTCAGCCGCGGCGCATACCTCCTGTCGTCCCAAAATCAGGGTGCTCCCAGCCTCCACCGCGATGCCGGCAAGACCGGCCGCCGCCGCGTTGGCAATGGTCTGGATGCCGATTACCGGCAGATCTGTCTTTCCATCCTGCTGTGGCTTCGGCGCCTTGACGAGAACACCTCGAGGTTTTCCAGGCGCGCCGCGAATCGCAGCAGGAAGGCTGGCCACACGTTCGATCATGCAATCAGTCCCTTCTGCGGCTTCAACCGCAAGCACCAGTCCGTCACACACCGCCGCTGCCTGTCCGACATCAAGCCTTCCCATCAGCCGGACCACCTCAACCGCAATCTTGATATCTGCCAGATCATCCTCTGAAGGTGCGCGTCGCCCCAAAGCACCGGGTCCCATCAGCAACGATGGCGCAGCCTCAGCAACGCCAATCGCGCGAAACCCGTCATCCTCGAACAGTGCCACCATGCATTTGAGCAGCGCATCATCGCCACGGCGGGCTGCGGCCAGCACACGCGGCAAAACGCGTGCCCCTTTGAAATCAAGTTTGACCTCGCTGAACCGCGGTCGGGCAACTTTCCCCGCCAGTAATACCTCATCCACTCCGTGATCACGTAGCAGTTGCATCGCTCGGCCGACTTCGCCTAGCGAATTCCATGCGTGAGGATACTGTTCCACTCCTGGATCGGCTGCTCCAACGAGCGCGAGAATAAAAACATCCCGTCCGCCTTGGCGTACGGCGTCAGCAACAGCAAGCGGCAACGCGCCGCCACCGGCAATGATCCCAAGCACGGCCATTACTCTGACTCCACGCCCGTTCGCCGGCGCGCCGAGCATACCGGACGCTTGGCGTCCGCTAGTACGAACTGGACAACTTCCTGCACCTCCGCGATTTCGGGCCAGCGCTGCGCCGCCGCCTGCGCGCGGCTAGCGAGTGTCCCGCTCTCATCCTGGAAGATGACGCGAAAGGCTCCGCGCAATGCGTGAATATGAGCGCGGGCGATGTTGCGTCGCTTCAGGCCAATCAGATTGAGACCGGTCAGACGTGCCCGCGACCCGATCACCATGCCATACGGAATGACATCCTCGTTAACGCCGGTGACACCACCTACAAAGGCAAAGCGCCCAACCCGCCCGAATTGCTGTACCGCCGATAGACCTCCGAAATTGGCGCCCTCGCCCACTTCGACATGTCCGCCCAACTGCACCCCATTGGCAAAAGTAACCCCATCACCAACAGTACAGTCATGTGCGACATGGCTGTAGGCCATGAAATAGCCAGCCCGACCGACACGCGTGATGCCGTGTCCCTTTGCGCTGCCGGCGCTCATGGTAACGTGCTCACGGATGACGCAGTCCTCACCAATCACGAGGCGCGAGGAGCTGTTACGGGCACCACGGATCTGGGCATCCCCCCCCAATACCGCATGGGCATAGACCTCTGTGCGCGCGCCGATGCGCGCGCCGCCACCGATGACGACGTGCCCATGCAGACGGACCCCATCAGCAAGTTCTGCACCGGACTGCACCAGACAATACGGGCCGATTTCGACGTCTGCGCCCAGCAGCGCGCCGTCTTCTATTATCGCCGTTGGATGAATGGTCACGTCGGCGTATCCGCATCCCGGATCATGGCACTATATTCCGCTTCAGCGCACAGCGTGGTTCCGACATAGGCCTTGCCTTCGAAGCGCCACACCGGTCCTCGCCGCTGTAAGGCTTTGACCGGAAACCGCAACATATCGCCGGGAACCACTGGCCGGCGAAACCGCGCCTTGTCGATGGTCATGAAATAGACCACCTTTTGCTTGTCGACGCCTCCCATGGTGTGAACCACGAGAGCACCGGCTGCCTGGGCCATAGCCTCGACAATCAACACGCCTGGCATGACTGAATAGTTGGGAAAGTGCCCGGCAAAATGCGGTTCATTGTACGACACCGCCTTCCAGCCTACGGCGCTTTCTCCTGGAACGATATCGCTCAGCCGCTCAACGAAGAGAAAGGGGGCGCGATGCGGCAGCAGCCTCTTGATCTGCTCGACATCCAACACCAGAGCATCGTGTTCTTCAGCCATTCCCATCTCGCTTGCGACGCTTGGCCAGCAATGCCAACGTCGCCACCTCCCGCCGCCATTGGCTGATCGGGCGCAGCGGAAATCCGCCATAATCCCGTCCGCCAGGATAGGTTCCCGGCGGTACGCCACCTTTTGCCGCGATCCGCGCGCCGTCACCGATCTGGGCATGATCGGCAACCCCCACCTGGCCGCCCAAGATCACAAAATCCCCCAACTCCACGCTACCAGATAGGCCAGCCTGGGACACGATCACGCAATGGCGACCGATGCGGCAGTTGTGCCCAATCTGGACCAGATTATCAATCTTCGTTCCCTCGCCGATGACCGTATCGGCTAAGGCGCCACGATCGATCGTAACATTGGCACCAATTTCGACACTGTCCTGAATGATCACGCGGCCAAGCTGGGGAATCTTGAGGTGACCCTTGGGCCCGGAGACAAATCCGAACCCAGGCTGCCCGATACGCGCGCCAGGCAGAATCAGAACATTGTCCCCCACATAGGCATGGCTGATCGTGACCTGACTGCCGATCATCGCTTTGCGGCCGATGGCCACGCCGCGGCCGATGACAGTTCCGGCACCAATCTGTGCCCCCGCGCCAATCTGGGCGCCGGGGCCTACTACCACCCCAGGCCCCAACATCACCTCAGCCCCGATATCTGCAGTAGGATCGACTGCGGTCTGCTGCGACCAGACGACCTGTTCATGCTCTGGGTAGAAGAGACGCGCCACAGCAGCAAAGGCCGCGAGCGGATCGCTAACCAAGATAAGATGACAACCAGAAGGAGCGTTCACCGGCGCTCGCGAGACGAGGCAAAAACCCGCCGCTGACCTCGCAAGCGCCTCGGTGGCAGACTTGCTCCCATCACAGAACGTCAAATGCTGCGGCCCCGCCCCATTCAAGGAGGCAAGGTCGTACACGAGAGCCGGCAGCTGGCTGTCTGCGGCGCTGACCCCAGACACGAGCGCGCACAGCTGCTCGACCGAAAAAGGCCCGTGATTGTCGAAAAAGCGAGGATCGGCCATGAGGAACGCCCGAAGCCCACTTGGGGCCAAACGCCGGTGCGAATGGCCCTCAAGAGCGCTTGCGGCTTACTGTGCCGGCGGCTGCGGCTGAAGCATGTTCTTCGGCGGCATCACCAGGTCAACCTTGACCGCCGGCAGCTTCTTGTTGAGGCGGGAAATGACCACCGGAGTGACATCGACATCCACAGTGCCCAGGATAACGACATTGCGATCGAAGAGCAGGTTCGCGCCGCGCTCAGCCATCACTCCTTGCAGAATGGGTCCCAGCGCCTGTTCAACCTGCTCAC
This sequence comes from Rhizomicrobium sp., assembly GCA_049964915.1. Classification (GTDB taxonomy): domain Bacteria; phylum Pseudomonadota; class Alphaproteobacteria; order Micropepsales; family Micropepsaceae; genus Rhizomicrobium. The sequence goes on from JBMFWV010000002.1 coordinate 21,795, forward strand.
GGGCCTTGATGACACCACCCTGGATCAGTTCCTGACGGTGTTCCACCTGCTGCTGGAAGGCTTCCGCCCTCTTCTGAAAGGCCTCCAGCTTCTGCCTCTTGGCGTCGGCGGAGAGGATGGCGGCCTGCTGCTCAAGCTGGGTGCGCTCACGCTTGAGGGCATCGCTTTCGCCCTTGAATTCTTTCTCGGCGGCGGCTGTGTAAGCCCGCACCTGCTGGGCAATGTCTTGGCCTACTTTGGACTGGCTCAAAATCGCGGCACGGTCAATCACGAGGATCTTAGGAGCCGGCGTCTTGGTAACCGGCGTGGCGCCAGCCGCCTGGGCCGAAGCCACTGTGGCAGTGAGAGAAAGTGCGGCAGCCATCGCTGCGGCCGCAAAGGTCTTGGCCAGAAGGCCGCGGATACGATTGCTCATCATTGTTGTCCCAATCCTGTCTGAGTACTGAAGAGTATGTTTTGTGTTTGATCGTAAGGTGCTTTGATAATCGGTACACCAAAGTCGATTTCGACCGGACCGAACGGCGATTTCCAGCCGACACTAAGGCCGACGGACATGCGAAACGCCAAATTATCCTTCACACAGCTCGTTGGCGTACAGACCCCCGGCCCCGAATCAATATGCCCAAGCGTACCGAAATACGAGAACAGGGATAAGCTGATCCCATAGCTGGCGGGCATGAAGTCTGGCAGCCGAACTCTGGTACTGCCAATGGCGTAGGCATCGCCGCCCACCGCGCCATAGCTGCCTGAGACGATGTCACGCGGGCCAACGCCAGCAAGCTTGAAGCCCGGGAAGGAGTCGCCGCCGCGGAAGAACCTCTCATTGAGGGGCACGAATTGCCCCCCATACCCGTTAATGTAGCCCGCCGTTAGCTTCAGCGAACCAATCAAATCGCTCCAAATGATCGGATAGTAGGTAAGGAATTCGGCCGTACTGCGCAAATATTTGAGATTGCCACCCAGGCCAGAAAATTGCTGGCTGAGCGTAAAGGCCATGCCATGGGTGGGCCGGACCGGATCATTGAGGGTGTTGTAGGCGTAGGAATAGCCAATCGCGGAGGTCTCCTCTGTGCCGGATGCCTCCTGAATGATCAGCGGTGCGTTGGGGTATGGCGTGATTTTGTTGATACCCCAGGTGTAGTTCAGGCCAACACTGCCATATTCAGAGACCGGGAATCCGAAGCGCAGACTTGCGGATGTCGAATCGCCCTGATAGCTGGCCTGGGTGTACCCATAGACCATCTTGTAGAGGTCGATCCCGGCCGATAACGGCAGATTCAAGAAATAGGGTTCGGTGAAGCTAAGCTCGTAGTCTTGCTGAATGTAGGATTCCGAGATCGACGCGCGGAAGGATTCGCCTGTACCAAAGAGGTCGGACTGCAAATAGCTGAACTGCCCGACAAAGGAGCTGAAGGAGGAATAACCCGCACCGAGTTGCAGCTGTCCGGTCGACTGCTCAGTCACATGGACGTTGAGTATGGTCCGATCCGGTGCCGATCCCGGAGCAGTGGAGATATCGACGTTCTTGAAGAACCCAAGCGATTTGACGCGGGTACGTGAGCGATCGACTAGAACGCGGTTATAGGCATCGCCTTCGGCAACCCGGAATTCGCGGCGAATGACCTTGTCGAGGGTCTTATTATTGCCAGTGATATTGATCCGCTCAATGTAGACACGCGGTCCCTGATCGATCTTGAACACCAGCTCTATGGTATGGTTCTTTCGGTCCCGCCGCAGTCGCGGGTGCACCTGGGCAAAGGCATATCCTTTGGTACCAACCGCGTTGGTCAGCGCATCGATGGTCTTGTCGACGAGCGATGCGTTATAGAGGTCGCCCTGACGCAGCCGTACCAGCGGCAACAGCTCGCGCGCAGGCAACTCCTTGATTGTGGAATCAATTTCGACCTTACCGATGTGATAACGCGCACCCTCGTGGATGGTAAAGCGGATGTAAAAATCCTTGCGATTGGGCGTCAGCTGCGCAACCGAGGTTTTGACCGAAAAATCCGCGTAACCGTGATCGAGATAGAAACGACGCAATTGCTCGCGGTCAAAGATCAATCGATCTGGATCGTAATTGTCATTGGTAGCAAGGATCTTGTACCAGGCACTCTGTTCCGTCGCGATGTGACTGCGCAACGTCGCGTCGCTGTAAACCTTGTTGCCAATGAAGACGATACGGGAGACCCCGGTCGTCGGCCCTTCATGAATGGAAAAGATCAGGTCAACCCGGTTCTGCGGCCGCTCGATGATCTCCGGATTGACGCTAGCCGAGAACTTACCATTACGCCGATAGAGCTCAATAATGCGCTGCACATCGTCTTGCACCTTGTTGCGGGTGAAGACCATACGGGGCTTCAGCTGCACTTCCTTGGTCAGATCCTTAGTGGAGACCGCATCATTACCCTCAAACTGGACCTGATTGACGATGGGGTTCTCAACCACATTGACCGTCAAGGTTGCGGTCGGCGCATCCCAATTAATCTTCACATCAGCAAAAAGACCGGTCGCAAACAGGGCTTTGAGCGAGCGGTCAACCTGAACCTCGTCATAAGGGTCGCCCACACGCGTTACCATGTAGGACAGAACCGTAGAGGGCTCAACGCGCTGGGTTCCGCGCACTACAATGTGCTGGATCACCTCACCGGTCTTAGACGCCGGGACTGCCGCTTTGGCCGCAAAATGCGGATGCAGTTCCTGCGCACTCGTGCGCATAGGCAACAGGGCCAGCGCACTGGTTGCAAGAAGAAACACCGCGCGGCTATGGCGGGCTTTGGGGTGGGCGAAAAGGCTCATCCGCTCCGTCTCTGGGCTCATCGCCGGAGGCGGCCGCGGCCTCCAATGCGTTAGGTTCAATTTCAGAAGAGGTTTAATCGGACAAGATCATTCCAGGTGGCCAAGACCATTAACCCCAGCATGACTGCCAACCCCACGCGAAATCCGACGTCCTGTGCCCGTGCCCCGAGGGGCCGGCCCAGAACGGCCTCGACTGCATAATACAGAAGGTGGCCGCCGTCGAGGATCGGAATTGGAAAAAGGTTGACCAACCCGATGCTTACCGAAATAAGGGCGGCAAGATTGACAAGCGCGAGAAATCCGATCGCGGCGACCTGCTCGCTGACCTGGGCGATCCCCACCGGACCTGTCAGCTGGGTGGCATTCTCATGGCCCCGCACCATGCGCCACAGATAGGTCATGGTGCTGTCAACGACGAACCAGCACTGCTTGAGCGATTCGCCAAGCGCGCCAACCGGCCCATAATGCAAAATCTCAATATCGGCCTTGGAAACACGGGGGCGTACGCCGATCAACCCAATCTTCTGGACATCACCGAGGCTGTCCACGACACGGGTCAGACGAGGGGTAATCTGGAGCCGCAGAACATGCTGGTCCCGGGTAACCTGCATACGCATGGTGCGCCCCGGGCTAATCGAAATTACCGCCTGCAGATCCGAGAAGGTATGGATCGGACTGCCATCCACCCTTGTAATCACGTCACCAGGCTTCAGACCGGCCGCCGCGGCCGCGCTGTGCGCTTCTACCGCACCTACAACCGGCCGGATCACCTCTCGCCCGACCAGCATGAAAGTTACGGAAAATATGAGGATCGCAAGCACGAAATTAGCGGCCGGGCCAGCAGCCACTACCGAGGCCCGCTGCCAGAGAGGCTTGGCCTGGAACAGGCTGACGCGTTCTGCCGGGCTCATCCGCGCGATCCGCGCACGATCAGGAATCGACGCCGGACCGGCATCGCCCAAGAACTTCACATAGCCACCGAGCGGAACGAAGGAAATCTTCCAGCGGGTACCATGACCGTCAGTCCAGCCGAAAATTTCTGGACCAAAGCCGATTGAAAAGGCCTCTACGCCAACACCGCAGGCACGTGCGACCAGAAAATGGCCAAGCTCGTGGAAAAACACCACCACGGTGATCACAAACAGGAAGGCGGGCAACCCTAGCGGTAGCCATGACAACAAATCGCCCAATATGTGCACGCGTAAATCTCCTGACGTCCGTCACGCCGCTAGTTTGCGACAGAGGCCCATCGCCGTAGCTCGGGCACGAGCATCCACTGCGAGCACCGTTTCCAGATCTTCCGCATGCGCGATGTTGGACCCGTCTGCATCCAAGGTGGCCTGAACCACGCGCGCAATGTCATAAAAGGCAATGCGCCGATCCAGAAAAGCGCCAACAGCAACCTCATTGGCAGCATTGAGGATAGTAGGGCTCACCCCTCCTGCACGCAAACATGCCTCGGCCAACGCCAAGCACGGAAAGCGTGCACGATCTGGTGCTTCGAAGGTCAGCCGGCCCAATGCGGCCAAGTCCAAACGGTTCGCCGGTCCGTCCATCCGCTGCGGCCAGGCCAGGGCGTGCGCGATGGGCGTACGCATGTCCGGCGCCGAGAGGTGGGCGAGCATCGAGCCGTCCGCGTAGGTCACAAGCGAATGCACCGCCGACTGGGGATGGACAATGACATCGAGCTTTTCGGCGGGAAGAGCAAAAAGCACATGGGCTTCGATCACTTCCAGCCCTTTGTTCATCAAGGTGGCGCTGTCGACGGAAATCTTGGCCCCCATAGACCAATTGGGGTGGGCGACCGCCTGTTCGGGAGTCACCTGCTCCATGCGCTCGCGCGACCACTCACGGAAGGGCCCCCCGGATGCTGTCAGTGTCACCTTCTCTATGGCGTGATGCTGATAGAACTCCAGGCACTGAAAGGCCGCGTTGTGCTCAGAATCGACCGGTATCACAGTCGCGCGTGAGGCCCCAAGAGTTCGCCGAAAGAGCTCACCGGCCGCTACCACACATTCCTTGTTCGCCAGGGCGAGAATTGCCCCTCGCCGCACGGCCGCAAGCGCCGGCGGCAGCGCAGCTGCCCCCACGATCGCAACCATTACGAGCTCGGCCTCCATGTCGGCTGCCGCCACGATCGCCGCAGGGCCACCATCTGTCTCGATGCCAGTGCCGGCCAGGAGTTGCTTTAGCTCAGGCAACAATTCTGCCCGGCCGATGACCGCGCGTTGCGGACGGAACTTACGGGCCTGTGCCGCGAGCACCTGTACGTTGGACTGCGCCGTTAGAGCTTCGATTGGCAAGGCCTCGGCGCCGTAATTGGCCCGTGCATGCTCCACGACGCTGAGGGTAGATACCCCGATCGAGCCAGTACTTCCCAAGACGGTTAGCCGTCTGGTCAGCGCCCTGGCGAGGTCGGACGACGGGTTCATCTGGGTCACAGATTGCCTCCCAAAAGCGCGTGTGCGCCAAAGATAATGATGAAAAGGGCGCAGCAGGGCGCGGCAAACAAGATCGAGTCGATGCGATCAAGCACCCCGCCATGACCTGGGATCAGATGGCCACTGTCCTTTCGACCAACCCGCCTTTTAACCCAGGATTCAAACATATCGCCTCCATGGCTGATAAAAGCGATGATGAGCCCGAACAGAGCTCCGCGCCAGGCCTCGGCACCAAGGCTCGCCAGCATCCCTGCCGCCGCCACGCTCGCGCTGATGCTGCCGCCGATAAACCCCGCCCAGGTCTTGTTTGGTGAGAGCTTGGGGACGAGCTTGGGGCCGCCGACCAGTTTACCGCAAATCAGCGCACCGGTATCGCAGCTCCAGACCGCCGCAAAGAGTGCCAGCACCAGCCACAAGCCATGCTCGGGGGTCGCCCGCAAGGCAAAGAGAGAAAGTCCCGGAATGCCAAGATAAATTGGTCCAATACCCTGCCACAGGGCGGATTCATCGCGGATCCGGGCCAGCCCCGCGGCAACGAAGGCGGCAGCCACATCACCTGAAACGGCCAGCCCATAAGCCACCTTGCCCCATTGCGGTGCTCTACTCGCCCATACCGCAAGCAAGAGGCCCAGCAGAAGTGCGAGCATCGAAGCCGGCAGAAAGGGCCGGTAGTCCCGCCGGCTGACCATGCGGTGCCATTCCCGCACGCCCGCGCCGGTGCCTAGGGCTATAAAGCTGGCAAACCAGATGCCTCCCGCAAGGAGCGTACCCACAGCCATGGCCGCGAGGAGTAGCCCGAAGACCGGGCGAAGCAGCCAATGCCCAAAACCTTTCGGGGAAGCTGCGGTCCCATCTGAAACCGAACTGCCAGGGCCTGCCATATCCGCCGCCACCATCACCGCGCTCAAGCAACCGTTTCCTCAACCACCGCGCCAAAGCGCCGCTCCCGGCGGGCATAGCTGTTAACGGCGTTGAGAAAGTCTTCGCGGGTAAAGTCGGGCCAGAATTTGTCCACAAACAGAAATTCGGCATAAGCCGACTGCCACAGCAAAAAATTGCTGAGTCGATACTCGCCGCTGGTGCGGATCACCAGATCGGGATCAGGTGTGCCTGCCGTCGACAGCCTCGCGGCAAAGAGCTCTTTCGTGATGTCATCCGGATTGAGATCGCCACGGGCCGCAGCAAGGGCAAGCTCACGCGCGGCCGCGACGATTTCCTCCTGCGAACCGTAATCAAAGGCCAATGTCAGGTTCAGTCCGGTATTGGCCTCGGTACGCCGCTCACTCTCCTCCATCAGGGCGAGAATATCCGCACTGGCCCGCGAGCGGTTACCTATAAAACGCAGACGGGCGTTGTTCCTGACCAGTTCTGTGACGTCATCGCGAACATAGGCCCGAAACAGAGTCATCAGATGACTGACTTCGGTAACTGGTCGTTTCCAGTTTTCTGACGAAAAGGCATAAAGAGTGAGGTTTTTCAGGCCAATATCATTGGCCGCGCGCACGATCATGCGCACGGCGGACACCCCCGCTACGTGTCCTGCCGCGCGCGGCATCAGGCGCTTCTTTGCCCAGCGGCCATTGCCGTCCATGATGATGGCAACGTGGCGCGGCAGGCGGGACTGGGCTTCGTTCGTCATTGAACTCCGTTCCGGCCCTTAGCCGGGTGCGCGGTCAAACCTGCATGATTTCCTGCTCCTTGGCATGGAGCGTATCGTCGATCTCACGAATATTGCTGTCGGTGAGTTTCTGCAATTCATCGCCAAGTTTATGGTGTTCGTCTTGGCCAATTTTGTGGTCCTTTTCGAGCTTTTTCAAAAGCTCCATTCCATCGCGGCGGACATTTCGCACGGCGACCCGGGCCTGCTCGGCATACTTCGAGGCCAGCTTGGCGAGTTCCTTGCGCCGCTCTTCGTTAAGCTCGGGAATCGGAATGCGCAGGAGTTGCCCGTCCACCTGAGGATTTAGACCGAGCCCGGCATCACGAATGGCCTTTTCCGCCAGCTTGACCATAGTCTTGTCCCAGATCTGGACAGTAATTAACCGCGATTCGGGGGTAGAGACCGTGCCAATCTGGTTAATAGGCATTTCGTTGCCATAGGCTTCGACCATCACCGGATCTAGCAGCGCCGCGCTCGCCCGACCGGTCCGCAGCCCCGCAAACTCGCTGCGCAGTGTCTGCACCGCCCCCTTCATCCGCCGGCTCACGGCTTCCTTATCGAATTCGACTGTGGCCATCGGGCCCTCCCTGCTAGTGTCAGGCGCCGCGCATAGCAGGTTCGCCGCGCTCCTCAATGATTGTGCACCGCCCCTGACCACGCAACACTCGCGCCAGGGCGCCGCGATCATGGATCGAAAACACAACAATCGGAATGCCATTCTCTCGGGACAGCGCCACCGCTGACGTATCCATCACCTGAAGATCACGCGCTAACACTTCGTAATAGCTCAACGAATCAAACCGTTTTGCCTGACTGTTATGCTTGGGGTCCATGTCGTAGACACCGTCTACCTGGGTGCCCTTAAGCATGGCCTCGCAATTCATCTCGGCTGCGCGCAGAGCCGCTGCTGTATCTGTTGTAAAGAACGGATTTCCGGTTCCCGCGGCAAAGATCACCACCCGCCCCTTTTCCATGTGGCGGATGGCACGGCGGCGAATATAGGGTTCGCACACGCTGGTCATAGGTATGGCTGACTGGACTCGTGTGGGCACGCCGGCACGCTCCAAAGACGCCTGCACCGCCAACGCATTCATGACCGTCGCGAGCATTCCCATATAATCAGCGGTAGAGCGGTCAATTCCTCTAGCCGCCCCGGCGAGCCCGCGAAAAATATTGCCGCCGCCAATCACCAGGCAAATCTGCACCCCGGCTTCAACTGCCTCTTTGACATCAGCAGCAATCCGTTCAACCGTCCCAATATCGATGCCATAGGCAGACTGGCCCATCAGGGCTTCGCCGGAGACCTTGAGCAGGACACGGCGCCAGCGTGGCGAGGCGTTATCCATTCCGCAGGTCTCCGAACGAGGACTCAGTGTCCGGCCATCTTGCTGACTTCTCCGGCGAAGTCACTGTCTTCCTTCTCGATCCCTTCGCCGACCTGATAGCGAACAAAGCCACTCAGCTGAACCGGGTGACCGAGATCCTTTGCCGCCTTTTCGATCACTTTGTTGATGGGAGTTTCTCCATCAATCACGAAGGTTTGCTCCAGAAGCACCTGCTCCTGAAAGAATTTCTTCATGCGGCCATCGACCATCTTGGCGATAATGTTCTCTGGCTTCCCGCTTTCGCGGGCCTGCTCGGCATAGATCGCCCGCTCCCGGTCCACGATCTCGGCGGAAACATGATCAGAGGACAACGCAATCGGAGAGGCAGCGGCCACATGCATGGCGATCTGCCGGCCCAGCTGGGTCAGTGCCGCAGGATCTGCTGAGGAGGTCAGGGCCACCAGCACACCAATTTTACCAAGCTCCGGGCCCGAGGCGTTATGAACATAGCTGGCGACTACGCCGGGGTTGACCCCGAGTACCGTCGCCCGCCGGATGCTCATGTTTTCGCCAATCTTTGCGATCAAAGCGGTGAGGGTGTCGCTGAGCGAGGCGCCCTGATCCTCATGGGGATGCGACATCAGCCGGTCCATATCCCCCTCAACCTTGAGGGCGACTTCGGCAGCACGCTTTACGAAGCCTTTGAACTCCTCGTTGCGAGCAACAAAATCCGTCTCGGAATTGACCTCGACGAGGGCGCCACTCGCCACTCCGGTGGCAACACCGATCAGGCCTTCGGCCGCAACCCGCCCCGCCTTCTTGGCCGCCTTGGCCAAGCCTTTGGTCCGCAACCAATCCACGGCGCTTTGCATGTCGCCGCCGGTTTCGGTCAGGGCCATTTTGCAGTCCATCATCCCTGCGCCGGTCATGTCGCGCAGTTCCTTGACCATGCTGGCGCTAATATTCGCCATCGTCATGCTCCCAATGCTGTCAGAAGCCCGGCTTAGGCCGTGGCGTGGTTAGCAGTCGCCGCACCAGTCTCCGTCGAGAGTCCGGCGAGGGAAACGTCTTCGGCAGCGCCGATATCGACACCTGAGGCAATCTGGCTTGCCGACAGGCCGTCGATGATAGCCCGTGCCACTAGCTCGCAATAAAGGGACAGCGAGCGGGCCGCATCGTCGTTGCCGGGGATCGGATACGCGATCCCTTCAGGATCCGAATTTGAATCCAGAATCGCGGTTACAGGAATATTCAGCTTGCGCGCCTCGGCTACTGCGATCGATTCCTTGTTGGTGTCGATGACAAACAACATATTGGGCAGACCGCCCATCTCCTTGATGCCGCCCAGCGACCGCTCGAGCTTTTCCTGCTCCCGCAGCATCTGCAGCAATTCCTTTTTGGTCCGTCCCGAACCCTGCGCGGCATTCAGGGTTTCTTCGATCGTACGCAAACGCTTGATCGAATGTGAAATCGTTTGCCAATTGGTCAGCGTACCACCGAGCCAACGGTGGTTGACATAGTACTGCGCACATCTACGGGCCGCTGCCGCGACCGGATCTTGTGCCTGACGCTTGGTGCCGACAAAAAGGATGCGACCACCACTGGCTGCGACCTCACGGAGCGCAACCAATGCCTGATGCAGCAAAGGTACGGTCTGAGTAAGATCGATTATGTGGACATCATTACGGGCGCCATAGATGTAGGGCGCCATCTTCGGATTCCAGCGCTGCGTGCGGTGACCGAAATGAACGCCTGCCTCGAGCAGCTGGCGCATAGAAAAATCTGGCAGGGCCATAAAACTCGTCTCCTTTTCCGGTTTAGCCTAGCGCGAGGGGTATATCCTAGGTGGGTCATCCAGACACCGCACCTTGGGACACCGGAGGGGCAGAACAGCCAAGGCTGCCTGTCCACCCTCGCGTGTGGAATGGCGGGGGTTATAAGGGTGTGGCTTGACGGGTGCAAGCATCACGGGCGAGGAAGTGCACCTTCATCGAACATCAGGCTCCCGCCATGTCCCCATTGGGTTCCCCCCCCTCCTCACCCATCCGCTCCGGCATTCTGGCACTCAAGCCCAATGGCATCGGCGCCGTATCCTCTCTGGGCCTGGGCGATCCCAGCGTCATCCCGCTCTGGTTTGGCGAAACCGACTTGGTAACCCCCGCCTTCATACGGGACGCGGCCAAGCAGGCCCTAGATGACGGCAAGACCTTTTACAGTGGAGCCCGAGGCATGCCCGCTCTGCGGCAGACCATCGCGGCTTTCTATGGTCGGGTTTTGGGGGTCACACCCGACATCGCCCGTATTTCTCTACCTGGGGCAGCAACCTTGGCCCTTGTGACCGCTCTGCAGTGTCTGATTGAGACCGGAGACAACGTGGTAATCGTCTCCCCCGTATGGCCCAGTATTTTCCAGGCCGTCACCCAACTTGGCGGTGAAAATCGCTTTGTGCGCCTGCGAGAGGACTGGAAGCGTCAGGGCTGGCACCTTGACCTGGATGAACTCTTTGCCGCCTGCTCGGACCGTACCAAGGCGATCTTTATCGCCTCCCCTGGCAATCCTACTGGCTGGGTTGCAGGCCCTGAGGAGCAGAGGGCCATCCTGGACTTTGCCCGCAGCCGCGGAATCGCTGTCATTGCCGACGAGGTTTATGGCACGCTCGTATATTCTGAGCGGGCACACGCGCCCTCCTTCCTCGAAATTGCGACGGCCGACGACAACCTCTTCGTCATTAATGGATTTTCCAAGGCCTGGGCGATGACCGGATGGCGCATAGGCTGGCTTGTCCACCCAGCCAAGCTTGATCGCAGCATGGATGTCATGTGCATCGCCAATAATACCGGCCCTACTGCCTTCGCCCAGTATGGCGCGCTGGCTGCGCTATCGGACCAGGGCGACAACTTTCGGGCGCAAATGCGGGCCTACTGCGCACGTGGGCGGGAGGTTGTCGAGGATTGGCTTGCCGGTCAAAACCGGTTGCGCTGGATACGTCCGGAAGGGGCGTTTTATGGCTTTCTGCAGATTGAGGGGTTGCACAATAGCCTCGAGTTTGCCAGCCGGCTGGTGCACGGTGCCAAGGTCGGGGTTGCCCCGGGCTCGGCCTTTGGTCCACCACAGGACCTTGCCAGCGACGCCTGCGTGCGCATCTGCTTTGGCCAGGATCCAGAGCGTCTGCGCGAGGGGCTGGAAAGGCTGGGCAGAGCCTTGCCCTGATTTCAAACCGCTTCCACAGCAGCAACGCCAGGCAAGGACTTGATGGCGCTGCGCAGCTGTGCCGTAACATGATAACCCTTGGGCAGGCGGATTTCAGCTTCCTGCCCATCCGCCGCGGGTACCACGAGCGTTACAATACCCTTGCCCGTTTCCCGCAGCTGGGCCGCGATCGCCCCTAATGGCTCACTGCCCTCCAGAAAAATTCGCATCCCCTCGCCCGCCTGCGCCGCCGCCTGCTCGAGATCCGTAGCTGAGAGTGCCCGCAGCTTTAGTTCTTCGCCTTCACGCGTGGCACTTACCTTGAGCAGTACCGACTTTCCGGGCTCCAGAAGTGGTCGGGCAGCAGTGAGCGCCTCGGGGAAAAACATAACTTCAAACATGCCAGATGCATCGGAAAATGATACGAAAGCATACGCCTGATCATTCTTTCCACGTCGCTCGGACTTTTTAATTATGGTGCCCGCCAACAGCGTGACGAATGACATTCGACGATCTTCAAGCACCTGGGAGTAATTGGTCACCTGTAAGCGTTTGAGAGCGACGTCAAAGTTGTCTAGCGGATGCCCCGAGAGATAAAACCCGATAGCTGAAAATTCTTCCCCCAATCGTTCATGTGCCGGCCAGTCACCAACATTAGCTAGTCTAATCTCTACAGCCTCGCTGCCAATGTCGTCGAACAAAGTCGATTGGCCACTTTCCCGTTCCCGGCTCGTACGCGCCGCGTCGCCAAGCACAGCATCAGCACTTTCGATGAGTTGACGTCGATTGGCGATCAGTGCGTCGAAGGCGCCCGCGCGCACCAGCATTTCGAAACAGCGCTTATTGACCAGTTTTGGATCAATTCGTCGCGCAAAATCAGCGAGTGATGTAAATGCGCCGCCGGACTTTCTGATCTCTACAACATGATCCATTGCTTGACGGCCAACACCCTTGATCGCTGCCAGTGCATAAAAGATATTCGCATTCTCATGATCACAGGAAAATGCCGCCTCCGAGCGATTGATGTCAGGTGGTCGTACCGTAATTCCCAGTCGCTGCGCCTCTTGTCGGAAGATATTTAGCCGATCCGTGTTTCCGATATCGAGGGTCATCGAGGCAGCAAGAAATTCAACTGGGAAATTGGCTTTCAAATAGGCAGTTTGATAGGCAACTTGGGCATAGGCCGCAGCATGACCCTTATTGAAGCCATAGCCAGCAAACTTGGCGGCTTGTTCGAAGATCTGTTCGGCAACTTTGGGATCAACCCCCTGCTGTTTTGCCCCGACAATAAAGCGCTCACGATGCAAGACCATTTCAGAGGAAATTTTCTTACCCATGGCTCGTCGCAACAAATCGGCATCACCAAGTGAGTAACCGCCGAGTGCGCGGGCAATGCTCATGACATCTTCCTGATAGGTCATCACCCCATAGGTGTCCTTCAGGATCGGCTCCAACGCCGGATGCAGGTACTCCGGCTTCTCGCGACCATTCTTGCAGGCTATATATTTGGGAATGGAATCCATCGGACCAGGTCGATAGAGAGCAACGAGAGCTACAAGATCATTGATATGATCTGGCTTCATCTTGCGCATCAGGTCACGCATGCCCTGGCCTTCGAGCTGAAACACACCGACGCTCTCACCACGAGCTAGCATGTCGAACGTACGACGGTCTTCAAAAGCTATAGATTGCGTATTGAGCTCAATTCCACGTCGGGCCAGAAGTTCTTCCGCCTTTGCTATAACTGTCAGGGTTTTCAGGCCCAAAAAGTCGAATTTGACGAGGCCGGATTTTTCAGCATCTTCATAATCGAATTGCGTTACCGGCATATCCGATCGAGGGTCACGATAGAGCGGAACCAATTCGTCAAGAGGTCGATCGCCAATCACAACTCCAGCTGGATGGGTTGAAGCGTGCCTATACAGACCTTCAATTTTTCGTACGACATTGAACAGACGCACTGCTGCTGGTTCCGACTGGGCAATTTCGGAAAGGCGTGGTTCATGACTTAACGCATCTTCAAGTGAAACCGGCTTGCCCGGAGGATTAGGAATTAGCTTGGCGATACGGTCCACAAGGCCAAGTGGTAGCTGTAAAACACGGCCAACGTCCCGAACCGCTGCACGCGCCTGCAAGGATCCCAAGGCCATAATGTGCGCAACGCGATCCAGACCATATTTATGCTGGACATAATGCACGACTTCGTCGCGACGTTCCTGACAAAAGTCGATATCGAAGTCCGGCATAGAAATGCGTTCCGGATTCAGAAATCGCTCAAATAGCAATCCGAAGCGCAGGGGATCGAGATTGGTTATATCCAGTGACCATGCCACCAGAGACGCGGCACCCGAGCCGCGCACACCAACGGGTATACGCTGCGCTCGTGTCCACTTCATGAAGTCGGACACGATAAGAAAATAGCCTGGAAAATCCATACGGTTGATAATTTCGAGTTCGTAAGCAAGCCGCTCGTCATATTGTTCGCGCGGAGCGTACAGCCCACTCTCAGACAAGCGCCTTTCTAGTCCACTTTGTGCCAAGCGCTTTAATTCGTCCTGCGGAGAGAGACCGGAAGCCGGCTCAAATTTTGGCAGTATGGGCTTATGCTTTTTCGGTCGAAAGGCACAGCGTTGGGCGATTTCTATCGTGTTTGCGATTGCCTCAGGCAAATCGGCAAACTGGGCACTCATCTCTGCCGGAGACTTAAAACGATGTTCGCGCGTAAGACGCCGCCGATCACTCTGCGACACATAGGTGCTATCAGCGATGCAGAGCAAAGCGTCATGTGCCTCGTACATATCTTCGCGGCCGAAATGCACGTCGTTGGTCGCCACCAGAGGTATACATTTATCGTATGCCAGATCGATAAGAAATCGTTCCGCTGCGCGTTCTTCAGTAACACCGTGTCGCTGCAGCTCAACATAAAGACGATCCCCAAAAATCTCGGCAAGCTGATCTAGGATCACTGAAGCTGCGTCCAGCTGTCCGCTGGCGAGAAGCGTATTAAGGGGCCCGCCTGGACCACCGGTTAAAGCAATCAGACCCTTGCCATGGGCGGCAAGGGTCTGCGTATCAACATGTGGCCACTCTCCCGGTCCGCAGGTTAGATATGCCGCACTCAGCAACTTAACGAGATTTCGATAGCCGTCAGGATTTTGTGCCAGCAAGGGTAGGACGGACGGCTTTTGCCGCATACCAAATCCGGAAATCTGGGGCGTGGGATCCAAGTCCACCGAAACCAAAGCGCCAACGATAGGCTGCACGCCCTCTTTGGCTAAGGTTTCGGAAATATCAAAGACCCCGAACAAATTATTGTTGTCGCAGACCGCAACCGCGGGCATGGCAAGAGAGGTGCAGAGCTTGGCGAGTTCCTTGGGGCGCACGGCCCCTTCTAGGAGCGAATAGCAGCTCTTCACACGCAGATGGACGAAATTGGCGACCACCCTGCCCAACGCCTTTTCGGTCATGTCGCGGTCCCGTCCTTGCCCACTGCACACCTAACCCGCGCAGCCGACGCACGAAACCGCACGTGAACAATTTTCCACAGCCTATCGGCGCCATGCATCAGGCCATTCCGACGAATCCTACGACCGCATGGGCCAGCACAAATGTAGCCGCGATAAAGGTGATCAGTCCGGCGCCGGCGATCATGTCGGATATCCAGATTTTCATGTGGTGGTTCCTCCAGGTTAGCGAAAGACTTTATTCGTTCCTTTTTTGTTCTGTCAAGAACATAAGACGAACGTGCCGCAGTGGAGGCTATGGCGATTGCGGGTCCCTTTTTGATAGGATAGAGTGTGTCAAAAGACACACCTACGATGCCCAAACGCTATTATCCTGCAGTAATCGAGCATACCGAGCCGGGAACAACGGCCGTTTGGTTTCCCGATTTTCCAGATTGCGTAGCAGCCGCCAGCAATCAGGATATGGCGATGCAAAAGGCAGAACGCGCGCTCCGGATGACTGTGGACAAGCTCGCTGAGGACGGGACCGCCCTACCAACCCCAAGCAGCATGGAGACCATACCGCTGCCTGGAACCTGCAACGTTGTTGCCTTTGCCCTCGTTGGCGTCGACCTACCGGACCCCTCCGAGCGGGTTAACGTCTATCTGCCCAGAAGCCTGCTAGCCGAGGCTGACAACTACGCAGAAGCACTTGGCATGAGCCGCTCTAGCTTCTTTGGCCTGGCGATATCCATCATGATGGGCCGGCTACCATCCCAACCGTCGGGACCTATCGCGCGACCCTCACAAGGTTAGCCGACCTACACCGCCGGAGCCTGCAACTCATCGCTAGCAACCAGAGCACCTTCCCGCAACATAAGCGCTCGGTCCATCCTGGAAGCCAGCTCAAGATTGTGTGTGGCTACCAGTGCCGCGAGTCCCTCGTCCCGCACCATGTGTACCAGCGCGTCGAAGACGCCGCCGGAAGTACGTGGATCCAGATTCCCTGTAGGCTCGTCGGCGAGAAGCAGGCGAGGCCTGTTCGCCAAGGCGCGCGCAATGGCAACGCGTTGCTGTTCGCCGCCCGATAACTGGGCCGGACGATGTTCGAGGCGAAGCGCAAGTCCCATTTTCCCCAAAAGCGCAGCGGCCCGCGCACGCGCAATGCCCCGACCAACCCCGGCAATGCGCAGGGGCATCATTACATTTTCCAAAGCCGTGAACTCGGGCAGTAGATGATGCGCTTGGTAGACAAAACCAATAAACTCGCGCCGCAAACGCGTCCGCTCACTATCTCCGAGCTGCGATGCAGCGCGGCCGGCGATGAATACTTCTCCTCCGCTCGGAGTCTCCAGAAGGCCCGCCATATGCAGCAATGACGATTTACCTGCACCAGAAGGGCCAACGAGAGCCACCAGTTCACCCGGGCGCACTTCCATGCAGAGATCCCGAAAGACCTCTAGTGTGACCTCCCCTTGGCGGTAAACACGGCTCACACGCTCAAGCCGAAGCATCGCCTCACTCATAGCGCAGCGCTTCCACGGGATCGAGTCGCGCTGCGCGCCATGATGGATAAAGTGTAGCGAGAAAACTCAGAACAAGGGCCATTCCCACCACGGCGATAACCTCACCCAGATTGATCTCTGCTGGCATCCGACTCAGGAAATATATTTCCGGATTGAATAAATCCGTACCCGTGAGGTGTGACAAAAAATTACGGATAGCATTTATGTTTTCGCAGAATACAACGCCCACAACGAAGCCGAGAAAGGTACCAATTACCCCAACGCTACTTCCTGCAATCAGAAAAACTCGCATGATCGCGCCGCGTGTTGCACCCATCGTCCGTAATATTGCGATATCTGCTCCCTTATCCTTCACCAGCATGATCAGACCGGAAATGATATTGAGAGCAGCGACAAGTACGATCAACATCAAGATCAGAAACATGACGTTCTTCTCGACATTGATGGCGCCCACAAGGCTTGAATTCATGTCCTGCCAGGTCAGAACTCGCGTATTGGGTCCTGCTGCAAGACCAATCGCACCAGCCATCGCATCGGCATGATCTGGGTTTTTGATCATGACCTCGAGACCGCTGACACCGTTCTTTGTATTGAAGAACAACTGCGCCTGCGCCAGCGGCATGAATATAAAGGCCTTGTCATACTCACTCATACCCAGATTGAATGTACCGGCTACAACGTAGGACTTTATCCGCGGAGTCACGCCAAAGGGCGTCACCGTTCCCCGCGGCGCCATCAACGTCACTCGCATACCCGGGACCAGTTGAAGTGCATCGGCGAGACGGGAGCCCAGGATCACGCTATCCCCTGCTTTAAAGCGAGCCAATGCGTGTGGAGAAAGCGTCGATGCAATCGGTGCGTCCTCGGCAATGTCTTTGGGAGTCATTCCTCTGACAATGACGCCGGAATTTGTATTTGAAGATGCCGCCACCACCTGTCCATCAACGATCGGGTAGACGCGTGTTACCCCCGCAACCTTCCGCACACGCGCGGCTATCGCGTTATAGTCGTCAAGGTTTCCAGACAGACTTTGCACTATGGCGTGGCCATTGAGGCCAAGAATCTTGCTCAGGAGTTCGTCACGAAAGCCATTCATTACGCTCATCACAATAATGAGTGCAGCGACCCCGATCATGATCCCGAGCAGAGACAAAAGCGAAATTACCGAGATATAACCCTCCTTACGCTTAGGCCGCAGATAGCGGAGCGCAATCATCCATTCGAAGCTGGAAAACGGTGCAACTTGCCTGGTACGAACCACGGGCCGTGAGCTTGCAGTTGCCATCACCTAATTACCCTGAACCAAGTATTCGACCGCCGCGTCAGCAGACATCTCATGCTTTGCGCCAGTCGCGCGTACCTTGATCTCGACCTTACCTGCGGACAATCCGCGGGGCCCCACGACAAGCTGATACGGAATGCCAATCAAATCTGCGGTAGCAAACTTGGCACCCGGCCGCTCATCAGTGTCGTCATAGAGAATCTCTATGCCAGCCGTGGTCAGCCGGCTGTATAATGACTCACACGCTTTGTCAGTAGCGGCATCACCAGATTTCAAATTTATCAGAGCAACCCGGAACGGTGCTACAGAGACTGGCCAAATGATACCTGCATCATCATGGCAGGCTTCAATGATGGCGCCAACCAATCGCGATACGCCGATACCGTATGACCCCATTTCAACTGGAACCTCTTTGCCGTCAGGGCCTGTCACTACTGCCTTCATCGGAGCTGAATATTTTGTGCCAAAATAAAATACCTGCCCCACTTCGATTCCACGCGCGGACAACCGCTTTTCCGGTGGCACTTCCTTCTCGAAACGAGCAGCATCATGCACGTCCTCTGTCGCCGCATAGAGCTCCGTACGGGCACGCACGATGGATTCTAGATCCCCTTGAAAATCGGTGTCTTCGCTGGGTATCGGCATATCGAGCAAATCTTTATGACAGTAAACTTGACTTTCTCCAGTTTCCGCCAGCACGATAAACTCATGCGACAGGTCTCCGCCAATCGGTCCGGTTTCCGCTCGCATCGGAATGCTTTTAAGCCCCATACGCGCGAATGTACGCAAATAGGCGACATACATACGGTTGTAAGCCCGACGCGCAGCTCCAGCGTCGATGTCGAACGAATATGCGTCCTTCATTAGAAACTCTCGTCCACGCATAACTCCGAAGCGTGGCCGAACCTCATCACGGAATTTCCATTGTGTGTGATATAAATTTAATGGCAGCTGTTTGTAGCTTCGTACATAGGCGCGAAAAATCTCTGTGACCATTTCCTCATTTGTGGGGCCATATAGCAGATCGCGATCGTGACGATCCTTGATTCGCAACATTTCCTTTCCATAGTCGTCGTAGCGTCCACTCTCGCGCCAGAGTTCAGCGGACTGCAATGTTGGCATAAGGATTTCTATCGCACCGGCCCGATTCATCTCCTCGTGAACAATCGCCTTGATTTTGTTCAGCACACGGATACCCAGCGGCAACCACGCATAGATCCCGGCTGCCTCCTGGCGGATCAGCCCGGCCCGTAGCATGAGCCGGTGGCTAACGATCTGGGCCTCGGCAGGGGTCTCTTTGAGGACAGGCAGGAAGTAGTGGGACAGGCGCATGGAAGGTAACTCTCGTGTCAGGACATACCCGTGTTCTAGAGAAGCCGCAGGAGGAGGGCAAATACATCTGCAGATCCTATGGAGGCCCGGGGCTCAATGGACGAGGTGCCACGCTGGGACCTGCCCCTGCCCCACCCACAGAGTACCCCATGACGCTCGCCCCCTTCGCGCGGGAAAGGGCGTGTGGCGGAATGCCCGTGCAGCGGGGCACCAGACCGCTGCACTCTGCTCAATCCGCGCGTAGAATGGCACCATGCCCCGGTCCCCTCAATTTGCGACCATCAACCATTACCCCAAGCGCTCCCTGAAGGGGGCTGACCTATGTGGATGGGGTGCCTCATTACTCCTGCATGGTTTGGGAGTGTTGTTTGTGTTCGCTTTCCTCACACAGCACACCCCAGCGCCAGAACCGCCCCTTAAACCCATCTATATCGAGATCATTCCCGAGGTCCCGCTTGGTACCCATTCAGCCGCGCCACTGGCGATGCCGGCACACGCACCACAGGAGCAAGCCACCCGCGGTCCTCGAGCTGCTCCACACCCACAGGGCGTGCGCAGGCATGCCGCCAAACCACTGACCGATCCATTTGAGCTCAAACTGCGCCGCTTGGCACAATTGAGAAATCCCGACAGCACTCTTATCCTGAAGACCGAAGGCACGTCGCCGCAAACTGCAGGAAATTCCGGAGAAACTGGGGATCTGGCCTATAGCGTACGCGACGCGATCCGTGCACGCGTATTGCGGAAATGGAACATTGATTTCAGCAGATTGGCCGGACGACATATCGTCATTACATTGCATATCGCCCTAGCCGGAAGTGGCAAACTCGTATCGATCAGAATTGCCCAGGAGCATGCTCATGCCAAGGATCTAACGTGGATGGACATTGCCCTAAGCGCAAGAAACGCAGTTATCCTTTCTGCTCCATTTAAGCTTCCCGAACAGCTGCGGCAAAAGGGTTACCGCTTCACCCTGATACTTGATCCTCGGCAAACACTGCGTTGACGACAGGGCTAGGGACATCTGCTTTCAAGGCAGGTCACGGGCCACGCGAAACCCAGCGTAACTTGAGTAATCCAGCTCACCGCCATCGGGAAGTCCGGCTGTACGGGCTGCGGATCGGATAAAGATCGGTGTATTGTCCCAGGACCCCCCGCGGATCACATGCTTGGTGCAATCGCCTCCAGCCCAGACCTTGGCGACATGGGGAGCACCGACATAGTCCTTATGCCAGCAATCCGCTGTCCACTCCCATACATTGCCGAGCATTCCATATAAGCCAAAGGGATTGGGCTTAAACGCATTCACTGGCGCGAGAACACTAAAATCATAAGGGCTGCCACAGCCGTTACAGTTGGCATTATCCTTACCAATCGCTTCGCCCCACCATCGCGCCGTCGTTGTGCCGGCGCGCGCGGCATATTCCCACTCTGCTTCACTGGGAAGGCGGTAGGGCCCCCCCATGCGATAATGAATCTCCGGATGCGCTATTCGGACCAGATGATTGAGCCAGGCAATATAGGCGTCTGCATCGTGCCAATCGAGACAGACCGCAGGCCAATCAGGTGGTTCTGTCACCGCAGGCGAATAAACCAGCCCCTGACGCGTCACCGTCCAGTGTGTATTCAAGATACGGTTGCATGGTTTGGGCCGATAGCGGGTGGCGCGCAAAAATGTCCTGAACTGATGGTCGCTAACTACATATTTGCCAAGTGCGAACGCCTTTACGGTGACCACGTGTTGCGGCCCCTCGTTGTCGAAATGCCCTGGTTCGCTTTTTGGACTGCCCATAACAAAACGGCCACCTGGGATTGCGACCATGATGGGACAATCCTTACATTCCTGAAATTGTCGACTGTGGAGATTTGGGGCCGGACTGGCCGCCGCGCACGCAAAGCCCACTAGAGACACAAGGATAAGTAGCAGGACCGGGCGCCAGAAAGAGGCCATGGGGAAAACCAGTGGGGAACGTCACACCATGGCATGAGAGTTTCGTCAGTGCACGCTTGCCTGACCAAGATAAAGGTCTGTGACGTCAGCAACCTGACACCACAGGGCCGCCGCTTCGCGTTCGTCCGCCATAAGATTCTCGGCAGCACGTCGGCGAATGATTGAGCTTGCCTCACTGCCGAAGGTGACGACAGCCCAGCGTGCGATGGCGGCGATGTCTTCTTGATTCGTAATCATGCCCTACTGAAGCATGACATTTGGACGTGAATTTTGAGGAGGCGCAAAATTCTAGCGACCCAGCGGCCTTCCCGATGCCCCCCGATCCCGCACGGCTCGCATTCTTTCTTTGGCGCGCAGTCGGGCGCAGGCGTTAGACGCAGCAAGCCCCTGGTCGAGGCCCCGGATTCTAACAGGAATGTAACCTGCGGCGGTGTGGGCCAAGATCATTTGTCCGGGAATTTGAACCGGGGGGGCGCCATAGGGACCCTCTGCGGGCGCGACCTGCTTACCATATGCGTTCGTACCGCCGGCGTAGTCAGCTTGGTTCTCAAGTCCGTAGCATCGGCCCGGCCGCGGCCCCCTAAGCAGATGCTGCTCGGAAACCGAGCTAAGCTGCGCCCCATAGGCCGCCGCTCCCGCCAAGACCAGCGGCAAGAGCGCAAAAAGTATTGTTAACAAAAGCAGTGAAACCAGATAGCCACCGCGACGCTCTGCCGATAACTGCAAATTTTTCATGGTAGTAGCGCTAATATTGCGTGACAGGGGCCGGTGACCCGGCTAACGTTTCAAGATTATGAGCACGCTTGGATAACAAGTAGTAAGTAAGAGCGGCCAAGTTCGGGGAGAACTATTCGCAGAGGGCCGGGTCTCCCGGCCCTCTTGTGACCTCGGAGACGGAATTTACAAGGTCCTGCAAGGTCCCCGCCTGACCGCTAGATCCGGATCACGCCGGCGAGGACAAGCCCCCCACATATCAGCCAGACAACGGTAGCTGCGACCGTGGACCACACTATTTTGGCCCGCATACTCAATCCCGGTACTGGCGCCGCAGCCGGAGCGGCTCCTGACGCAACCTGCCCGGGAGCATCCTCCTCATAAGGAAGTCCAATCGGCAACAGCATCAGAAACGCCAAAAACCAGACGATGGCGTAGACGCCAAAAATCATCGCCCACCAGGCTGCACGGTCGGCATAGTGCATGAGCACCGCGCCTGTGACCATCAACGCTGCTCCAGTTCTATCAGCGTACCGACAAAGTCCTTCGGATGGAGGAACACTACGGGTTTGCCATGAGCGCCGATCCTTGGCTCACCGGTTCCCGTGATCGTCGCGCCCTTGGCCTTCATTTGGGCAACTGCCGCGTGGATGTCATCGACTTCGTAGCAAACATGATGAACCCCGCCGCTGGGATTCTTCTCAAGAAACTTTGCAACAGGGGAATTCGCACCCAGAGGTTCTAGCAATTCGATTTTAGTGTTCGGCAGGTCAACGAAGACCGTGGTGACACCATGATCAGGCTGGGAGACAGGATCACTCACCTTCGCGCCTAATGTCTGACGATAAACGGCGGCTGCGCTGGCAATATCTCGAGTCGCAATGGCGACGTGATTGAGGCGACCTATCATCCTCTTGCTCCCAGAAAAGGCCTATCTATCTAATGCCCAAGATCGAGTCCGACAAGCGGCTTCAAACCCAGACTACCTCCACCCGGGTGACCGGCTTCTTGTCCCAAACGCTTTGCGCTGCCTTTCTCGCGGAGCGCCTGACAGCCTCGCCCAACGCCTGCTCATCGACCTTCTTCGGATTATGACGCCTCAAGGTTTCCTGGACGGCAGCACGGACAGGTCCTCGCACCTCATCTGGGATGCCTTCAAGGAAAATTGCCGGCTCGGCACGCACCTTTCCCTTCGCGTCAAGAACGAGCGTGACGGCAATCAAACCAGCAAACGACATGGCCCGACGCTGCCGGGCTATCCCGTCCCCCTCCCGAACAAGCACCCGACCATCGAGACAGAGCCTGCCTGACGCCACCTCGTCGATGATCTCAGCCTTTCCTGGTGCCAGCCTCAGCATTTGCCCATTGGCCAGCACTACGGCCTCCGGTACCTGA
Organism: Rhizomicrobium sp.; assembly: GCA_049964915.1. Lineage (GTDB taxonomy): Bacteria > Pseudomonadota > Alphaproteobacteria > Micropepsales > Micropepsaceae > Rhizomicrobium. Next base: position 44,849 of record JBMFWV010000002.1, read on the forward strand.
AGGGCATGCGCCAGTCTGGCATGCTCGGCCATGTGGCGCAGCTCGCCGTGAACCGGAACCGAGATCCGAGGGCGGACCCAGCGGTACATTTCAGACAACTCATCCCTGTAGGGATGCCCTGAGACATGAACAAAATGGTCCTGCTCAGTAAGAATTTCCACGCCTAGCGCGGCGAGCTGGTTATGAAGCGCAAATATTGCCAACTCATTTCCTGGAATGATGCGCGACGAGAATATGACCGTATCTCCGGGGCCAAGCGATACAGTCGGATGCTGGCCCTGAGCAATCCGTGCCAGGGCTGCGCGTGGTTCTCCCTGGCTTCCAGTGACAAGGTACAGAATATGCCGTGCAGGCAATTGGGCAGCATCGCCTTCACTGATTACGGCTGGAAAATCTTTGAGATAACCGCTTGCTTTTGCGGCGGCTATGATCCGATGCATCGATCGGCCGACCAGACAGATCTCGCGACCCGAAGCGCTAGCGGCTTTTGCTATGGTGTCTAACCGTGCAACGTTGGACGCAAACGCAGTCACCGCGACGCGGCCATCCAATCCCAGGATCAGTTCATCAATGGAACGGCGGACTTTCGCCTCAGAACCTGAATGCCCCTGCGCAAGCGCATTGGTTGAGTCACAAACTAACGCTAGCACGCCTTCATCACCGAGCTGACGCAGACGAGTTGCATCCGTCAGCTCACCTACTAATGGTTCAGGATCGAGCTTCCAGTCACCAGTGTGGACGACCGTTCCCAGGGGTGTGGTTATCGCCAGCGCATTGGGCTCTGGGATTGAGTGTGTGATAGAGATAAAGTCGATGGCAAAGGGGCCCATATCGATGTGCCCTCCCAGCGGCACGATCTGGATTGGGCACTGCTTTTCAAGACCGGCATCTGCCAATTTGTTGCGTACAAGTTCCGCAGTGAAGGCAGTCGCGTAAACAGGGCAGCGCAGCATTGGCCACAAATAGGGAATTGCCCCGATGTGATCTTCATGTGCATGGGTAAGCACTATTCCCAATACATCCTTGCGCAGCTCGGCCAGATAAGAAATATCCGGCATTATAAGGTCTACGCCCGGCGTCTGCCCCTCACGCCCGAAGACAACACCGCAGTCGACCACTATCCATTTCTTTTCAACGTCAGAGCCAAAGCCATAGACGTTAAAATTCATGCCGATTTCACCCGCCCCACCGAGCGGCAGAAAAACCAGCTCTTCGTCGTTCCGATTTTTCAAGGGCCAGACCGCCCACGCTTGCCCGAATTTCGGTCATAAATGAGGATCAGGCCGCGGATCGTCAGGTCTGGATCAAGATGGTCAATAGCCGAAGTTTGTTTGTGAAAAAGACTGGCCAAACCACCAGTCCCAATGACCGTCATAGCCTTTCCATATTCCGCCTTGATACGCCCAATTAAGCCTTCAATCAGGCCCACATAACCCCAGTAGAGCCCAGATTGCATTGCCGGTACTGTATCCTTTCCAATAACCGCCTGGGTTCTTTGAATTGCCACTCGCGGCAGCATGGCTGCGGCCTGGTGCAAGGCTTCTGCAGATAGATTGACTCCCGGGGCGATAACGCCACCTTGATAATCGCCGTTTTCGCTGATGACATCGAAGGTCGTCGCTGTCCCAAAATCGACCACTATCAGCGCTCCAGGATAACGCTCATGCGCAGCAACCGCATTAACCAGACGGTCTGCGCCAACTGCTTCCGGTCGATCGATTCTGACACTTATACCCAGATCGACTTCGGGATCTCCTACAACGAGCGGCTCACACTTGAGATAATGACGGCATAACTGGCGCAGGTCGAAGAGGATTGCGGGAACAACCGTCGCAATAATCGCAGCATCAATATCTTGAAAACTCAGCTTCTCCGTTTCGAACAACTGACGCAAGATAACCGCATATTCGTCCGCCGTCCGTGCAGTTTTAGTCATCGCACGCCACTCGGCACGAATCCCAGAACCGTCATGCACGGCAAATACAATATTTGTGTTTCCGGCATCGATCGCGAGTAGCATCTCAGCTCCCGAAGTACACGTCTGCGGCCGCTATGGTGATAGTGTGTTGTTCCTGCCGCAATAACAACGCACCGTTTTCGTCGATACCTTCGAATACACCGCACACCTCTGACTCTGTCAGTCGGGCTCGAATCGGCTCCCCCAACCTTGCTGCCTGTGCCAGCCATTCCGCGCGGATGGGTCCAAAACCATCACACCGCCATAGCTCATACCATTTTGCGAAGTTGGCCGCGAGTTCAGTCAGCATCTCTTGTGAAGACGGGACAGTCGCGCCAAGCGCGGCCAGGCTAGTGGCCGGAAACAGGCTTTCGCCGGGATGCGTAGCCAGATTGATGCCGACACCAATTGCGAGGTACTCGGGCACACTCCCACCTGCCGTCTCCAGAAGAATCCCCGCGATTTTCCGAGATCGAACCAGAATGTCGTTTGGCCATTTAACTTCAACGCCAGCGGTGAACGCGCGAACCGCGTGAGCGGCAGCAATCGCGGTCACAAAAGACAGTTGCGCACACTGGGCTATGCTGCATTGCGGGCGCATCAGCAACGTAGCAGCCAGATTACCACTACCGCTCGACCAGCTGCGCCCACGGCGGCCCCTCCCCAGGCTCTGCCGATCAGCTCTTATCCATAGCGGAACACATGGAGCGTCCTTCGCCCTGCGTCGAGCCTCTTCATTGGTCGAATCCAATTCCTCGAACTCTATTCGACCATAATCCGGCGGCCACGCTGCGCTCACGGTACCAATGTGGCCGCAGCTGCCCCTGCGGAGGCGATAAGGGGGCCGCCAAAGACGACAAAGAGAAGGGTAAACGCCGCCACGCCAGTCAGTATCAAACCATTTACCAGGCCAAGCTTGCCATCGAACGGCTGAGCCGGTTCGTCAAAATACATCACCTTGACGATACGCCAATAGTAGTATGCGCCGACGACGCTCGTCAGCACGCCCAACACCGCAAGCCAGTATTGTCCCGCCTCGATCACCGCCAAGAACACGTAGAACTTGGCCCAGAAACCGGCAAGGGGAGGTATCCCCGCGAGCGAAATCATGAGGGCAGCGAACGCAAAAGCAAGACGCGGTTGGGTCCGGGACAAGCCCGCCAGATCAGAAATAGTTTCCAACTGCTTGCCATCACGCTTCATCGCCATAATGACGACGAATACGCCCGCGTTCGAGATCAAATAGACTGTCAGATATATAAGCACGCCTTTGAACCCGATCACGGAACCAGCAACCAGACCCAGCAGTGCGTAACCCATGTGTCCAATCGAGCTGTACGCCATCAGGCGCTTGATATTGCTCTGACCGATGGCCGCAAAGCTGCCCAAAAGCATCGAGGCAGCAGAGATAAAAATAATTACCTGCTGCCACTGTGACTGGATGTGGGGGAATGGCACCACCATGGCACGCAGGAAAAGTGCCATGGCAGCAACCTTCGGCGCCATCGCCAGAAAGCCCGTGATAGGTGTCGGCGCCCCCTCATAGACGTCTGGTGTCCACATGTGAAAGGGAACTGCCGAAACCTTGAACGCCAGACCAGCGATCAGGAATACGATGCCAACGATGAGCCCCACTGACACCGTACCAACCTGCACCACATGTGCGATGGTAGAAAATTCCGTTGAGCCGGTGAACCCGTAAATCCAGGTGATGCCGTAGAGCATCATCCCCGAAGACAGGGCCCCCAAAACGAAATATTTCATTCCGGCTTCACTAGAGCGTACGTTGTCGCGGTTGAACGATGCCAAAACATACAGGCACAGGCTTTGCAGTTCGAGCCCCATGTATAGCGATATGAAGTTTGCCGACGAAACCATCAACATCATGCCACACGTCGACAGCAGGACGAGAACTGGAAATTCGAAGCGCATGAGCTTTGCATCGCTCATAAATCCGCGTGACATGAGAAGCGTCAGCGCGGAGCCCAGAAGAATCAGCTGCTTGGCGAATTGGGAAAAGCCATCCACAACAAAGGCGCCATGGAATGCCACCGCCGAGGCGCTGCCTGTCGCCACGAAATAGGCGGAGACCGCAAGTACGACCACGCCAGCCCAGGAAATAAGGCCAGCCATGCGTTCGCCCATGAGAGCACCAACAAGCAGCAGCAGCAAAGCGCTGCAGGCAACAATCAGCTCCGGGAGAAGTATAATAAGATCGGTACTGATCGCGTTCACCGTACCACCCCCTTTGAAATCGGCCTGATCGCCGCATAGGCCTCGTGGCGATCATAGGCGAGCGCCATTTTCTGCTCCTGAATAAGGTTAGCCACCGAAACGCTCGTCACATCGAGAATGGGCTTTGGATAAACGCCAAAAGCTATGATCAAAATCACTAGAGGCGCCAGAATAGCCACCTCGCGCAACGAGAGGTCCTTTATTGTTGCGAGCGCGGGCTTGACGAGCGCTCCCAGAACCACGCGCCGATAGAGATAAAGCATGTACGCTGCGGAGAAGATGACGCCCGTTGCTGCAAAAATCGCTATCCACGTATTGGTTGCAAACGCACCCAGCATCGTCAAAAATTCGCCGACGAACCCGGAGGTTCCTGGAAGGCCGACATTTGCGAGCGTAAAGACCATCATGCACGCCGCATAGATCGGCATTCGCTGCACCAGCCCTCCATACGCAGAAATTTCACGCGTATGCATCCGATCGTAGATAACCCCTACGCTCAAAAACAGTGCACCCGACACAATGCCATGACTCAGCATCTGAAAAATGCCACCGTCGAGGCCCTGCTGCGTCAACGTAAAAATTCCCATTGTAACGAAGCCCATGTGGGCAACGGACGAATAGGCTACCAATTTTTTCACATCGGTTTGGGCCAAGGCCACCAAGGATGTGTAGATGATCGCCACGATGGAAAGCACAAAAATTAGCGGCGCGTAGGCCACACTGGCACTCGCAAACATTGGCAAGGAAAATCGTAAAAATCCATAGCCACCCATCTTCAGCAATACCCCAGCCAGGATTACCGATCCTGCCGTTGGTGCCTCTACATGCGCGTCAGGCAGCCATGTATGTACCGGCCACATAGGCATCTTCACCGCAAAGCTGGCAAAAAATGCAAACCAAAGCCAAGTCTGCATGGCGGGCGAGAAATGCGTGTGAAGAAGTGTGACGATGTCAGTCGTGTGGGCGGTAAAATACATCATCAAAATAGCAAGCAGCATTAGAACGCTGCCGAGTAGAGTATAGAGGAAGAACTTAAAACTCGCATAAACACGGCGAGGGCCTCCCCACACACCGATGATGATGAACATCGGGATGAGACCGCCTTCAAAGAACACATAAAAGAGCACCAAATCGAGCGCGCAAAACACGCCGATCATCAGCGTTTCCAGCAGTAGAAATGCGACCATGTACTCAGGGACACGACGTTGGACAGATTCCCAGCTGGCAAGAATGCAAAACGGCATCAGGAATGCCGTGAGCACCAAGAACAAGACCGAGATGCCATCTACCCCCAGGTGATAGGTAATGCCACCACCCAACCAATTGTGTTGTTCGACAAACTGGAATGCAGCCGTATGGCCGTTGAATTTTGCAAGAATGACAAATGCTACCAGCAAATCCGCGAGAGTTGTAATGAGCGCGATCCAGCGTGCATTACGCGCGGCGACCTCACCCTTGCCGGACTGTACAAGGATTAAAAGCGCACCAACCAGCGGAAGAAAGATAACGAGCGACAGAATCGGGAAATTCATTAGTGCACGCCCCCTACCATAAACCACGCCACCAGCCCGACGACGCCGATGAGCATTGCGAAGGCGTAGTGATAAACGTATCCGGACTGCATCTTAACGACCCCGCGGGTGGTATCCATCACTCGCGCAGCAACACCGTCAGGTCCGATCCCATCGATTATGTCGCCGTCGCCCACCTTCCATAGCGTGCGGGCAAGCCAGAAAGTCGGGCGTACGAAGATAAAGTCGTAAAGCTCGTCAAAATACCACTTGTTGTACAAAAACAGATAAAGCATGCCGCGTTTGGCTGCCATCTGCGCCGGGCGTTCCGGACGCAGAATGTAATAAAACCAGGCGATCGCAAAGCCGATCACTGTCAGTACAAACGGCGCGGCCTCCTCCCAGGCTGGCATGCTGACCATTCCGCCGTGTCCGGTTACGAAGGCTATTGCGCCCTGCCAGAAGGCCTGCGCTCCCTGACCGACAAACGAGTAATCGAAGTACCCGCCTGCGAATGCAGCTCCGATCGCCAGCACCCCAAGCGGAATTAGCATGGTCAGAGGTGACTCATGAATATCTTCCAGCCGAGGAGCATGATGCCCCGAGTGAGCAGACGCATGACCGTCACCACCGTGGTCATGATCCAATCCGCGATAGCGGCCATGGAAGGTCATGAGAAACTGGCGCCAGGAGTAGAAGCTCGTTAGGCCGGCTGCGAGGAGAGTCATCCAGAATGCATAGGAGGCCATCGGCGTGGTCGCCGCAAACGTAGCGTTTATGATTCCGTCCTTGGAATAAAAGCCCGATGTTCCCAGCCCCAGAAACGGGATACCAACCCCTGTTAGGGCAAGGTTGCCAATCAGCATGGTCAGCCAGGTAAAGGGAATTCGCTTGGCCAGGCCGCCCATCTTGCGCATGTCCTGCTCATGATGAACCGCGTGGATTACTGAACCAGCGGCCAAGAACAGCAGCGCCTTGAAGAAAGCGTGCGTAAAGAGGTGAAAGATTGCATTGCCGTAGGCTGAGACCCCGGCTGCAGCAAACATGTAGCCGAGCTGCGAGCAGGTCGAATACGCGATCACCCTTTTTATGTCATTCTGGAATAGCCCGATTGTTGCAGCAAAGAACGCCGTAGTTGCGCCTATAAACGTAACCACAGAGAGCGCGAACGGTGCCTGCTCGAACATGGGTGAGCAGCGACAGACCAGAAATACCCCCGCTGTAACCATCGTTGCCGCGTGAATGAGGGCAGAAACCGGTGTCGGACCTTCCATGGCATCGGGCAGCCACACATGGAGAAGGAACTGGGCAGACTTGCCCATAGCACCAACAAATAGCAGCAGACAAAGCGTGGTCATGATGTCCACGCTGTGACCAGCGAACATGAAAGCCTTACCAGCCATATGGGGCGCTGCGGCAAACACGGTCGAAAAATTAAGGGTCCCGAAGACGTACCAAACGCCAAAGATACCGAGCGCGAAACCAAAGTCGCCCACCCGATTTACGACAAAAGCCTTGATGGCTGCCGCACAGGCTTCAGGCTTGGTGTACCAAAAACCAATCAGCAGGTACGATGCCAACCCAACGCCTTCCCACCCAAAAAACATCTGCAGGAAGTTATTGCTAGTAACCAGCGCCAGCATCGCAAAGGTAAATAATGACAGGTAGGAAAAGAACCGCCAGCGCGCTGGATCCTCCGCCATATAACCAAACGAATACAAATGAACCAGACTGGATACCACTGTAACTACGACCAGCATCACTGCGGTTAGCGTGTCGACCCTCAGCGTCCAGTCGACGTTAAAATTCCCTGAGTGTATCCAGTTGGCGATGTGCACAACGCCGCCGTGATGCAAAAAAGCAACATCATAAAACACGTAACAGGACAACGCCGCTGCAACAAAAAGAAATGCCGTTGTAATCACTTCGGAGGCTCGGTGGCCAATCAGCCATCCTCCCAGACCTGCAATCAGCGCACCAAGGGCGGGCAAAAAGACAATGGCGAGGTACATGCTTTAGCCCTTCATCAGGTTCACGTCTTCCACCGCAATCGAACCTCGGTTGCGGAAATAGACGACGAGTATGGCTAGGCCGATGGCAGCCTCAGCCGCGGCCACGGTGAGCACAAACAAGGCAAAAACCTGGCCGACCAAATCTCCAAGGTAGGCGGAGAAGGCCACAAAATTGATGTTGACCGCCAGCAGGATCAGTTCAATCGACATCAATATGACGATGATGTTCTTGCGGTTGAGGAATATGCCAAACACCCCAATGGTGAAGAGAATGGCGGCAACCACAAGATAGTCAGACAAACCAATTGCCATTTTCAGGCCCCCTTACCTGGCTCGATTTCAACGAGCGTCACCGCATCCTTTCGGCTACGCGCATTTTGGACAGGGATGCTTTGGCGCCGCGCATCGGGTTTGTGACGCAAGGTCAGAACAATAGCCCCGATCATGGCAACCAGCAGGATCAGGCCCGCGGTTTGGAAGTAGTACACATAGTTCGTATAAAGGATCCGTCCGAGTGCTTCGGTATTGGTCAATCCTGCGGGAGTTGCGTGCGCAAGGGCATGCGATGCTCCCGGCGCAAAGAACCACACGCTTCCTACCAATATCAGCTCGCAGATCAGCACAATCCCTACCAACGTTCCAAAAGGCAGATATTGCAGGGCGCCGCGCTTCAATTCGGCAAAGTCGACATCCAGCATCATCACCACGAACAGGAACAGAACCGCCACAGCCCCCACGTAGACGATCACAAGGATCATCGCCAGAAACTCTGCGCCAAGAAGCACAAAGAGCGCGGCCGCGTTAAAGAATGTCAGGATCAGAAATAGTACCGAATGCACTGGATTACGCGCGGCAATTACCATGAACGCGGATGCGATCATGATCGCCGAGAAAAAATCGAAGGCGATCTCCGTTAGCAGCATTGACCCACCGGCCCCCTCGTCTCGTCCGTCCGCTCAGCGGTATGGAGCGTCTAGTTCCAGATTTTGAGCGATCTCTCGCTCCCAGCGGTCGCCATTGGCGAGTAGCCGGTCTTTGTCGTATAGCAATTCCTCGCGAGTTTCGGTCGCGAACTCAAAATTTGGCCCTTCCACGATGGCGTCCACCGGGCATGCTTCCTGACACAGTCCGCAATAAATGCATTTGACCATGTCAATGTCATACCGCGTAGTCCTGCGACTGCCATCTGCCCTCGGTTCAGCCTCGATCGTGATAGCCAGGGCTGGACAAACGGCCTCGCAGAGCTTGCATGCGATGCAGCGTTCCTCCCCGTTCGCATAGCGACGCAACGCATGTTCGCCCCGAAACCGTGGGCTCAGCGGTCCCTTTTCAAACGGATAGTTCAAGGTAGCCTTGGGCTTGAAAAAATAACGCATCGCCAGCCCGAAGCTCTTCACAAATTCCCAAAGAAAGATAGAGCGGGCGCTCCTGTCCAAGACCGTCATCAGAGCGCTCCGATTCCATGCGGAAAGGCCATGACCCACCCCGCTGTGAATACCACCCAGACCAGGGAAATCGGGAGGAACACCTTCCATCCCAATCGCATGAGCTGGTCATAGCGATAGCGCGGCACGATAGCCTTCACCATTGCCATCAAGAAAAAAAGTACCGCCATTTTGAGGACGAACCAAACCACCCCGGGAACATAGGTGAAGGGTGCGACATGCCAGATTGGCAACCAGCCCCCCAAGAACAGTACCGTCATTAGCCCACAGAGCATCATGACATTCATGTACTCACCAAGAAAAAACATCAAAAACGGGGTCGACGAGTACTCAACCGTAAAGCCGGCGACGAGTTCAGATTCCGCTTCCAGCAGATCAAATGGCGGGCGTTGGGTCTCTGCCAACGAGGAGATAAAGAATATCACAAACATGGGGAACAGCAGCGTAAAGGCAAACCAGCCATGGCGCTGCGCTTCAACAATTGCACTAAGGTTCAAGCTGCCAGCAAACAGGAGAACGGTTACGAGTACAAAGCCAATGGAAACTTCGTACGAAACCATTTGTGCCGCCGCTCTGAGCGCCGACAGGAACGCGTATTTGGAGTTTGAGGCCCACCCAGCGACAATAACTCCATAAACTCCCAGCGAGGACACCGCAAACAGATAAAGTATCCCCACGTTGATATTTGAAATGACCCACCCTTTGGCAAAAGGGATCACGGCCCATGCGATGAACGCCAAAGTCGCGGTCACCACCGGAGCGATGAGAAAAAGGACCTTGTTCGCACCGGATGGGATGATCACTTCCTTAAAGATGAACTTAAGTGCATCTGCGATCGTCTGGAGCAAGCCGAACGGACCAACCACATTAGGCCCTCGACGCAGCTGTACAGCCGCCCAAATCTTGCGGTCGGCAAGAATTACCGCGGCCACAGAAAGCATGAGGATCAATGACAGAACCACCATGATGATGGCCTGGCTCAGAAACCACGCCCAACCATAGGGAATGCCAATGCTTTGGAACGGGTGAACGAGAAACATCTATTCCGCCGCAAGTTTGAGATCGCCGGTGACGAAAAGACGACTGCACTCTGCCATCGTCTCGCTCGCCCGCGCGATCGGGTTGGTCAAATAAAAATCTCGGATGGGACTTGCAAGAGCCAGTCCGCCATCAACTTGTCCGGTGTCGCCGATCGCGTTCCATATCCCTGGATCCGCGCCCGGTAGCTCCGGCATTCCCAGGCTGCCATACAATGCGCATTGCGCTGACAGTGCCCGACGCACTCCATCGATGTCGTCATACGGAAGCGGTTGGCCGAGCACATCCGAAAGTGCCCGCAAAATGGCCCAATCTTCCTTGGCATCACCTGGCGGAAAGCCAGCGCGATTGGCCATCTGCAGCCGACCCTCGAAATTCGCGTAGAGCCCTGACTTCTCCGTATAGGCAGCGCCCGGAAGAATTACATCTGCACGATGGGCCCCGGCATCGCCATGTGTTCCCTGATATATTACAAACGCATTACCAAGCTTTGTGGTATCCAATTCATCTGCGCCGAGCAGATATACGAGCTCAATTTCCCCCGACTGCGCGCCAGAGAGAATTCCGTCCAGATCCCTTCCAGCATCACCGGGCACAAAGCCAAGGTCTAAGCCGGCGACACGACTAGCAGCCGTGTGCAGGACATTAAATCCGTTCCAGCCACCCTCATGCACGCCAGCTGGACCAATCATGCCAGTGTCCATCGCCAACCGGGCAGCAAGCTTGAGGATCGCCGCACCATCGGGCCTGCAGTACGCCCCCGCGCCCACGACCAGCATCGGGCGCTGCGCATTCTTCAAGGCATCGGCGAATTCATGTCGGCCATCTACCAAAGCCTGCAACACATCAGCGTTCTCGCCTAGCTGAGCGACAGGATAGGTCAAATCATATGCCTTGCCGATATTGGCAAAGCGCACATTGGCGTTAAGCCATAGCTTGCGCATGCGAGCGTTCAGGACCGGCGCTTCCCAACGCAGATTGGTGCCAATGTAAAGAACCAGATCTGCAGCTTCGACGCCTGCAATCGTGGTGTTAAAGAGATAGCCCTGACGGGGTGCGGATTTAATTTTCGCGCCGTCTTGCCGACAATCCATATTGACAACGCCAAGCCCCGTCATCAGATCCTTGAGAGCCTTGATTTCTTCTGCCGCAGCAAGATCGCCCACTATTGCTGCCATGCGCTGCGGTGCGCATGCTTTCATTTTAGACGATATTGCAGCAAAAGCTTCCGCCCAACTTGCAGCGACCAATTTGCCATTCTTGCGAACATAGGGCTTGTCAAGACGCTGGCAGGACAATCCGTCACGAGCGTGACGCGTTTTGTCGGAGATCCACTCTTCATTAATTTCATCGTTATTGCGCGGAAGGACCCGCATAACCTGACGCCCGCGTGTGTCCACACGGATGTTTGCCCCCATCCCATCCATCACATCTATGGATTCGGTTTTTCTTAATTCCCAGGGACGGGCGTTGAATGCATACGGCCTGCTAGTCAGCGCACCCACCGGACAGAGGTCAACTACATTTCCTGAAAGTTCGGAGGTAAATGCCTGCTGCAGATAAGTTGTAATTTCCATTTCTTCGCCACGACCGGTTGCTCCCAGCTCGGAAACACCAGCCACTTCCGTGGCGAAGCGGACACAGCGCGTGCATTGAATACAGCGGGTCATGATCGTCTTGATCAAGGGCCCCATATATTTGTTTTCCACCGCACGCTTATTTTCATTGAACCGATGAAAGCTGGCTCGGCCATATGCCATCGCCTGATCCTGCAAATCGCACTCCCCACCCTGATCACAGATCGGGCAATCAAGTGGGTGGTTAATCAGCAGAAACTCCATCGCTCCTTCCCGCGCCTTTTTGACCGGAGCGGAGTTAGTGTTGATCTTCGCCGGGGTACCATCCTTGTTAGGAAAAATATCCCTAACTTGGAGGGCGCAAGATGCCTGAAGTTTGGGGGCACCTACCCACTCGACCAGACACATGCGGCAGTTGCCTGCGACCGACAATCTTTCATGATAGCAGAATCGAGGTATCTCCGCGCCAGCCTGTTCACAAGCCTGTAGCAGCGTTATCGTGTCCTCTGCTTCAATTTCATTACCGTCAATGATGAGCTTACGGCTTGCCATCACAGCATCCTATCAACAGTCGTGAAAGTGTTCGGCTGAACTAGCTGAATAACAGCCCAGTCGGCTGTATGTCCGATCAACGGCAATAGCGGACTGTAGTAGCGCATATCCTTTACGGTCATGCTGGCCTCCTTATTCGGCAGCAAGTGAAGGACTTGCAGATTTGTTCTCGGCCATACGCCGCTCCATCTCCGGTCGGAAATGTCGAATAAGCCCCTGAATTGGCCAAGCCGCGGCATCTCCCAGCGCACAGATCGTGTGCCCCTCAACCTCACGCGTGACTTCATAGAGCAAATCGATTTCTGCCGGCGTTGCGTCACCCCTTTGCATCCGCCCCATTACTCGCCACATCCAACCCGTACCCTCACGGCAAGGAGTGCATTGGCCGCAGCTTTCGTGTTTATAGAAATAAGAAAGGCGCTGGATCGCTTTGATGATGTCCGTGGACTTATCCATAACAATCACAGCCGCAGTACCGAGGCCTGACTGCACAGCTTTAAGTGAGTCAAAGTCCATCAAAACATCGTCGCAAATTGACTTCGGCAACAGCGGGACAGATGCACCACCAGGGATCACAGCCAACAAGTTATCCCAGCCACCACGCACCCCACCGGCATGACGATCAATCAACTCGCGGAGAGGAATGCCCATCTCCTCTTCAACATTGCACGGCCGATTTACATGACCTGAGATGCAAAACAGCTTTGTGCCCGTATTGTTTGGACGCCCCAGTCCCGCAAACCACTGTGCCCCACGTCGCAAAATGGTCGGCGCAACTGCGATGCTTTCGACATTGTTTACCGTAGTGGGGCAACCATAAAGCCCGACGTTCGCAGGAAAAGGAGGTTTCAGTCGCGGCTGCCCCTTCTTTCCCTCGAGACTCTCCAAAAGCGCCGTCTCCTCACCACAGATATATGCGCCAGCGCCATGGTGTAGGTAGAGATCAAAATCCCATCCGTGAATGTTATCTTTTCCTATCAGCCTCGCTGCATACGCCTCATCCACGGCACGCTGAAGGGCTTCGCGCTCGCGAATGAATTCACCGCGCAGATATATATAGGCGACGTGCGCTCTCATCGCGAAACTGGCAATCAAACAACCCTCTATGAGGGTGTGTGGGTCATGGCGCATAATCTCCCGGTCCTTGCAGGTACCAGGTTCAGACTCATCACCATTGACGACCAAATAGTGCGGGCGCTCTTTCACCTCCTTAGGCATGAAAGACCACTTCAGACCGGTGGGAAAGCCTGCACCACCACGTCCACGAAGTCCGGACTTCTTCATCTCGTCAATGATAGCATCCTGACCCCGCTCAAGGATCTGCTTGGTTCCATCCCAAGCACCGCGCGCCATTGCCCCTTGTAGGCCCGGATCATCGAAGCCATAGAGATTGGTAAAGATCCGATCTTGGTCTGTCAGCATTAGCGCGTAGTCCCCGGCGATGTGGGCCCGGCAGCACCGTGGGTTGGACTGCCCTCACCCATAACTTTGGCATTTCCCTCGGTCGCCCGGCCGCCGTCATGCCCAGCGCCGGACACCCGAATAATTGCTCCGCGATCAAGCAACGTAGTAGCGCCGCCAAGCGGCTCTGAGGTGTGACGACCGTTTTGAGGGCCCGACTGCGGTACCTCACCCCGGCGCAAAGCTTCGATCAGCGCCTCAGTCTTGGGGCCATCGAGATCTTCATAGAAATCTTTTTCGATCTGCAGCATAGGCGCGTTGACGCAGGCCCCAAGACATTCAACTTCCATCCACGAAAACTTGCCATCCGATGACACCGTATGAGGCTTCGGATGAATATGTTTCTTGCAGGCCGCGACCACCTCATCTGAACCACGCAGCATACAAGGTGTCGTCGTGCACACCTGGACAAGAAACTCACCTACAGGTGCCAAGTTAAACATGGTATAAAACGTAGCCACCTCAAGAACGCGAATAAACGGCATATGCAAGAGACCGGCAACGTGCTCGATCATCGGCTTGCTGACCCAGCCTTCCTGCTCCTGACCGATCCACAACGCAGCGATAACAGCCGAGGCCTGTCGGCCCTCAGGATATTTGGCTATCCATTGCTCCACACGATCCTTGTTGTCCGGATTGAATGAAAAGCTGGACGGCTGAACCTCATCAGGTGCCAAGCGACGTACGCTCACCGGTCTACCTCCCCAAAAACGATATCGAGTGATCCAAGAACCGCCGATACGTCTGCAACCATGTGGCCTTTGCACATGTAGTCCATGGCCTGGAGGTGGGCATAAGACGGTGCACGAAACTTAACGCGATATGGCTTATTTGTACCGTCCGCGACCAAGTAGACCCCGAATTCCCCTTTAGGGGCTTCTACCGCTGCGTACGCTTCGCCGTGCGGAACGTGATAGCCCTCGGTAAAAAGTTTGAAGTGATGGATTAATGCCTCCATCGAGGTTTTCATTTCAGATCTACGCGGAGGGGTTATCTTTTTATCCTGAGCAAGCGCCGGTCCAGATGGCATCTTCTCGATGCATTGGATCATGAGCTTGGTGGCTTCGCGCATTTCGTCCATGCGCATCAAATAACGATCATAGTTGTCGCCATTTTTGCCTACGGGAATCTTGAATTCGAGCTCATTGTAACACTCGTACGGCTGATTGCGTCTCAGATCCCAGTGAACGCCGGCAGATCGCAGCATTACACCTGTCATGCCCCACATCTCAGCATCAGCACGCGATATCTTTCCGATATCAACATTCCGCTGCTTAAAGATTCGATTTTCCGTAAGCAGCCCTTCTATGTCGTCCAGCGTCTTCGGAAATTGTCGACACCACTCGTGGATGTCTTCAAGCAGCTGCGGAGTTACATCCTGATGTACGCCGCCGGTCCGAAAATAATTGGCGTGCAAACGGGCTCCGGAGGCGCGTTCATAAAAAACCATCAATTTTTCGCGGTCTTCAAATCCCCACAATGGTGGGGTTAGCGCGCCAACGTCCAGGGCCTGCGTTGTGACATTGAGCAGATGATTGAGTATGCGCCCCATCTCACAGAAAAGCACACGGATATATTGAGCTCTCTTTGGAACTTCCACCCCCAGCAGCCGCTCGACTGCCAGCACAAACGCATGCTCCTGGTTCATCGGGCAGACATAGTCCAGGCGATCGAGGTAAGGAGTAGCCTGAAGATAAGTCTTGTACTCCATAAGCTTCTCGGTGCCGCGATGCAGCAAGCCGATATGCGGATCGACGCGAGTGACAACTTCGCCATCAAGATCAAGCACGAGCCGCAATACGCCATGCGCGGCTGGGTGCTGCGGCCCGAAATTGATCGTGGTAGTGGTGGCAATTTCTGCGGTCGTATTTTCGGGCAACGCGCTCATTTCTTTGTCTCCGAGGCCTTCTCGTCGCCCGGTAGAATGTACTGGGCACCTTCCCACGGACTCATAAAGTCGAACTCGCGGAAAGCCTGCTGCAGTTGGACCGGCGCATATACCACCCGTTTAACTTCATCATCATAACGAACCTCCACAAATCCAGTCAGTGGAAAGTCCTTACGCAGCGGATGGCCCGAAAATCCGTAATCGGTCAGGATACGGCGCAGATCCGGGTGGTCTGAAAATGTGACGCCGTACATGTCAAAGACTTCGCGCTCAAACCAGTTCGCTGCCGGATATACCTCAACGATAGACGCAACTGCCGCTGCTTCATCTGCCTGAAGCTTGACACGAAGACGCCTATTTCTGGTGATCGATAGAAGGTGATAGACGACATCGAAGCGATTCTCCCGTTGTGGGTAGTCCACGCCGCAAATGTCTATCAGTAATTTGAACTCGAACCGTGGATCGTCACGCAAGGTGCGCATGACGGATAGAATTTTTCCGGCATCAACACACAGCGTCAACTCACCACGCGAAATATCGTGTTCCAGCGCAGCTCCCGCGAGGGCCACGCAGATCTCCGCAGCTAGATCATTTAAACTGTCTGGCATCACACGAAATCCTCAGCGCTCGAGCGTGCCGGTACGACGGATCTTTCGCTGCAGCAGCAAAATACCGTACACCAAGGCTTCGGCCGTCGGCGGACATCCGGGCACATAGACGTCAACCGGTACGATCCGGTCGCAGCCACGTACCACTGAGTATGAATAGTGATAGTATCCCCCGCCATTCGCGCATGATCCCATGGAGATCACATAACGAGGTTCTGGCATCTGGTCGTAGACCTTGCGCAAGGCTGGCGCCATCTTATTTGTCAGAGTGCCTGCAACGATCATGACATCGGATTGTCGTGGTGAGGCGCGTGGCGCGATGCCAAAGCGCTCCAGGTCATAGCGCGGCATTGACGCCTGCATCATTTCCACCGCGCAGCAGGCCAGGCCGAACGTCATCCACATAAGTGAACCGGTTCGTGCCCAGGTCACAAGCGAATCAAAACTCGCGACAAGGAAGCCCTTGTCCGCCATTTCCGCCTGCGCAGCACGAAAATAGGGATCGTCATCACTGCGAAAGACGCCGCCTTCAACTCCGGCTCTGCCGGCGCTGAGAGCTGAGATTTTCTCGGGGCTCACTCCCATTCGAGGGCTCCCTTTTTCCATTCATAGACAAAACCGATGGTTAACACCGCCAGGAACACGATCATCGACCAGAATGCGAAGGCTCCGCCCTGCTTGAGCGTGATGGCCCAAGGAAACAGGAACGCGACCTCCAGATCGAAAATAATGAAGAGGATGGACACGAGATAAAACCGAACATCAAACTTCATCCGGCTGTCGCCAAAGGCATTAAACCCGCATTCATAGGCCGACAGCTTTTCGGGATCGGGGTTGGACGGAGCGATGAACATCGGTGCCACGAGCAGGGCTACGGAGATCACCCCCCCGACGCCTATAAAAAGTAATATCGGGAGGTACTCCATCAAGAGCGCGTTCATTGCATGTTCCTCAGGCGGCCGAAGGGCCACAATGATCCGGAGGGATCTAGGTCATTTCGCGGGCGCAGTATAGGCAGGACCAATGCGTACGCAACGCGCGGTTTAGCGCAAGATTCGTAAGAGGGACAAAGGTTTTCTTGCAAAGGCGCGCGATAGTACGCGAACGGTTCTCACTATCGGCATTAACCTGATGACAGGATGCCATTGCCATCACCTCCTGAGGGAGGATGGCGGGAGCGACGGGGCTCGAACCCGCGACCTTCGGCGTGACAGGCCGACACTCTAACCAACTGAGCTACGCCCCCCGCGGCTTACCCCACGTTCAACGGTGAGGGATGCGCGAAAGAGCGCCCGTGTAGGCTCCGCGGTGGACCAAGTCAAGGCGCAACCGCAATCCCTTTAGCGCGCTGATCCAGAATTGCTGCAACGGACTTCTCAGCCTCCGGATGATGAGTGGAAGCACGGCGACGCCAGGGCTGACATCCCGGGTTCCCGCCTGCAAGCCCCTGATTCCGCAGGGCTTGGCCCCCTGTCATTTATTGAGAGAATTGGCAGGCGGACCGCCCCCGTGACGCGGATCCATTGCAACGACTTCGCCAGTCCTAGCTTTACGAACAAAGGCCGGGCGGTAGCGGATCTCCGCTGAGTGGTTATTTGGTGCGCCCGGGTAGACTTGTGGCAAAGGCTTTGGAGGTGGCTGGGCGCTGCGGCACTTTACCAATGGGCAACCACACGCTCATGACCATGTGCTTTCTGTTGGCGGCAGCCATCTTCGATCGAAAACGTGGATCTGCCTTCTCGCCAATTGGCCCAAACACGGCCGGCGTCAATTAGCCTCAGCATGCGCGCCAAAGCCATCTTGCCCCCCTTTAAGGGTAGCGATGATCGGATCGGTGTAAAAAGCACAGGCAAAATAGCTACCACTGCCAACAGGGTACTTTGAGACCGTATTGGAATGCTCCCAGATAACGTCCAATCACAGTTTTCCTCATCGGAAAAGGTTAGTTTCGTCTAGGATTTTATTATATTTTATAAGGTGTTATCGGGCGACTTGAAGACAATGCCTCGGCATCATCTGAGATGCACCTCTAAGTGCCCATCGCTCCTTCCACGTGCGAAATGCAAAGTGCCGTCTTTGCTTAGAGGGAAGAAAATGACAGCGCTCTTTGAGCGATTACTGCTGGGGTAATCCAATACTGGGGGTAGCCGGCTTATTGGGTCGGCCACGAAGCTCCTTGGCGGTCAACACCCCGTCGCCGTTTTTGTCCAGCTCCTCAAACAAGGAGAGGGGCTCTGCTGCGAATTCCTCAAAAGTGAGGCAGCCGACGTGCTCCCAGTCAATCAGCGGTGTTGCGCTGTGATTCGCCGCCCAACGCTTGGCGTTCAGTTCCCGCACCTCTGCCGCATCCAAGCAGCCGGTATGATCCTTGTCAGCGGCGTTGAATTCAGCATGCAATCCGGCCTCAAGCTCTGCCAGCGTAACCTTCCCGTCATGATTTCGGTCATATTTCAGCAAGGTCAGACCTGGCGGCGGTCCGGGCATTACGGCGATGGGGCCATAGTGATCCGAGCTGGAACAGCCAGCGAGAACACAGGCTACTAGGGCAAGAATGGTGACACGACGCATAAGGACACGAGGCCAGTAAGCCAGGCCCGGGTCAAGACCGCCCCCGTCGCGAAATGTACCTGGCGCCTCTTTCGTTCGATA
Organism: Rhizomicrobium sp.; assembly: GCA_049964915.1. GTDB lineage: Bacteria > Pseudomonadota > Alphaproteobacteria > Micropepsales > Micropepsaceae > Rhizomicrobium. Next base: position 63,782 of record JBMFWV010000002.1, read on the forward strand.
TTTCTTAGTAAACATGCGCACAGGGTCGCCTTCACGAGGTGACCCAGCCCACGTCATCAAACCAGGCTCAAACGTGGACGTCGCCTAGGCGTTGCGCAAGGTCGCTTTGAAACCCACCGTTGCCGCGGCACCGGCCCAGAACCCAGCCACAAGCCCAGAAACTGCAGGCCAAACTACAGAGGTGGTGGGCGGTGACGGGTTCGAACCGCCGACCCTATCGGTGTAAACGATATGCTCTACCAGCTGAGCTAACCGCCCGGGGCCGCTCTTCTAGCGCATTGCATCGGCCCACTCAAACCATTCGTAGGTGACCAGTCCGGGTTGTGCACTGCCTGTGCTGACCACACAGTGCGCATTATGCTCAGAGCAACAGGAGCGACAGAAGATTAGCCACCATTGCAGCCTTCCGGACTTCTTTCTGCGCCACGAGATCGCGCGCAACAGGCCAAGGCCGAACTGGCCGTGTATCCGCCTATGATTTTGGTATTGGCGATGAGCTACGGTGCATTCCTGTATCGACCGCAGTTGGGGGGCGGTCGCCTTGCCAGCAGCGATCTGGGCAACCGTGCTTCTACCCGGCTGTTATTTTGTAATTCTGCAGGCGCGTGCATGGCGTAATGGCTGACCACCAACCCGGCAATCGGCTCAATGAGGCGCGCGCGGCCAACGGCACCACACCGGCCGAACGCACCGGGCACGTCGGCATGTCACGCAACATTATCAACTCGATCAAGAATGGGATATTCGCGCCCTCCACCGCGCTCGCATTAGCCTAGGCCGAGACGCTCAATAGGACGGTGGAGGCGCTATTTTTGAAGCTCCGGTAAACGTCAGCCGTTGACCAGATCCTTGAGTTGCTTCCCTGGACGAAAGCGCGGCTGCTTGGAGGGTTTAATGGTGATTTCTTCGCCCGTCTGGGGATTGCGCCCCTTGCCCCCCGCCCTCTCGGCTACGGCGAAGACGCCAAATCCTGTGAGCCTCACTTCGTCGCCGGACTTTAAGGCGTCGGCGATGAGGTCAAACACACCATCAACTGCTTTGGCGGCATCGGTCTTGCTGAGCCCCGCGCGTTCGGAAAGGTTCTGGCTGAGGTCATTCTTATTCAAGGCAGGAACTCCTTTGTTGCGATTTGCCCGCGATTGTCGGTGAGTCTAGGGCCTTAACCCCTTTTGCCCAAGGGCGAAATCCATATAGTCAAAGAGATTTACGGCTATTCGGGCGGCCAAAGCCGCCCGAATCGTCGTCGTACGACACAAAATTGTCCGAACAACCTCAATGAGCCAATGCCGCCCCGACGCCTTCCGCACTATCAGGGGGCGGCAGGCTCCCGGGTTCGATCTCTGGCTCTTCCCAAGTAATGGGATCTGGCAGTCGTACCAGTGCCACCTTTAAGACCTCATCCACGGTAGAAACCGGAACAATCTTGAGGCCGGTTTTCACGTTGTCCGGAATTTCGGCCAGATCCTTCTCGTTCTCTTGAGGGATCACCACCGTCGTGATGCCCGCACGCAGAGCGGCGAGGAGCTTTTCCTTTAATCCGCCGATGGGAAGCACCCGCCCGCGTAACGTTACCTCGCCGGTCATCGCCACGTCGCGACGGACCGGGATGCCCGTGAGCACCGAGATGATTGATGTTGCCATCGCAACACCGGCCGACGGACCATCTTTGGGCGTGGCGCCTTCGGGCACGTGTACATGGATGTCACGCCGATCGAACAAGGGAGGCTTGATACCGTAGCTTGTCGCCTTGGACCTCACGAACGACCTCGCCGCATCAATCGATTCCTTCATGACATCACCGAGTTTGCCGGTGGTCTGCATGCGGCCCTTACCGGGAAGCATCACGGATTCGATCTGCAGTGTTTCGCCACCCACTTCTGTCCAGGCCAGTCCGGTGACCACACCTACCTGATCTTCGCCTTCGATTTCACCGAAGCGGAATTTGCGAACACCAGCATATTCCCCGAGATTGTCCGAGGTTACGGTAAGAGAAGTGATCTTGCCCGAGACAATATCCTTGACCGCCTTGCGGGTGAGATTGGCTATTTCGCGTTCAAGGTTCCGCACTCCGGCCTCGCGCGTGTAATAGCGAATCAAATCACGCAATGCCGCGTCATTGATCTGCCATTCCCCTTCCTTAAGACCGTGGGCCTTAACCTCCTTCGAAATAAGGTGTCGTTTGGCAATTTCGACCTTCTCGTCCTCCGTATATCCCGGAATGCGGATGATCTCCATGCGATCCATCAACGGTTGCGGCATCCGCAACGAATTGGCGGTGGTGATGAACATCACATCGGAAAGGTCGAAATCGACTTCGAGATAATGATCGTTGAAGGTGTGGTTCTGCTCCGGATCAAGAACCTCGAGCAGTGCGCTCGAAGGATCTCCGCGCCAATCCGCACCCAGTTTGTCGATTTCATCGAGCAAAAAGAGCGGGTTCGAAGACTTGGCCTTCTTCATCGACTGTATGACCTTGCCTGGCATAGAACCGATATAGGTCCGACGATGTCCGCGAATTTCAGCTTCGTCACGTACACCGCCAAGGCTCATGCGCACATACTCTCGTCCAGTGGCCTTGGCTATGGAACGTGCGAGGCTAGTTTTACCCACACCCGGTGGGCCCACCAGACACAGAATCGGTCCTTTCATCTTTCCGGCCCGCTGCTGTACTGCCAGATACTCAATAATGCGCTCCTTCACCTTGTCGAGACCATAATGGTCGTCGTGCAAGATGGTTTCGGCATGCTTGATGTCTTTCTTGATCTTGGATTTCTTGCCCCAAGGCAGACTTAGCAACCAGTCCAGATAGTTGCGCACAACCGTGGCCTCCGCGCTCATCGGACTCATCTGGCGCAATTTCTTCATTTCAGCTTGCGCTTTTTCGCGAGCTTCCTTGGAAAGCTTGGTCTTACGAATCCGCTCATCAAGCTCATTGAGCTCGTCGCGTCCTTCTTCGCCCTCCCCAAGTTCCTTCTGAATGGCCTTTAGCTGCTCGTTCAGATAATATTCACGCTGGGTCTTTTCCATCTGACGCTTGACCCGGCTGCGGATCTTGCGTTCAACCTGCAGAACTCCAATCTCGCCTTCAATCAGTGCAAGTACACGCTCGAGACGCTCGGTTACGTTGAGTGTCTCCAATAGCTGCTGGCGATCCGGAATCTTTACGGACAGATGTGAGGCCACTGTGTCAGCAAGCTTGGCAGGATCCTCGATCTGCGCAACGCTGGCCAAGGTTTCCGCCGGGACTTTCTTGTTGAGCTTGATATACTGCTCGAAGTTGGTTTTGACAGTACGAACCAGGGCTTCGATTTCCCGAGCGTCTCCTCCGGTCTCAGGGATATCGACAATCCTTGCCTGAAAGAAATCGCTGCGGTTTGTGAAGCCAACCACCTGCGCACGGCTCTTACCTTCGACCAGTACGCGCACAGTTTGATCTGGCAACTTGAGAAGCTGAAGAACAGTTGCGAGGGTACCCACGGTATGTAAACCGTCGGGAGCGGGATCGTCATCTGCCGCCTGCTTCTGGGTCAAAAGCAATATCTGCTTTTCGTCGTTCATCACCTCTTCAAGGGCACGCACCGATTTCTCGCGACCGACGAAGAGAGGCACAATCATATGGGGGAACACGACGATGTCGCGTAGCGGCAGGACCGGTGCCAACTGGCCCCCAGTTTCTGCTTCAGATGTCGTCACAGCGTTGTCTTCGGACATTAAATTTCTCCTCGCCGATCAGGTGGATCGGGAATTTGGTTCAGTCCCCTAGCCTAGGCGGGCTGAAACCGGGTGTTAGAGACTCCCAAATGGGCCGACTCCGCTGCGTTAACGTGGCCCCCGCGCGAGGCAGTTTCAAGGCATTGGCAGAGCGCGGAACCGATCTATTTGTTGCACATCCCAAACTGGGCCGGGAACCCCACAGCCACAGCTTTCCTGCACCTAACATCAGTTACGTCTGATGGGCGATATTGGGTCACGACTGAGCGCGAGCCTGGACCGGAACCGGATGATGGGACCGGTCACACCCTGATTTCCACCATAGGTAGTGGATCAATCAGCTGGCCGACTGCTCACGTGCCTGCCCTTTGTCAGAGTAGGTGTAGAGCGGACGAGAGCCGCCATCTACCACATCTCCGGTTATCACCACTTCCTGCACACCCTGCAAGGTCGGCAGTTCGTACATGGTGTCGAGCAAAATACCTTCCATGATCGACCGCAAGCCACGTGCACCCGTTTTGCGCGTGATAGCCCGACGGGCGATGGCATGCAGAGCCTCGTCCTGGAAGCGCAGTTTGACGCCTTCCATCTCGAACATGCGCTGATACTGCTTGGCTAGCGCGTTCTTCGGGCGCGTCAGTATCTCGATCAACGCTTCTTCCGTCAGATCGCCCAACGTCGCCAACACTGGCAACCGACCGATAAATTCTGGAATGAGACCGAACTTGAGGAGATCTTCGGGTTCAACCTCGCGCAAAATCTCTCCGGTGTCACGCTCGTCGGCGCCACGCACTTGGGCACCAAAGCCCATCGAGGTCCCTTGGGTGCGCGAGGAAATGATTTTATCCAGCCCAGCAAAAGCGCCGCCACAGATGAAAAGTATATTAGTCGTGTCAACCTGCAGGAATTCCTGTTGGGGATGCTTGCGACCTCCTTGTGGAGGCACCGAGGCAATGGTGCCTTCCATGATCTTAAGCAGAGCCTGCTGCACTCCTTCACCAGAAACATCGCGGGTAATTGAAGGATTGTCGGACTTGCGGCTGATCTTATCCACTTCATCAATGTACACGATGCCGCGCTGCGCCCGTTCTACATTGTAATCCGCAGACTGCAGCAGCTTTAGAATAATATTTTCTACGTCCTCACCAACATATCCAGCTTCGGTCAGGGTGGTCGCGTCCGCCATGGTGAATGGCACATCAAGAATTCGCGCGAGGGTTTGCGCGAGCAGGGTTTTGCCGCAGCCCGTCGGACCAATCAGCATGATGTTGGATTTAGCCAGTTCGACATCACCGTTTTTGCCGCTGGCATTAATGCGCTTGTAGTGATTGTGAACGGCGACCGACAACACCTTCTTGGCGTGAGACTGGCCGACCACATAATCATCCAGAACTTTGAAAATTTCGCCTGGTGAAGGGACGCCATCCCGGCTCTTCATAAACGAGGTTTTGTTTTCCTCGCGAATGATTTCCATGCAGAGCTCAACGCACTCATCACAAATGAATACGGTAGGTCCCGCAATCAGCTTGCGAACCTCGTGCTGGCTCTTGCCACAGAAAGAACAATACAGCGTATTCTTAGACTCGCCGCCGTTCGATTTACTCATGGGCTCTCCTGGATGCCCTGCCCGCCAAAGCCGGCAGGTCCTGTTGCCAAACTAAGGACCATCGCCCCGAGCGAGCGTCCACAGCCGGTTGACCCCTACCGCTCATATTCGACCACGATAGCCGCGACGGGATCAAGATTTGTTTAACTGGGTGCTCTGCGGCCATCGGGATTTATACCTAGCTCACGCGTCGCCGCCCGATTCCGGCCGGCGCTCGAGAATCTGGTCAATCAAGCCGAACGTCCGGGCCTCCTCGGCCGTCATATAGGTATCCCGATCCAACGCCTTTTCAACTGCCTCAACCGTCTGACCGGTGTGGTGTGCATAAATTTCGTTCAACCGGCGCTTAAGCTTAACGATTTCCTGGGCATGGCGGGCGATATCAGCAGCCTGACCGTAATATGAGGCGGAAGGCTGATGAACCAGAATTCGTGCATTGGGTAGACAGAACCGCATCCCCTTTTCGCCCGCACAAAGCAAAAGCGATGCCGCACTCGCCGCTTGGCCTATACAAAGCGTTGTGACGGCCGGGCGGATATACTGCATCGTGTCATAGATCGCCAATCCGGCCGTAACCACACCGCCTGGCGAGTTAATATACATATGTACTTCCTTTTTGGGGTTTTCCGCCTCCAAAAAGAGCAATTGGGCGGTGATGAGACTAGCGCCATAGTCTTCCACGACCCCGGTAATGAAGATGATCCGTTCCTTGAGCAGGCGCGAATAGATGTCATAAGCCCGTTCACCGCGGGCGGTCTGTTCCACCACCATAGGTACGAGCGTATTCATATATACGTCGCGGGGGTCTTGCATGGATCCCGTATAGCCTTTCGATTCGACAGCTGAGCCTAGAGCCAGCCTGTTGCCTGTCAACCACCTACCCCCACCTCTTCCCGATCCCAGCATCCTCTAACGCAGGTGGGCGGCTCTATAGCCGACCGAAGGCGCTCAGGTGACCCGACGCAGGCGCGGATGCGCCCAAATGTCTCGTTGGGGGAAGCCTGCGGGGCTAGGTTCCCACCTGCCCCTTGGCTTTCGAAGATGTGAGGCGGCGCGCGCCTTATTGCTGCTCCTTCAACTTTTCCGCAGCCTCATCAGGGTCAAGGAACAGGATTTCGCGGCTGACTGGGCGCTCATCGACCTGGGCCAGTTCCGCGATAAAGTCCACGACCTTCTCTTCATAAATCGGTGCCCGCAATTCAGCCTGGGCGGCAGCGTTCTGGGAATAGTACTGGAAAACCTGCTGCTCCTGACCCGGAAAACGCCGCGCCTGGTCCATGACCGCGCGATTGAGTTCCTCCTGGGAGACCTGAATGCCGTTCTGCTCGCCAATACGGGCGAGGACCAGGCCGAGTTTGACCCGCCGTCCGGCAATTGCATGGTACTCATCCTTGAGTTCCGCCTCGGACTTGCCTTCCTCCTCCGCGGATTTGCCTTCACTCTTAAGCTCATCCTCCACCTGCTTCCAGATGGCATTGAACTCGTTTTCAACCATGGTGGGCGGCAGCTCGAAACTGTGTGCCTCATCCAAGGCGTCAAGGATGCGGCGCTTGACGTGCAATCGGCTCGCCCGGGCAAAGTCGCCCTTCATCTGATCGCGAACACGTTCTCTAAGCGTACCGAGCGAATCGAGGCCCAACTTCTTGGCCAACTCGTCGTCGATCGCGACCTCATCCGGCCGCTTGACCGCATGCACCGTGACCTCGAACTGGGCTGGCTTTCCTGCCAATTTTTCAGCCCCATAGTCCGCCGGAAAGGTCACGTCCAATGACCTTGTGTCACCCACTTTGGCGCCGATCAGCTGATCTTCAAATCCGGGGATCAGCTGTCCGGAACCCAGCGTAAGCTGAAATCCCTCGGCCTTACCGCCTTCGAACTCCTCGCCATCGACCCGGCCAACAAAATCAATGGTTACCTGATCGCCATTTTCACTGCTTTCGCCTTCCGCCCGGTCGGAATAGGTTCGTACCTGCTGGGCGAGGTTCTTGAGGGCATCATCAACATCCTCGTCGGAAACCTTCGCAACAAGTTTTTCCACTTTGAGCTTGGCCGGATCAACGACGTCAAACTCCGGCATCAGATCGATCTTGACGTTGAATTCGAGATCCGACTTACCTTCGACGACCTGGGCAAGATCACTGACCAGATCCGGGCGGGGCGGGAAAGCGGGCTTCAGCTCGTTGTCAGTGACCGCCTTTTGGACAGATTCCTGCACCGCTGCCTCGATGATCTCGCTCATCATCGACTTGCCGTAGGTCTTCTTGAGAAATGAAACCGGAGCCTTGCCGGGACGAAATCCCTTCAAATGCACTTGAGGCTGCATTTCTACGATGCGCCCGGACAGTCGCTCGTCGAGGTCCTTGGCACCGATCACGATGCGAAATTCTCGGCGCAGGTTTTCGTTGGCGGTCTCAGTGATTTGCATGGGATATTCCTAAATCAGTCCTTGTTCGGCAGGCCGCACCACGGCGTTTTCCTCGCGAGGCCGCTCATCGTCCGGTTTACCAGCCATCACCCGACAGACGGGCGAGGACTGGTGCGGGCGGAGGGACTTGAACCCCCACGACTTGCGCCACTGGAACCTAAATCCAGCGCGTCTACCAGTTCCGCCACGCCCGCGTCCGGGCACTCCCGGTGCGGCCCGCGCCGGAAGGGCGCCCCTATAACAGGGCTTTTCCGCCCCCGCTAGGCCAAAGGCACCGCCGGAGGCGAAATCCCTCACCCGCTTAGCGCTTCCCAGCCGCTTCCCGCCGCCCTGGCCCCGGGCTGGATGGGTCGTTGGGAACCGTGGCCGACTGCGGCCAGGGCGCCAACATGGCCAGAAGCGGCCGGTCCCGATCATAGCGATCCGGCCAGAATACAACCGCGCCGCCAGCCTCCACCTGCGCAGTCCAGTAGAGAAGATATATCGGTAGCGCATGCGACAGCGTCAGCCGCTGGGTCTTGCCAGTGGCAAGTGCCGCCCGAAGGGTCTGAGCCGGGTTGTTAGAAGTCCCCTCAAGCGCCAAATAGGCGAATTCGAAAATCTTCTGAACCCGCACGCAGCCATGGCTGCGTGCACGATTTGCGAGGTCGAAAAGAGCCGGATCTGATGTTCCATGCAGATACACATCGAAATGGTTGGGCATGTCGAACATGATATTCCCTAAAGCATTCCCAGGCCCTGGCAGCTGGATGATCTGGTAAGGAAGCTGCTTGCCCCTGAATTCGGCCCAATCAATCGGCATGTTGGGGGGAGCGCCCACCAGCGCCATGTGGCGTGACCTAAGATAGTTGGGATCGCGGCGCAGATGTGGAAGAAGTCCGGAAATTGCAATGTCATCGGGGATCGTCCACACCGGATTGGCAACAATTGCATCGGCGTTCGTCAGTAAGATTGGCGTCGTGTCACCGGCCCGGTCGCGTCCGATGACAGCCTTTGACATCAATTTTATCCTGCCATTTTCAAGCAGTGCCACACGTTGGGCCGGCACATTCACGAGGATGTAGCGATTGGGAAGGTGTCTTGGTAGCCATCGCCAACGTTCCAGGTTGGCTTCAATCTCACCAATCCGCATTTGCACCGGCAGGTTGAGCGCCTGCACAGTCTGAGGTCCAAGAACGCCATCCGGTTTCAGACCGTGGCGTGCCTGAAATCGCCGCAGGGCCTCCGCCAATGCGGCCGCGGACGGATGTCTAAGACGCGCCAAGGCTGGATCTTCGAGAGCCAAGCGGGCTGCAAGCTGTGCATGCAAGGGATGTTCGCCGAGTGCCGGCCACCCGCCGTTGGCTGCAATCCTTCTGTACCGCGCCAGAGCTCGCACAAGCACTTGATACTGAGCTTCGCGTGGCGATAGGTGCTTCAGAAATCCTTTCAGGTCACCTACCGCAAGTGCTTTGGTCAACGCCGCGGCGGGTTCAAAATGCCGCGCCGGTAACCTGAGATCACGATACACCTTGGAGGGTACCAGGCGCCCCAAGCGAAGATCATGAATATAGGCAAGAAGCGACCGTGTGAGCTGCAGATCAGCGGCAGCTGCTTGCCGTCCCGCAGTGTGCTCGGACCTAACTGAAAAGGTATATGCGGCCTCTGGTAAGCCCTGCTTGTAGGCCTGCGCGAGGACATGTCTTACCACAGCTGCAAGGCGCCGCGCTGCGGCGCTGCCAGTCCATAGCGGGCGATCGTCACGCGCAGCATAGAACTCTGCAAGCTCTGTGTCGGCAGCACCAGAAGCAATTAGCCAATCGCGAATGGCATGTTGGGTTGTCTGGGGGGACGGCATCTCTTTGGCCGAGCGCGTCACACCATTTGAATCTGAGGACTGACCAGCACAACCGCTGATGACAAGCCCTAAGGCGCAGATTCCAACCGTACGTCCTAAGTATCGGAACTGCGAGATCACGGCCATTGCCCCTTCTTGATTCAGGAAAATGCTGTCTGTTCGCGTACTGCTGCAATCGTCTCAAGGGTCATGTTTCAAACTTATCACACGCCATCACTTGCTGGAGCCTCACCTTACCGTAATGTCTTATTGTACTTCCGATAAGAACCGGACCATGACGATAAGGAGGAAACGACGTGCGCAGGACACTTCGACAGATTGCAGCTTTTTCCATGATGGGAGCAGCCCTAATTGTCAGCGGCTGTGCGTCCAATGATGACGTGGCGCGCGTTCAGCATACTGCAGACCAAGCCATGACAACAGCAGAGCAGGCGCAACAATCCGCAAACGTTGCGCAGCAGCAGGCTCAGACTGCAAACCAGAAGGCTGACGCAGCCCTTGCCAATGTGAAGGCGCTAGAGCAGCGTATGACAACACCCCCTCCACCAAAGCCTCGCCATCGCGGGGAGCGAGGATGAGCGCCAGCGGGATTTGCGCTGGTCCTAAAGCCCTGCGGTGCAATCCTGACGCATAGATGCCAGATCCGTGGGTCTTGACAGCAATCATTTGCGGAATGCACGTCGCGGCGTCATGGCGAGGTCTTCGTGCGGCATCGCCACGCTGGAATGAAAAGCGAAGTAACGGTCGGTCATCATCGGCTAAGTATCCCTGCGCGCCTGTAGCTGGCGCAGGACCGCAGGGATCTGTTCGGGCAAGTCCTCGGCGATAAGCCCTACCCCAAAACACTGCGCGGCTTGGCCATGTAACCATACGGCGCCGCAGGCTGCGGCGAAGGGATCCATTCTTTGGGCTAGGAGACCAACCACCAGCCCACTTAGGACATCACCTGAACCAGCAGTCGCGAGCCAGGGCGGAGCATTGGTGTTTACGGCAGCGCGACCATCTGGTCCTGCGATCACACTATCTGGACCTTTGAGGATCACTATACATCCCGCCGTGCGGGCCGCCGTTTGAGCCGCTTCGATTCGAGTGGCAGAACTTTCTAAGACACCGGGGAAGATCCGGGCGAATTCCCCTTCATGAGGTGTCAGAACAACGCGTTCGTCCAAAAGCGCGAACAGAGTCTCAGGCGCAGCAGAGAAGCTTGTCAGTGCATCCGCATCAAAGACGCCGGCAGCGCCGCTCTGACGAACCACGCGGACCAGCGCACGCGTATCTTCTCCCACTCCACAACCAGGTCCGATTGCAACCGCATTAAGGCGGCGGTCCGAAAGTAACAGTTTAAGCCCAGCAGGATCTTGAAATGGCTTCACCATGATGGCTGTCAAAGCTGCAGCATTGATCGCGACCGCATCGATTGGGCTCGCGACGCTGACGAGCCCTGATCCAACACGTAGAGCTGCACGCGCTGCAAGGCGTGCAGCACCTGTCGCGTGAGCAGGCCCACTAATCACCACGCTGTGTCCACGGTTATATTTGTGCCCCTCCAACTCGGGCCACGGTAACTGGCGCAGCCATAGATCGGGCGCATTTTCCCACAGCGTGGTAGCGCAGCTCTGCAACGCCTCCTTGGGGATACCGATATCAACGACCTCGATATGTCCGCACAATGCCCGCCCGGGCATCAGGACATGCGCCGGCTTCTTGCGAAAAAATGTCACTGTCCGTGTCGCCCTGATGCAGTCGAGCCCCAAGGGCCGTCCCAAATCACCCGACAAACCGCTAGGCACATCGATCGCAATTACTGGTAGATTTTTCCGGTTGAGCTCCCGCGCCACTTGCGCACTTAGCCCATCTAACGGCCGCGAAAGACCTGCCCCAAAGAGGGCGTCGACAACAACCTCGGCGCCACTGAGAACCGATAAGGCCAGTTGTTCGATCTTTCCCTGCCAGAGCTCGGCCGCACACTTGGCATCGGCACGTAAGGCGTCCGACTGACCAAGCAGGGCAACTTCAACTGGATGACCTAAACTGCGTAAATGGCGAGCAGCAACAAAGCCATCACCACCATTGTTGCCCGGTCCGCACAGTACAACGACGCGAGCCTGTGGCCAATTGGAATGGATGCAGTCAGCAACAGCGGCACCTGCTGCTTCCATCAGCGAGAGACTCGACACACCGGTCCTCACCGCAAATGCGTCAGCCGCATACATCTGCGCTGTTGTCAGCAATTCTCCAGCCACAGATACCGCACCTGCATCCTCACCCCTGTGAGCCGATGGGAAGTCCGCCTGATCATGGTTACGCGCCATTTAAGAGCCGTTGCCCTTTCATTTGGGCAAAGTCTATTGCCCCGTGAAAGCGTCACATGGCCATAGTGATGAGCGCGCCGACGAGGGTCAACCGACCACAGGACCAAAGGCGATCACCTGCGGGCGAAGACTGGATCATCTGCGAGATGACATACCCTCAACCCGGTCCTGCTACGGCAATACGGGGCGATGTGGATGGCGCGGCGCGGGCCCCCCCGCAGTGACCGGCAAACGGGGTTACCGCTCTCGCATCGCAGCCGATGTGTGCGCTACGCCATCTGGATCAAAGCTTGGCGTGGACCAGGAACCAGGACATTGATCCGGATCAACGCCACCTATGTGCCGCGGCTTCGAGTCCGGGCTCGGTAGAAAATATGATTACCAATCTGCACCGTCTTCTGCAGCGTCGCTGCCCAGCGCGGATCGACCGACACCGCGTGATAGCTGGTTGCATTCTCGGTAATGTCACTGAGACGCACGGCGCCGGTCATGATCTTAGCGGCCAAAAGACGCGCCACCGCCCAGGCATGCGGATTCTTCGCACGTTCCATATCGCCATTGCAGACAAAGCTGAACTGGCAGGCTCGTTTGTCCTGCGCCCCTTCAAATACCACGCCGCAAATGGTGTTGGGATAGAAGCTCGATCGCATGCGATGGAAGATCACCTCCGCCACAGCCATTTCACCGACTGCCCCCTCCCCGCGAGCTTCATAGTACATCGCCTCGGCCAGACAACGACGCTGGGCCAGTAGCTGTTCCGCTGCCACCTCAATCGGTGTGGGCTTAGGAGCAACCGAAAGGGCCTTGGCGTCAGCCACATGCATCGTCACCTCACTGCCGGAGCCTGACGTCACATAATTTCGAAGGGCAAAAACCGCTTCACGCGCGCCACAGGTTGCAAGCACAAGCAGAAGTGCCCCAACGAGTGCGCGATCGCCGCGCTGCAGGATTTTACGAGATTGATTTTTCATTCGAGGGAGTCTGGACTCTCGTTTGGTTTGCTTCGGATGGCAAATACCGCGTAGCCCCGGCGCCTCATCTCCCATGTTAAGGAGATGTTTACGAACCTCGGAAGTTGTGCCAGCGAAATGCGCACACGTCAATCGCTTTCGTGCACGATCCTGACACCGTGTCACGATAACCAAGAAAATCCTGATTTTTCAGTGCATTCCGTACACGGACTAATCGTGCTGAAGTGCCGATTGTAGTGCCGCCTGAGCTGCTGCAAGTCGTGCAATTGGCACTCGAAACGGCGAACAGGAGACGTAATCGAGTCCCGTGCGATGGCAAAATGCTATGGAATCTGGGTCTCCACCATGCTCACCGCATATTCCCAGTTTCAAATTGGGACGCGTAGAGCGCCCCCGCTCAACTGCAGTTTTGACGAGTTCCCCTACGCCGTCCTGGTCAATGCTAACGAAAGGATCACGCGGGATGAGGCCCTTAGCGAGATATTCATTCAGAAATGCTCCCGCATCATCACGACTGACGCCAAGCGTGGTTTGTGTCAGGTCGTTAGTTCCAAACGAGAAAAACTGCGCGACACGAGCGATCTCACCCGCGCGCAGCGCCGCACGTGGCAATTCAATCATCGTACCGATAAGATAATCGGGGAGCGTTCCTCTCTCCATGCGAACCGCCTCTGCAACAGCTTCAATGCGCGCCTTAAGCCAATCTATTTCGCTCTTGAAGCCAACTAGCGGGATCATGATTTCGAGCTGAACTGGCTGGCCACCTCGTGCGACCACGTCCAGTGCCGCCTCAAAAATCGCGCGGGCCTGCATTTCATAGATTTCGGGATAGGTGATCCCGAGCCTGCATCCTCTGTGACCGAGCATCGGATTGCTCTCATGCAAGGCAATCGCCCGTGCACGCAATTTTGCCGGATCCCCGCCTGCCGCGCGGGCTACTTCCGCAATCTCCCCGTCGTTCTTAGGCAGAAACTCATGCAAGGGTGGGTCGAGCAGTCGGATAGTAACTGGCAAGCCCTCCATCACCTCAAAAATGGCTGCAAAATCGCCACGTTGCATGGGAAGCAACTTATCGAGTGCCGCCTTTCTATCGTCTTCGGCATCGGCCAGAATCATTTGCCGCACGGCAACAATACGTTCCGCTTCAAAGAACATATGCTCAGTGCGGCAAAGCCCGATTCCCTCTGCGCCAAACTTGCGCGCCGTCGCAGCATCCTCCGGGCGATCCGCATTTGAGCGGATTTTCAGCTTGCGCACGCCATCCGCCCACCCCATCAGCGTTCCAAAATCGCCTGTTAGTTCAGGTTCGCGCATGGGCACTGCGCCAAGAAACACCTGACCCGTGCTGCCATCAATAGTGACGACTTCACCACGGCTTACGCTCAGTCCGCCTGAAGTCATAATGCCCTTCATTGCATCAATCTTGAGCGTACCGGCCCCTGATACACACGGCCGTCCCATGCCACGAGCGACCACTGCAGCATGGCTCGTCATTCCGCCACGAGCCGTTAAAATGCCCTTGGCGGCATGCATGCCATGAATATCTTCCGGGCTGGTTTCGGTACGAACCAGAATGACACTGCGGCCTTCGGCAGCGAGCTTTTCGGCCTCTTCGGCGGAAAACGCCACTTCACCGGTGGCGGCGCCCGGAGAGGCCGCAAGTCCGACCGTAATCTGTTGCTTGGGTGCGTCTGGATCCAACGTCGGATGCAGCAGCTGTTCCAGTGCCAGTGGGTCAACACGCGCAACAGCCGTTTGCCGTTCAATCAGTCCTTCGCTCACCATATCGACGGCAATCTTAAGCGCAGCCTCCGCCGTTCGCTTTCCGCTCCTGGTTTGGAGCATATAGAGCTTACCCTCCTGCACGGTAAACTCCACGTCTTGCATATCGCTGTAATGCGCTTCGAGCGTCTGGGCTATCCGCAAAAGTTCACCATAGGCTTTGGGCATAACCTCTTCCATGCTCGGCTTCTTACTCGCCTGGCGTTCACGCACCTGTCGGGATATGGGCTGGGGCGTACGGATACCTGCGACGACATCCTCGCCTTGTGCGTTAACCAGAAATTCGCCGAACAGAAGCTTCTCCCCGGTCGAGGGATCGCGCGTAAACGCAACACCAGTCGCAGAACTCTCACCGCGATTGCCGAACACCATCGCCTGCACATTGACCGCTGTTCCCCATTCTTCAGGGATATTGTGCAGTCTGCGATACGTTTTGGCTCGAGCCGACTGCCATGAGCCGAAGACCGCGCCAATTGCCCCCCATAATTGTGCTTCAACCGTGTCTGGAAACGGGGCCCCCAATTCCTTCAGGATTTCGTCCTTGTAGAGCCGTGCGATACGCGCCAATTGTTTAGCGTCTAGCTCTGTGTCTAGTTCAACTCCAGCGTCCTCCTTTGCACTCTCCAGAATTTCCTCAAAGGTTGCGTGGGGGATACCCATAACCACGTTTGAGTACATCTGGATGAAGCGACGATAACTGTCATAGGCGAAGCGCTCGTCACCGGTAAGGGCGGCAAGTCCGGCCACAGTCTTTTCCGTCAATCCAAGATTGAGGACCGTGTCCATCATACCTGGCATCGACACCCGTGCTCCGGACCGAACCGAAACGAGCAGCGGATTTGAACTGTCGCCAAAGCCGGCACCCGTGATCTCCCCGACCCGCGCCAGCGCAGCTCCAACCGCTGATTTCAGGTCCGCCGGATAGCTCTGCTGATGGCTGTAGTAATAGGTGCAGACTTCGGTCGTAATTGTGAACCCGGGAGGGACCGGCAGTCCCAAATTGCTCATTTCGGCGAGATTGGCCCCTTTGCCACCCAACAGATTCTTCATTGCGGCCGCGCCCTCAGCCCGACCATCACCAAAGGAATATACCCATTGCATCGTGTTCAATCCGGTTTGGAAGCTCAACTTATAGAGCACGAAATCGCAGCCCTCATGTCAAACGAAGAGAGGCACAAAAGGGCTGCGGCGCCATGCAGCACGCAACTTAGATCCAACTGGCGGCAATCCTGTCGCGACTCATTGCCGCCAAGGAAGGCCCGCCTTGAGGCGCTACCACAGGGCTGACGCGATGCCATTTAGCCTTCGACCCTGGAAAAATCGGCGACCAAGTGCAGTGTCGATCGCAGACGTGAAAGCAGAAGCAGGCGGTTACGGCGCAATGCCGGATCATCGGCGTTGACGGTAACCTTGTCAAAGAATGCGTCAACTGGACCACGCAGACGCGCCATGACCGCCATGGCCTCAGTAAATCGCTCACGCCCAATCTCGGCACTAATCAGCTCCGCAGCCGTTGCAAGATCGATAAAGAGGCCCTTTTCTTCAGCTTGGACAAAAGCTTGCGGATCGGGAGTTCCGGCGTATTGGCAGCCATCCTTTTTCTCCTCGGCCCGCAGAATGTTCGCGGCCCGGCGGTAGGCGATCAGTAGATTGGCCCCGTCCTCCGAGTTCAAAAGCCTTTGTAGAGCATCGACCCGGGCAACAAGGCGGGCAAGATCGTCTTCATCACCGAGGCTCAAAACGGCGTCAATCAGATCATGGCGCGTGCCCTTTTCACGCCAGCTCACCTTCAGGCGCTCAGCGAGGAAGCCGAAGACGGATGCCGCAGCGTCCTCACCAGCTATGGGTGGGGTGGTATCGCCTTTGGCGGCACCGTGCAGATGATTTGACTTCACCGTATCCCCGACCAACTCCTGGGCCTGACTGAGTAATTCCAGCAAAGGAAGGCGCACCCGGCTGTCCAAAACGATGCGAATGACACCCAGTGCGGCGCGCCGCAAGGCATAGGGGTCGCCCGAACCCGTTGGGCGTTCACCACACATGAAAAAAGCAATCAAACTGTCAATCTTGTCAGCTAGCGCGACCGCTACCGATACTGGGGCGACCGGCACCGCGTCGGTTGGTCCGATTGGGCGGTAGTGATCGCGGATCGCATCAGCAACCTCATCATCTTCCCCATCATGAAGCGCGTAGTAGCGCCCCATCACTCCTTGTAACTCAGGAAACTCTCCGACCAGTCCGGAGGTTAGGTCAGCCTTGCACAACCTTCCGCCGCGCATAGCCTTCGTGACATCAGCGCCCAATTTTTGCGCGATTATTCCGGACAGCGTTTCAATCCGCTCGAGACGAGAATATTGCGTGCCCAGTTTGGCATGGAATATCACGCCCTTTAGTGCCTCGACGCGGCTGTCAAGGCGGACTTTGCGATCCTGATCCCAGAAGAACTTGGCGTCGGCCAGACGCGCCCTCAGTACGCGTTCATTGCCCGCAACGATTTGCCTGCCGCCATCATCAGCCTTCATATTGGCAACCACAGCAAAGCGAGGTGCCATCTGTCCGGTGACAGGATCACGCACTGCGAAATATTTCTGGTGTGTACGCATGGATGTCTGAAGAATCTCCGGCGGGACGGCCATGAAGCTGTCCTCAATCCGACCAATGAGCACGACCGGCCACTCAACGAGCCCGGCGACTTCGCTCAAAAGTCCCTCATCGGCGATAGCCTCGAAGCCCAGCGCAAAGCACTTCTGGTCTAGTTCATGCGTGATGATGTCCTTGCGCTCCTCGGCGTCCAGGATCACATGGGCATCCTTCAGTGCAGCCTCGTAATCGGAAAGCCGGCGCACAACGATCGGCTTGTTCGGACCGAGAAAGCGGTGCCCAAAGGTAACATTGCTGCTCGTAACGCCGGCAAATCCGCATGGCACTACTTCGCCATCGAACAGGGCGACAATGCCATGGAGCGGGCGCACCCAGCGGGCGCTACCACCAACGCCCCAGCGCATGGATTTGGGCCATGGCAGTTTGGTCATGGCTTCAGGTACAATGTCGGCGAGAACCTCGCTGGTACTGCGCCCCTTGCGTTCTATGACTGCGACATAGAACTCGCCTTTGGAATCGCTTCGTACGAGACATTCCTCGAGGCTAACCCCTGCCGTACGCAGAAAGCCGTCTATTGCCTTTTGCGGTGCACCCACGCGCGGGCCCTTCTTTTCTTCACGCTGGTCTGGTTGCAGGCTTGCGAGACCGTCAATCGCCAATACAAGCCGGCGCGGACCAAAAAAGCTGCGAACGGCTTCGAACAGCAGCCCGCGGTCACTCAATGCGCCAACAATGAGTCGCTCCAGATCCCGGGCCGCCTGGGCCTGCATACGAGCGGGAATTTCCTCACAGAATAGCTCAAGTAGAAACTCAGCCATCACGCACACCTCGAGGCATAGGCACCCTGCCCGCTGGCAAGCCATGTTTCACAACAGGCCTTGGCTAGCGCGCGTACGCGAGCGATGTAAGCGGCCCGTTCGGTGACGCTGATGACGCCGCGGGCATCGAGAAGATTAAAAACATGACTGGCCTTGATGCATTGATCATAGGCCGGCAATGCCAGTTGTGAGGCCACCAGTTGCCGACACTCCCCTTCAGCATCGGCGAAATGGCGAAGGAGCATATCGGTATCTGCGCGCTCGAAGTTGAAGGCAGAATATTCCCGCTCAGCCTGGTGAAACACTTCACCATAGAGGACAGAGTCGTTGAATTTGAGGTCATAGACATTTTCGACGCTTTGGACATACATCGCCAGACGCTCAAGACCGTAGGTAAGTTCCGCCGCCACCGCCTCACACTCGATGCTACCCACTTGCTGGAAATAGGTGAATTGCGTGACCTCCATGCCATCGCACCACACCTCCCAGCCCAATCCCCAAGCTCCCAGCGTCGGACTTTCCCAGTCATCTTCCACGAAGCGGATGTCGTGACGCGCAGGATCGAGACCGATGGCCCTGAGCGAACCCAGATAGAGTTGTTGCACGTCCTCCGGAGCGGGTTTGAGCACCACCTGGTACTGATAATAGTGCTGCAGACGATTGGGGTTTTCCCCATAGCGACCATCTGACGGTCTGCGGGAGGGCTGCACATAGGCAGCCCGCCATGCAGCCGGCCCGAGGGCACGCAAGGTGGTGGCGGGATGAAACGTACCTGCCCCCATTTCCATGTCGTAGGGTTGCAAAATGAGGCAGCCCTGCGACGCCCAGTAGCGGTGCAAGGTTAAGATCAAGTCCTGAAACGTCAAAGTGTCAGCCACGGCTCATATCCCGGTTTGGCGCGCCGGACCCTATAGGAGCCGCTCACGCGCCATCAAGAGTGGGCAAGCCTTGGCTAGCACTGCCTCGGCCTCCTCTGTGTAACGCCCGTCAGGCCGGTGCAGAAGCAGGCCGCTCATGAGACGCAAGGGACTGCGCGCGCCCTTGATGACCTGGATAATCACCCGACCCGCATCCAATCCGGCCCGAGGCCAGAGCGGCAGAACGCTAACCCCACCCTCCGGCAGTACGGCCAGCGCCTCGCCGAGGCGATCCGCGCGCAGGATCGTGGTGAAGCTGCCCCCTGACGTCGTGCGACGAAGGCCAGCTTGCAACCATTCCCCTAGCCGACCGTCATCCTGGCGGGCCGCAGCACGGGCCGCCAGAGGCGAGCCCAGGCCTGATGAACCGTGGAATGGGGGATTGGTGAAGACATGATCAAATTGCCGTCGCAAAGATCGCGGGAGAGCAAAAACATCGCCGACATGGAACCTTACGGCGAGAGCCATCCTGTTACTGGCCGCATTTTGATTGGCCAAGGTGACAAGCCCGCCGTCCAGCTCAACGCCCTCAATCAGACATCCCGCCACCCGGACGGCAAGACACAGCGCGGCAACCCCGCAGCCGGCGCCAAGTTCCAAAACACGTGAACCGTCCTCGGCCGGCACTGCAGCCGCGACCATCACCGCATCAAGACCCGAGCGGAAACCCTGACGGGGCTGCTGGACACGAATACGACCGCCCAGAAAACCGTCCTCGCCTTGCCTCGTAGTTGACACCGCCATCAACTCCATGGCGACGGCTCTGCAAGTGCGCTATGCAACAGACGTCGGGCCTCCTCGGCGTCAGCGTCCGCCACCATTAGGCGGCGCGGCAAAATGACCATGCTGCCATCCATGACGCTCATATGACCGTCAAAGACAACACTGGGTATGCCCGCATCTGCAAGAACCGCCTCAGCGAAGTTCAGCTCGACCGGGTTATTTGTCTTGAGGACTTCGCGCATCTATTACCCTCAGGTAAAGTAGGCCTACTAGGCGGAGGTCGCCGCCAACACTGGGACGTGTGCTGCCGTTCTTCTTGACCGGCCTTCGGCGCCCTCCCTAATGTCCGCGCTCGCCACGGCCCCAGGCAAGGGGCCAGAAAGTTCTGTTTCATGAGTGTAGCCGCCGAGCTTGGTAAAATAACCCTCCCTGCTGGCGCAGAAACGCCGGTCGACACGCTTTTTGCGCTGGTTGCGGGCGATATGCAGGCTGTTGACGCACTGATCCATGCTCGGATGTCCAGCGCAGTCAGCCTCATTCCCGAGTTGTCGCGCCATCTCATCGATTCGGGAGGAAAACGCCTGCGCCCAATGTTGACATTGGCAGCATCTCATATTTGCGACTATGTAGGGAGCCACCACCTCAATTTGGCAGCAGCGGTCGAGTTTATCCACACCGCAACACTGCTCCATGACGATGTGGTCGACGCCAGCGCCCTGCGGCGTGGCAAGGTGGCCGCAAACGTCGTGTGGGGAAACAAGCCGTCAATCTTGGTTGGGGATTTTCTATTCAGCCGAGCCTTCGAGCTAATGGTCGAAACCGGAGACCTGAGTGTCCTTGGCATCTTGGCGAGGGCCTCTTCGGTAATTGCCGAGGGTGAAGTCATGCAGCTGCGTTCGGCCAATAATCTTGGAACGACGGAAGCTGACTATCTGGCTGTGGTGACTGCCAAAACGGCAGCCCTATTCGCCGCGTCCGCCGAGGCCGGTGGTGCACTGGCTGATGCGCCGCTCACGATCGTAGAAGCACTGCGCGATTATGGACTTAATCTCGGCATTGCTTTTCAGCTCACAGACGACACCCTGGATTATCTGGGGGGCGAACAGCAGATGGGTAAGGCCGTCGGCGATGATTTTCGCGAGGCCAAAGTGACACTGCCGGTCATACTGGCGCTTCAGCGCGCATCAGAGCCGCAACGACTTTTCTGGCAGCGCGTAATCGAGGCCGGGGAACAGAGTGATCGCGACCTGGACACTGCTATCCAGATCGTCCGTGAAACCGGGGCGATTGGCGAGAGCCAGGCCAGAGCCCGAGCCTACGCAGACACAGCGATCGCCGCAGCCTCACGGTTACCATCTCGGGAAATGACCACGGCCTTGATCGATATTGCGGAATTTTGCGTTGCGCGCGCTTTCTAAGTCACTGTGCAGATGGTGGGCACTTTTTTTAAAAAGCAAAACATTGGGGCGCCCTCCCAAATTCAGAACATATTTTGACTACAGCGGAAGAGCGCCTTTAATTTTAAGCGTGTAAGAGCGCAGCAGCAGTTCGAATTATGTCATTGAGTGTATCATCGGTCTTTCACGTCGGATGTGTGCTCTTCGAGTCTGCAAGCATTAGTTCACGCTGTGCCAACAACGCGCCAATATAGGTTCCCAGAAAGACGAAACTACGGTTTTCTACGTCCGGTTAAGATTCAGCAACATATGCCGCGGTTGTCTGAGGCAGCGCGGATACCCGTCGCTCCAATGACCTACCAGGGTAAGATCTATAAGGCCCCTGCAAAAGACGAATAGCTGATTTAGATGACAGTTGAAGAAGCTTCCGTACTCTGGATCTTCGTCAGAAAATCGGGTCGAAGGTAGCACGATCACAGCAACCGCATCTTCAGCAGCCTTCGGCCGTCCCTCAACTTCAGAACTCGCCAGACAGACACGCGGTCGATCTTCGATGCGATCCCAG
>JBMFWV010000003.1:0-82636 GCA_049964915.1 Rhizomicrobium sp.
CACGAGGATCACCTTGTTGACGCTGCCCGCCATTGTCGTCTCCATTCATTACAGTGAAGACTCGAACCTAGCCTTGCCCAAGCCATTGCGCCACCGTCGACTGGCCCGCAATTTGTGGACCATAGCAAAGCCTGCTGCCGGTTCCGATCGCCATGAGCTGTACGATGCTGGCTTTTGGAGGGTTTAGGCGCGCGGAAAGCCTGCCGATCACGGTACGGACAACCATCCCGGCCCTGGCACAGTTTTTGAGAACAGCCCGTTGATAACTCCTCCGCGGAGGCGCCCTGAGTGAGCTCGCCCCAATCGAGACGTTCTGTGCCGTCTGCGTGGTCTGCATCGGCGTGATGCATGCCGCACAGTGTCCCCGCTACACGGTGAAGCACGGCTGAACGGGCTCCGCCCGCAGGAGCACGCAGACGCTGGCGGGACGGGTCTGCGCCGCTGCGGTTGGGCCGTCATGGCTCGACCTCCCGGATGGGGCGAACGCCAAATTCCTTGGCTGCACGTGCCGCATCCCCACGAGCAGGTTCTTCTGATCCAGGGCGCACCGTGAACGTAAGAGACGCTATAGATATGCCTGTCCGGTCTTCTGCCTGCCCTCATCGTGGGGTGCGGGGCAGTACCCAGGCCCCCTTAGTCGGCCCCCTCTTCGGACCCCAAGATGAATTCGCGAAGATCCTCAGCCTGCCCACCTCTGAGAAGGCGTCCCGGTACCCTCTTTCCCAAACCGCAGAGCAGGGGCTCTGGCACAATTGCCCACCCCAGGCCGTTGCGGCATAATGTTCTTGATTTGTTCAATCGGGGTCAGCGCTTGTTCTGACTGCTGGCTCCCGCCATATAACTGACGTTCCCCGAAAGACCGGACATGCTGAAGACCATCTCCATCCGCGGCGCCCGCGAGCACAATCTCAAGAACATCGATGTCGAGATCCCACGTGACAGCCTGACCGTGATCACCGGGCTTTCTGGCTCGGGCAAATCCTCGCTTGCCTTCGATACGATCTACGCGGAGGGCCAGCGGCGCTATGTCGAATCGCTGTCCGCCTATGCGCGCCAATTTCTCGAGCTGATGCAAAAGCCCGACGTCGACCATATCGAGGGACTTTCCCCGGCGATCGCCATCGAACAGAAAACCACCTCCAAGAACCCGCGTTCGACCGTCGGCACGGTCACTGAGATCTACGACTACCTGCGTCTTTTGTTTGCGCGCGTTGGGGTCCCCTATTCGCCCGCCACAGGACTGCCAATCGAAAGCCAGACCGTGAGCCAGATGGCAGACCGCATCCTCGCGCTTCCCGACGGCACCAGGCTTTATCTGCTCGCACCGATCGTGCGCGGCCGCAAAGGAGAATACCGCAAGGAATTTGGCGAGCTGCTGAAAAAGGGATTTCAACGCGTCAAGGTTGACGGCCGTTTCTACGAAATTGCTGAAGTGCCCGCACTCGACAAAAAGCTCAAGCACGACATCGAGGTGGTGGTTGACCGTATCGTGGTCAAGGCCGATCTCGGCAATCGCCTGCCCGATTCCATCGAAACCGCGCTGGGGCTAACCGATGGCCTTGTGATCGCCGAATTTGCCGACAAGAAGACCACGCAGGGCGAAGCCGAGCGGCTCATGATGTCTGCCAAATTTGCCTGTCCGGTGTCGGGGTTCACCATCCCGGAAATCGAGCCCAGACTGTTTTCCTTCAACAACCCGCATGGGGCCTGCCCCACCTGCGACGGTCTCGGCACCCAACTCTATTTCGATCCGGAACTCGTGGTTCCTGATCAGAGCCTGTCCTTGCGCAAAGGCGCCATCGCACCGTGGTCAAAATCGAGTTCGCCCTACTATCTGCAGACCCTGGAAGCCCTGGCACGGCACTACAAATTTTCGCTCACCGCAGCCTTCGAGGATCTGCCGAAGAAGATACGCGATGTCATCCTCTTCGGTTCGGGCGAGGACGAGATCAAGTTCACCTATGACGATGGCCTGCGCCGCTACGACACCAAGAAGCGCTTCGAGGGGGTCATCCCCAACATGCAACGCCGCTTCAAGGAGACGGATTCGGCGTGGATTCGCGAAGAGCTGGAAAAGTACCAGGATGCAAGTCCGTGCGAGGCCTGCGGCGGCTATCGCCTCAAACCTGAGGCTTTGGCGGTCAAGATCGGAGGCCTTCATGTCGGCCAGGTGTGCGAACAATCCATCCGCAAGGCTGATGGCTGGTTTGCCGGCATCGACAAGCACCTCAATGCCCAGCAGAAGGAAATCGCGGCGCGCATCCTCAAAGAGATTCGCGAACGTCTGCGCTTTCTCAACAATGTGGGGCTTGAATATCTAACCCTCGCCCGCGCCTCCGGAACGCTCTCTGGCGGCGAGAGCCAGCGTATCCGTCTTGCTTCCCAGATCGGCTCCGGATTGACCGGTGTGCTTTATGTCCTCGACGAACCTTCGATCGGCCTGCATCAACGCGACAACGAAAAGCTGCTCGAATCCCTCAAGGGCCTGCGCGATCTCGGCAATTCAGTCGTGGTGGTTGAACATGACGAAGAAGCCATCCGCACCGCCGATCATGTCGTCGACATGGGACCAGGCGCTGGCATCCATGGCGGTCACATCATCGCCGAAGGAACTCCGGCCGAAATCATCGCCAATCCCGAGTCGCTGACCGGTCGATATCTGGCCGGGACCGAGCAGATACCCTTGCCGTCAAAGCGGCGTCCCGCCACCCATAATCGCTGGCTCAAGGTCAGCGGCGCGCGGGGCAACAATTTGCGCAACATCACCGCCCAGATACCCCTGGGCACCTTTACCTGCATCACTGGTGTGTCGGGCGGTGGCAAGTCGACCCTTACCATTGAAACGCTGTACAAGGCTGCAGCGCGCAAACTCAATGGCAGTCGCGAAACGCCTGCCCCCTATGATCGCATTGAGGGCCTCGAGTACCTCGACAAGGTGATCGATATCGATCAGTCCCCAATCGGCCGCACCCCGCGCTCCAATCCGGCGACTTATACCGGCGCCTTCACACCCATCCGAGACTGGTTTGCCGAACTGCCGGAAGCCAAAGCCCGCGGCTATCAGCCCGGACGCTTCTCGTTCAATGTCAAAGGCGGACGCTGCGAAGCCTGCCAGGGCGATGGTGTCATCAAGATTGAAATGCACTTTTTGCCCGACGTTTACGTGCAATGTGATGTCTGCCAGGGCAAGCGCTACAATCGCGAAACTCTCGAGGTGAAATTCCGCGGCAACTCGATCGCCGACGTGCTCGAGATGACCGTGGAAGCAGGCGCGGAACTCTTCCAGGCGGTCCCCTCGATCCGTGAGAAGCTCGATACGCTGAGCCGTGTCGGGCTTGGCTACATCAAGATCGGCCAGCAAGCGACGACGCTATCGGGGGGCGAAGCCCAGCGGGTGAAATTGTCCAAAGAACTGTCACGCCGGGCGACAGGGCGTACGCTCTACATTCTCGACGAGCCCACAACCGGGCTGCATTTCCATGACGTACGCAAGCTTCTCGAGGTGCTGCACGAACTCGTGGAAAGCGGCAACACGATAGTGGTTATCGAACACAATCTGGAAGTCATCAAAACCGCAGACTGGATCATCGATCTGGGTCCGGAAGGTGGCGATGGCGGCGGACAGGTGGTCGCCAGCGGCACGCCAGAAGAGGTCGCCAGCGCCACGAGCTCCTACACCGGCCAATATCTGCGGCCGCTGCTCAAAACGCGCGCGCCGCTCGCTGCGGCGAAGCCCCCTGCCAGATCAGCCAAAACCCCGCCCGGCCGGCGTACGGCGGCACGGCGCTGAGCCCACACGGCATACTGGCGCGGACTAGGTACGCGCCAAGGGCGCCACAGCAAGCCTGCGATAGGCAAAGGCGGCCGGTGCAATCTGCAGGCCGATCAAGAACGGTGCCATGACCAGATAAATGCCAGTCAGCAGCGGCAGGTTCGCGCGCAAGGCAAGGAGCTGCTGGCTTCCCACCGCCAATTTATTGCCAACAT
Organism: Rhizomicrobium sp.; assembly: GCA_049964915.1. Lineage (GTDB taxonomy): Bacteria > Pseudomonadota > Alphaproteobacteria > Micropepsales > Micropepsaceae > Rhizomicrobium. Next base: position 3,988 of record JBMFWV010000003.1, read on the forward strand.
GGGCGGCACTCAGAAAATAGCTCGGCCCGAGCACCGCGGCTTCGGCAAAGCCGGCAACGAGCGCCGCTGGCCCCAGCACCGCAATGCCAATCACAATTATGCGCCCGACATTGCCCTCGCACAGTTCCCAGGAGCGGACCAATCCGAGGCGGCTTTCCACCACAACCACAGGGATGAGTAGAAAGCTGAGGCGGATCACCGCATAGACGATGGCTATGGCCCCGAGCACTCCGGCAGCACCCAAGACCGCCTTCAGTGGCGTCGCGCCTGGCACCAGGCTCCGCAGCAGCTGCAGCCCCTCAATCAAGCCCAGGGCAAAGAGGAGCGTAATGGCGACCAGCGCCAAGAGCGAGGCAAAAACCCGCAGTTCCGTGAGCCCAAAGGCAAAATGGACCCGCGCCGGCCCCTGGCGCAGCCCCAGCGCCTGACGCATGACCGCTACATATACGATCGACCAGATCAAAAGACTGATCAGGCGCCAGCCCATCATCACAAGACCGGCCTGACCCAGGGCGAAAGGATTCCCAGCACTGAACGCCGCCGGTACGGCGCTATAATAAAGGGCACTGACGAAATAGTCGCCAATGGCCCATAGCACCAGAGGAAGCCAGGAAAGACCAATAATGGCGCCCAGATGGCTGAATGTGAAATTATAGGCAAAGCCGATCGTTTCGAGGACCGGAATCTTCTTCATGGGCGCAGCTCCAATGGGCGGCAGCGCGCCCGAGATGGCAGCACTGTAACAGATACCCGCCGCCACTCTACCGCTGCATGCCACGCTCCGCCAATCATCGATAGGCGAGCAGGCTGGGGATTTTTGCCGATCCAGAATTTATGACGGACTTGTAAGCCCCTATGGCCGATAGCATCGTGAAGACGTGGCGGCAGCGACCAGCAATAGGACTGTCATTCTCTCTCAGGTCTCGCGCAAAGATTTTGCAATGGGCAGCCGAGCAGCCCGTAGTGCAGGAAGAAGCCCCCCGGCAAATCCCATTACCAGCGTCAGACCCAGAGCCGCCGCGACAGCAAAAGGAGTCACCGCAAAGTGGAATTGCGTCAGCGAGCCACCCACGGCCGTGGTCGCAGTGTAGCCATCAAAAGCGAGCCAGGCCGCCACGACACCCAGCCCGCCACCGACCAGCGCCAGCACCAGCGCCTCCATCAACACCGACGCGAGAATGGGCAGGCGCGCGAAGCCGAGCGCCCGCAAGGTCGCCATTTCGCCGAGCCGTGCCGCAACATTGGCATACATGATATTGAGAGCTCCGAAGATGGCACCCACGGCCATCAGTGCTGTAATCACAGCATCGGCCGTCTCGATGACAAGATCAAGAGTCGAGGCAAACTCACGCTCGAAATCGGACAGCCGTTCCACCGAGACGGCGAGGCGCGGATCAGAGGTCAGTGCCGTCTTGAAGGCTGCAAAATCCGCGGGCGAGGCAAGTCGCGCGTAGATCAGGGAATAATTGTTGCCCTGGCCTTTCAGCGACTGAATCTCGTGCACATCCGTGATGCTCTCCGAATCGCGCAAGGCATTGCCGGTGGAATAGATGCCGACGATCTTCCAGTCGCGATTGTGCCAATGCAGCGTCTTGCCAAGCGACAGTGCGGGAAATTCATCGGCCGCACCCACCCCGGCCATGATCTCGTCAACGCCCGGCCTGAACATCCGTCCGCGAACAATATGGAAATGAGGAATCACCTGCGTATAATCCGGCCCCACACCGCGCAGCCCTGCCTCAGCATAAAGCCCGCCTCCCCATTTGGGCAATTCCATGCTGGCATAGTCCGTGCCGACGACCAGCGGTCCGCGCGGCCCCTGCGCCACGCCCGATGCGTTGCCGACCAATTTGACCGAATCAAGGGGCAGCGTGCTGCCGATGGACTGGGAATAGACGACGGCCATGCCGTTGAGGTCGCTGCCGACGCTCTGGCGGAGGCCTTCGGCAATCGAAAGCACAGCGACGAAGACGAAGATCACGGCGAAGAAGCCGGCCACTGCGATAAGGGCAGCTTCCCTGCGCGTGCGAAGGCTGCGAAAATTCCAGGCCATCAGCGAGAATGTCTGCTTCAGCATCTCACGCCCTCCTCAGACTGGTTGCGACGGACAGAGTAGCCAGCCGGCGCCCAGGCAGGAGCGAGACCAGTGCAACAAACAGCAGCGCAATGGCGGCGCCGGCGGCAAAAACCAGCCAGTTGAGACCGAAGGCGCGCAGTACCGGCGTGATGTAGGGCGCCATCAGCCGCGTCAGTTCCCAGCCCAGTGCAAGGCCCACTGCCGCACCGGTCCCTATCAGCAGCAAGCTTTCGCGCAACAGGTGCAGTACCAGCGCGATGCGCGAGAAGCCGAGTGCCCGCATCATTGCAAATTCCCCGGTACGTTCGCGCACCGAATTGACCATGGCATGGCCAGCGATCAGGAGCATAGTGCCGAACACGGCCAGCGCGACGTAGAGCAGCAGCAGTCCGACATCGCCGAACTGCCGCAGGTTGGAGAGTGTCTGCGCGTCCTCGGACTGAGTGCGTGTTGAAGGGCTATCATGCGCGAAAAGAGCGTCGATGCGGGCAGCCACGCGGCTTACAGCACGAGGATCGCTCACCAGCACATTGAATTCGTACGTGGTGTTCTTGGCCGGCGAAGCAGCCATGCCATCATTGAGATAGGTGTAGTGGGCTATGAAGAAGTTCTGGAAGCCAGCAGGCAGATCCGCCGCGTACATTCCGTCGATATGGAAGCGCCATGCAGTCGAGCCGTTCTGCTGCGGAGGTCCTCCTTGCAGCGTGACGGTGTCACCAACTTTCCAACCCATGCGCGCCGCCAGCGGTTGACCGACAATGGCGCCGGCTTTGTCGGCCATATAGGCCGCGACCTGTGCTGGTGCCACCTTGAACTCGGGATAGACGTGCAACACCTGGTCGGAGAAATAGAGCACGTTGACGTGGTCGCCGGGCTTGCGCCAGTTACCCTGGAAGCCGCGATACCAATCCAGCGCCTTGACGCCCGGTACGCGCGCGATCTCGCCTGCATACCGGATGGGCAGAAACCCGCCCATCGTGTTGTCGGTCGAAAGCCGCTGCGCGTCCGTGTATTCGAGCCCGCCAGTGAGGCTTAGTCGAAGCACCGCCAGCACTGTGAAGATGGCAAACGCCGCAGCGACGCTCGCCAGTGTGAACAGTGTGCGCAGCCGGTGGCGGCGAAAGGAGGAAAGCGCAAGGGACAGCCGTGTCATGCGATCTGCTCCGGTTCTTCTGAAAGTACACCCTTGTCCATAAACAAGGTTCGCTGGGCGCGCGCGGCCGCGCGTGGATCATGCGTGACCATGATGATGGTCTTGCCGTGCTCGCTGTTGAGCAGGTTCAACAGGTGCAGGACTTCATCGCCGGCCTTGCGATCCAGATCGCCGGTGGGTTCATCGCAGAGCAGGATCGCAGGATCGGTGACGATGGCCCGTGCGATGCCGACGCGCTGCTCCTGGCCGCCGGAAAGCTCACCCGGCTTGTGGTGCAACCGATCGCCGAGGCCGACCAGCTGCAATGCGGCGCGCGCCCGGCGTTTGCGCTCGGAGGCGGACAGGTTGGTGAGGATCAAAGGCAGGGCCACATTCTCCTCAGCCGTAAGGACCGGAAGCAGGTGGTAGAGCTGAAAAACAAAGCCGACATGGCCAGCCCGCCATTTGGTCAGCGCGCTTTCGCGCATCTGATGTAAACCCTCGCCACCGACCAAAACCTCGCCCGAGCTCGGTCGGTCGATGCCACCTAAGATGTTAAGTAAGGTGGTCTTGCCCGAACCCGAAGGTCCCATCAGAGCCAGAAAATCGCCTTCCGGCACCACGAGATCCAGAGCGCGCAGGACTTCGACCGTCTCTCCACCGCGCTTGTAAGACTTGGTGAGCTTGCGTAGCTGCACCAGCGGCGTTGCCGGCGCGTCCTCGTGCCGTGCGCTGTCTTGAGCCATCATGGTCATGATTGATGTACCTCCTCACCATTGCGCAGCGGTGCCGTTGCGGACACCACAACCTGTTCCCCACCGTCCAGTCCGCGTACCACCCGCAGCGTGGATCTTCCTGCCGAACGAACCACGACCGGCCGACGCACAGCACGCCCGTGTTCGACGACAAAGACGTAGTGCGCGCCCACCGGCCCCTTTACCGCCGCCACGGGAACCTGGATGCCTTTCACCGACGCCGGCAGCGGGCCCTGACCGTCGAGAAAGCGAACACTGACGCCCATCTGCGGCAAGATGCGCGGGTCGAGTCTGTCGAAGGCGATGCGCACTTTGACGGTCGCCTTCTGTTCGTTGGCGGTCGGCACCACGGAAATCACATGCGCCCGGATGGTCCAGTCCGGATAGGCATCGAGCACGGCCTCGACGTTTTGACCGGCATGGACGCGTTGGATATAGGCCTCGTTGACGTCAACATCGATTTCGAGTGACTTCATATCGACCACTTTGCAGATCCCCGTCTGGGTGAAGCCGCCCACCGCCTGAGGGGAGATCATTTCGCCGGGATGGGCATAGCGCTCCGTCACCACCCCGGCAAAGGGCGCACGAATGGTATCGTAAGACAGCAGTGTCTGCTTCAGAGACAGATTCTTCTGATCGACCGCAACAAGCCCTAAGGCATGCGCCAGTTGCGCCTCATCAACCGCGAGCGCCGCGCGGGCGTCATCAAGGCTCGAACGGGCGATCGCGCTAAGGACGATCAACTTTTGATCACGGGCAAGCGTCAGGCGATCGCGCCGGGCTTGAGCCCGGTACTGTGGAACCAGATCCTGATCGGCAGCGAGTTGGGCTTTGGCCGACGCCACGCTGGCGCTCGCTGCGCTGTCGTCAAGCAGGGCAAGGATCTGGCCCGCCTTGACCCTGTCGCCTTCACGGACATAGACCACGGTCACCATACCGGTGACCTGGGATGCCACTGCCGCCTGCTGCTGGGCCACCACATAGCCTGAAGCATTGAGGGCCGTGGCACCGTCGGCCTCGCCTGCGGCGTCGGCCGTCACGGTGTGCACCGCGACCACCGACGGACGCATGCACCACCACGCCAGAGCGCTGCCTGCGGCCAGCGCGATGAGCGCCACGAGCAGCCACCCCCAGCGGCCGGGCCGCGGCGTTGTCGCCTCCTGGCGCTCGATCTTCAAAGCGCTAAGTGTATCGCGCGGGTCCAAGCCCAAGGCTCCAAGTCGATGCTGGGCCAGATGTTGAGACGAGGGGCCGGCCCCGCCAGGCTCAAGTGACGAGCCGTGCCGGCGATGGGACGAACCGTTGCTACGATGGGATCGGCAATCTTAGCTCAAGCCCAACGCCGTTTTCGCCTTTTCACGATAGGAGCGACTTAGGACCAGCTTCGTCCCATCCCGCAGGATAATGGACTGATCCCCGTTAAATAGTGGCTGGATTTCCTTGATGGCGGTAATCCTAACCATGGTCGAGCGATGAATTCGCAAGAATTGCTGCGGATCAAGCTGGGCTTCCAGCCCGTTCATGGTTTCGCGCACCAGCTCACTGTGCGCGCCGCTATGCAGACACAGATAATTGCCGGCGGTTTCGATCCAGTCGATATCGGCGGCCGACACGAAGACCGTGCGGCCCACGGATTTGACGGCAATGCGGTCGAGATAGCCGCCGCGCCGCGGCCCCAGATCCCGGCCAAGACGCTCACGGGCTTTGGCCAGCGCCTGGGCCAGACGCTCGCGACCGAACGGCTTGAGCAGATAATCAACGGCCTGGACCGCAAAGGCGTCGACGGCAAATTCGTCAAAAGCGGTAACGAAGATCACGAGCGGCCGGCTGGCCTCGGGCAGGCCTTTCAACAGCATCAACCCGGTATCGCCGGGCATCTGCACGTCGAGCAGCAGCAGATTTGGGCGCAGGGCACAAATCGCCTGCCGGGCACTGTCGGCATCGCCACACTCGCCGACGATCTCAAGTTCCGGCTCGACGGCCAAAAGGCGGCGGGTGCGCTGACGCGACAGCGGCATGTCATCGACAATGAGCACCTTGAGCTTCATGCGATCTGACGGAACGGCAAGGTGATGCGCGCCAACGCCCCACCGTCCTGTCCCTTTATGAGGTCCATGTTGGCCTCCGCACCGCACACATGGGCAAGTCTTGCCCGCGTGTTGGCAAGACCAATCCCGACGCGAACCCCCGCCGCCAGCGGCTGTGGGCCCGGACCGTGATCGCGAACCTCAAGACAGAGAATGCGGCCATTGCGTCGGGCCGAAATTCGCACATCAACGGCACCATCCTGGCGTCCATGCGTCAGCGCATTTTCCACCAAGGGCTGCAGGATCATGGCTGGAACCCTGGCATATTCGGCCGCCGGATCAAGCTCGATCTGGGCATTCAACCCTTCGCGTTGCAGCATGCGCTGCAGGGCCAAATAGTCTTCAAGAAAATCGAATTCAGCCTTGACCGTAATCTCCTGACGGTCGCCATCTTCGAGCGACTTGCGCAAGAGGCCCGAAAGCCGGGTGATGGCGCGATCGGCTGCTTCAGGATCCTCGTAGCCCAATTCGCAAATGCCATTGAGAGCGTTAAAGAGAAAGTGTGGCGTCAGTTGCCCCTTGAGCCTGCCCATCTCCAATTCCTGGAGGCGTCGCTGCGCCCGCCGTTCTTGACGCCAGAGGCCAAGCAGCAGGGCTATGCTCACGCTGGTGCAGGCAAGCAGCACCACCTCGATCCAACCAAAGTGCATCCTTGGAGCGTCGCGATCCGTCGGTTCCGGTTCGTTGATATCATTTCACCGGGTGCGCGTCGCGCCCTACGGTCCGTCCGGTCTCATCCCACACAATAGCACCACCCAAATCTTCGCCCTCCCCCTCCCTCACGTGGTGACAGTCTGTCAGGCACTGGCTAAGCTGAGCAAAACAAGCTCCCGGGGACAATGCCATGAAGGATTATGCCGAGCACGATGGACTTGGACTTGCCAGCCTTGTGCGCAACAAGGATGTGAGTGCGAGCGAACTGGTCGAAGAAGCGATCCAACGCGCCGAACGCGCCCAGCCAAAACTCAATGCCGTGGTGTTCCGCGACTATGATAGAGCCCGCGCAGCTGCCAAGGCGCCCGTGCCAGGCCCGTTCATGGGCGTCCCCTTCTTTCTCAAGGATATCTTCGGCCTCGCCAAGGGCATGCCCACCCGACAAGCCAGCCGCTTCATGCCAGCAGTGCCAAGCGATCACGACAGCGAACTGACACACCGCTTCCGCAAGGCCGGACTCCTGCCTCTGGGCAAAACCAATGTTCCCGAATTCGGGCTGGTGGCAACCACGGAATCAAAGCTTTACGGGCCCGCGCACAATCCGTGGAAGCTCAGCCATTCGACGGGTGGCTCCTCAGGTGGCTCAGCTGCTCTGGTGGCCGCAGGCGTGGTGCCTCTGGCCCATGCCAATGATGGCGGTGGATCAATCCGCATTCCCGCCGCAGCCTGCGGGCTTGTAGGGCTCAAGCCGACGCGCGGTCGTACCAGCTTCGCGCCGGATTTTGGCGATCCCCTCGACGGTCTTGCCAATGACCTGGTGGTCAGCCGCTCGGTGCGCGACACCGCAGCCGTCCTTGATGCCGTCCAGGGCAATGTCCTTGGTGATCCCTACTGGGCACCACCGCCATCGCCCTCCTATCTCAACGCCATCGACAGACCGCCCGGCGCCCTGCGCATCGGCTTTGCCACCACCACCCTCGACGGCCAGCCCCTTCATCCTGACTGTGCCGCAGCGGTCAAAAATGCCGCAAAGCTGCTCGAAGGCCTCGGCCACCACGTCGAAGACGTCGCACCAAAACTCAACCAGGCGACCCTCGTGCCTGGCTTCATGGCCTATTGGTGCGCTCATCTTGCGGTCGGCATCGATACGATTGCCCAGATGACTGGACAAACTCCGAGCCGCGAGGATTTTGAAGGCATGACCTGGGGGCTCTACCAGGCGGGCAAAGCGGTCAGCGCCGTGCAATATCTGATGGCCAAGGGCGCGCTGCAGCTGGCCTCACGCGAAGCCGCGCGCTTCCATCAAACCTATGACGTGTGGCTGACCCCGGTGCTTGGACGACCGCCGGTGCCGCTCGGCAGCTTCAACTTTGAGGAAACCGACCCGGTCAAGGCATTCGCGCCCATGGTCGATTATGTTCCGTTTACCGCCATGCAGAACGCCACTGGCCAGCCCGCGATCAATATGCCGCTCTACTGGAACAGCGAGGGACTTCCGATCGGCACCCAGTTTGTCGGCCGTTATGGCGAGGAGGAACTCCTGCTTCAGCTCGCCCGCCAGCTCGAACAGGCACAACCCTGGGCGCAGCGCTACCGCGCGATCGAGCTCTGACATGGGCTTTGCAGAATATCCCACCCTTGATGGGCTGGCACTGGCCGAGCTCATCGCACGCAAAGAGGTCAGCGCAAGCGAGGTCGTCGACAGCGCCATCGCCCGGGCCGAGGCACTCAATCCCAAATTGAATGCCATCGTCTTTAAGGACTTCGACGCCGCGCGCAAGCAGGCCGCGACGACGCCGTCAGCTCCCTTTCATGGCGTTCCCACCTTGCTCAAGGACATGAGCGCGGGCGCAAAGGGCATGCCAACGCGCCTTGGCTCAGCGATGACACCGGCCCGTCCCGCAGACCACGATTCGGTGGTGGTCGCACGCTTGCGTGCGGCCGGCATTGTTCCGCTCGGAAAGACCAATGTGCCGGAGTTCGGTATCCTGCCGACAACTGAATCCAAGCTCTATGGTGCCGCACGTAATCCCTGGAATCTCGCGCATTCGACGGGTGGCTCGTCGGGCGGATCGGCTGCCGCAGTCGCTGCCGGCATCGTCCCCTTTGCCCATGCCACCGATGGCGGTGGCTCGATCCGCATTCCCGCATCCTGCAATGGCCTTGTTGGCCTCAAGGTCAGTCGTGGACGTGTGTCCCAGGGCCCAGACGGCACCGATCGCCTGCTGGGACTTTCGGTCGATCACGTGGTGAGCCGAAGCGTCCGCGATAGTGCCGCGCTGCTTGATCTCTTTGCAGTACCGGATTTTGGTGATCCTTATTTTGCCCTTCCGGCACCTAGCTCCTATCTTGCGGCGCTACGCGAACCGGGAAGGCGCCTCCGCATCGCCATGTCCTGCCGTCTGCCGGATGGCCGCCCCCTGCACAGTGAGATCGAAGCCGCCATCCGAAATACCGCCAAACTGTGTGAGGATCTTGGCCATCGCGTGGAGGAGGCCTCTCCCGTCATTGATCACGACCTCATGGTCAAAGCCTTCATGACACTGTGGGCTGCGGGTACCGCCTTTGGCGTTGAAAGCCTGGCGCGCGCGACCGGGCAAACCCCGTCCACAGAAATCCTCGAAGGTCTGACGTTTGCGCTCCACCAACGCGGCCTTGGCATCAGCGCGGTCGAACAGAGCTGGGCCCAGCAAAGTCTTTATATGAGCGCCCGCACCGCTGCGCGCTTTCACGAAACCTATGATCTGTGGCTAAGCCCGGTGCTTTCAGCGCCCCCCATGAAACTTGGTACCATCGATGTTGATGAGCAGGACTTGCAGAAAGCCTTTGCGCCCATCATCGACTACGCGCCCTTTACCGCCGCCATGAACGGCACAGGCCAGCCGGCGATCTCACTGCCACTGCATTGGACCGAGGACGGACTTCCCGTCGGGGTACAATTTGTGGCGCGTCATAGCTCCGAAATGCTCCTGCTGCAGTTTGCAGCTGAGCTCGAAGAGGCCGCTGCCTGGTCTTCGCGGCGCCCAGTCATCTGAACCACAAGGGGTCACCATCATGGCTTTTGCAGAGTATGCTCGCTACGACGCCACCGGTCTTGCCCATCTCGTGCGCAAAGGTGAGGTCAGTCCGCGTGAACTTGTCGAAGAAGCCATCAGCCGAATCGAACGTCACAATCCCAAGCTCAATGCCGTGGTCTACAAAGCCTATGACGAGGCGCGTGCCGCGGCGAGCGCCGCACTACCCGATGGTCCTTTCAAGGGTGTTCCGTTCCTCATCAAGGACATCAATGTGCCGGTGCGCAATTGGCCGATGAGTAATGGCTCGGCCTATCTCAAAGGCTATTTCAGCCATGACGATTGTGAGCTCACGCATCGCTATCGCCGCAGCGGCGTGGTCCTCGTGGGCAAGACCAACACACCGGAGTTCGGCATTCCTGGCACCACGGAAGGACGCTATCTGGGGGTTTGCCGCAATCCCTGGAATCCCGAGCACTCCTCTGGAGGTTCGTCGGGCGGCGCCGCGGCGGCCGTGGCAAGCGCCATGGTCCCAATGGCCCATGGTTCCGACGGCCTCGGCTCTATTCGGATTCCCGCAGCGCAGTGTGGTCTGGTTGGTCTGAAGCCGACCCAGGGGCGCAATCCCGGCGGACCGGATGATGGTGGCCGCGCCCATGGCTTCATTGTCGACCATGTGCTGACGCGCTCGATGCGCGACAGCGCAGCCATGCTTGATGCAACCGCTGATCCTGAAGATGACGCCCCCTATGCGCCCTTGCACAAAGGCCGTCCCTTCGTCGAAGAGCTTGAGGTTCCGGTGGGCCGGCTGCGCATTGCCTTTACCATGGAAGTGCCACGCGAAACCCCGCCCCATGCCGATATCGCGCGGGTCTTCGAGAGCACCGTAAAGCTGCTTGGGGAGCTTGGTCACACCATGATCGAGCGCCCAAGCCTTGGCATAGACTGGCGTACGCTCTACCGCGCGCAAGCCTGCGTGTCAGGTGCCATGTTCGCAGCCTCTGTGGCGCAATGGACGCAAATCCTGGGGCGGGCACCGCGCGATGACGACTTTGAACCCCTGGCACGCGCGTCCTGGCACAGCAGCCAGAAGCTTTCGAGCGAGCAGATCGGCTGGGGCTTTCAGACCTTGCGGCGGATGACCCGCGAGCTTTTGCGCCAATGGCGGGATTTTGATGTCCTGCTGTCGCCCACGACGCTGACGCCACCTCCCAAAATCGGCCACCTGGATCCCGTTGGCGTCGACCCGCGCGAGTTCCATCGTCGCCAAAGCTATGTGTTCGGCTACACCCCGCCGGCCAACATGACCGGCCAGCCTTCACTGTCGCTCCCCCTCGGCATATCGGGCGATGGCCTTCCCATCGGCATGATGTTCACCGCCCGCTTTGGCGATGAAGCCACCCTCCTGCGCCTCGGCCGCCAGCTGGAAGAAGCTGCGCCCTGGAGTGAGCGACACGCGCTGCTGTGGGATTAGCCGATGCGACAGCCATAGTACCCAAGGCATGCGCCTTGGGCCGCAGACGCGGCCAGTGGCGCCGTCGCACCCTTGCGCCCTCATCGTCAGCTATTTAAGCCTGCCGTCCTTCGCCCTTATGTCACCAAGGAACCCACAACGTGCGTAGCATCCATGTCATCGGTGGTGGTTTGGCCGGATCGGAAGCGGCCTTTCAGGCCGCTGAAGCGGGCTGCCACGTCCTTCTCCATGAAATGCGCCCGCACACCGCCACCGATGCCCATAAGAGCGAGGACCTTGCCGAACTGGTATGTTCCAACTCGCTGCGCTCGGATGATGCGATGAACAACGCGGTCGGCCTCCTACACGAGGAAATGCGACGTGCGGGCTCACTGATCCTACGTGCTGCCGATGCTGTCCGCCTGCCCGCCGGCGGCGCGCTGGCCGTCGACCGCGAGGCGTTTTCGCAAACTGTAACGAAAGCACTGACAGCTCATCCCCGCATCGAAATCCGTCGTGAAGAGATCATGAGCCTGCCGCCCGAGGCCTGGGGATCAAGCATTATCGCCACCGGACCTCTGACGGCTGCGCCGCTGGCCGCTGCCATCACTCAACTGACCGGGGAAAGCGCGCTGTCATTTTTCGATGCCATCGCGCCCATCGTCTATCACGAGAGCATCAATTTTGAGATTGCCTGGATGCAGTCGCGCTACGACAAGGGCGATGGCGCGGATTATGTCAATTGTCCGCTCAGCGAAGAGGAATACAGGCGCTTTATCACGGCGCTCCTTGAAGGTGAGAAAACCGAATTCAAGGCGTGGGAAGCCTCGACGCCTTATTTTGAAGGCTGCCTTCCAATCGAAGTCATGGCCGCGCGCGGTGTAGATACGTTGCGTTTCGGGCCAATGAAACCGGTTGGTCTGTGCGATCCACGCAAGGGACGGCGGCCCTTTGCCGTCGTGCAGCTGCGCCAGGACAATGCCCTGGGAACGCTTTGGAACATGGTCGGCTTTCAGACCAAGCTGCGACACAGTGAGCAGACCCGCATCTTCCGCATGATCCCGGGCCTCGAAAATGCAAGTTTTGCGAGGCTTGGCGGACTGCACCGCAACACCTTCATCAATTCACCGGCGCTGCTCGATGAAACCTTACGGCTCAAACGGCGCCCTGATCTGCGCTTTGCCGGTCAGATCACCGGGGTTGAAGGCTATGTCGAAAGTGCCGCCATCGGCCTTCTGGCAGGGCGTTTCGCGGCGGCCGAGTGCATGGAGCGCGCCATCTCCGCCCCTCCGCCGACCACCGCATTGGGCGCACTCCTGCGGCACATCACTCTCAATGCCGATGCCCGCAGCTTTCAGCCGATGAATGTCAATTTTGGCCTTTTTCCAGTGCTTGAGGGCGGTCATGGTAAAGGCCGCGCCCGCAAACCGGACCTCAGCGCGCGGGCACTGGCCGACCTTAGCTCGTGGCTCGCGGCAGATCAGGTTGCCATGTGATCAGATGCGCGTGCGAAAGGCTCTCGCCAGCAGAATGAGCTGGCCACGCCACTGCGCGATCTCGCAGCCCTGACGAAACGGATCAAAGCCCGGACGCAGCATCACCCGCAGATAGGGCCCGCACAGAGACGTAGGCAGAAACGCAGCCAGCGCGCCGTGATCAATCTGAAAGGCACGCGCGGCATCAAGGTGACGCAGCGCCCGCTCACCCACCGCCTGCAGCGCCGGTTCCAGTGCGCGTCCGCCTTCGCCGGCAAACAGCTGTTCGCGTGATAGATCAAGCTGCGCCATCAAATCCAGCGGCAGATCAAGCTTGGCACGGGCGGCGCGATAAGGCATCGCCCTCAAAAGGCCTGTCAGCCCATAGGCCATGCCGGCAGCGCGGGACAACGCATCAAGACGGTCATCGGCGCCCAGAATGCGGGCAGCGATGCGCATCACTTGGCCGGCGGTACCGTCGGCGTAGCTCTCAAGTTCCGCCATGCTGGCAAACACTTCACCGCTGTCGTCCTTGGCGCGGGCATCGATCAGAGCGATGAACCGCGCCGGATCAGCCGCAGTATGGGCAAAAACTTCGCACAGGGCCTCGGCCACATCATGACGCCGGGGCTTTCCCTTGGCCGCTTCATCGACCGTCTCACGCCACCACTGGCGGCGGATCTCGGCCATCATCGGCTCGTTCACACTTTCGGCGATGCGCGCGACCTCGTAATTGAAGGCATACAGCGCATAAAGATAGGAACGCAGCGGATCGGGCGCGAACAATGCCGCGAGGTAGCGGTCACGATCGTGACGACGCACCAGCTCTTCACATCCTGCGTATGCCAACTCGCCTGCCATCGCTCCCATCAGGCTTTACCGGTGTGCCCGCCAGACGCGTCATTGGCCCATGTGCACGTAACGCGTACAGTCCTAAACGCAGGATCATCGCGGATCGTGCCTTGCACATGACAAGAAATACCTTGCCTTAGAACGCAAGCCGCTTGGGCCGCACCATCTGGAACCAGCTCACCACAATGAGCCGGGTGACCATCACCGCAGTAAAGAAGGAGGTGATGATGCCGATCAGCAAGGTCACGGCAAAACCGCGGATAGGTCCTGAGCCCAGTTGGAACAGGATCGCCGAGGCGATGACATGGGTCATGTTCGCGTCAATGATGGTCGCCATGGCCCGCCTGAAGCCGGTGTCGATCGATGCAATGATGGTCCTGCCATTGCGAATCTCTTCTCGGATACGCTCATAGATCAGCACATTGGCGTCGACGGCCATGCCCATGGTGAGCACAATACCGGCAATACCAGGCAGGGTCAGCGTGGCACCAATCAGCGTCAGCGTGGCCAGAAGCAAAACGACGTTCAGCGTCAACGCCACATCGGCAAAGATACCGAAGAGGCCGTAACGCAAAACCATGAAGATGACGACAAGGACGAGGCCGGCGATCGCCGAATATTTTCCGGCGCGGACCGAATCGGCGCCGAGCTCGGCACCCACTGTGCGCTCCTCAAGGATCTTGAGCGGTGCCGGAAGGGCGCCGGCACGCAGCAGCAAGGCCAGATCATTGGCCTGCTGTACCGTGAAGCTGCCGTCGATGCGCCCCGAGCCACCCAGGATCGGTTCCTGGATCACCGGCGCACTGATCACCTTGTTGTCGAGAACAATGGCAAAGCGCTGGCCGACATTGTTCTTGGTGACGTCGGCAAATTGCCGTGCGCCTACGGTGTCGAAGCGGAAATCCACCTCGGGCTGCTGGGTCTGCTGATCAATCCCGGCCGAGGCATCGGTCAGCCGGTCACCGGAAACCATGACACGACGCTGCACCACAATCGGGATTGGCGGGCCGCCTTTGACGGGGTTGTTCTGATAGAGCAGCTCATCGCCGATCGGCACGATGCCCTTAATCGCTTCGGGAATGGACGCGGTCTCGTCGACCAGCTGGAAGGTCATCTTGGCGGTCTTGCCAAGAATGGTCTTCATCCGGCTGGGATCCTGAAGGCCCGGGACCTGCACCAGGATACGCTGGGTATCCTGCTGCTCGATGGTCGGCTCGCGCGTGCCCATCGCGTCGATGCGCCGACGCACCACTTCGATCGACTGGCTGACGACCTGCGAACGCATCTGCACGATATAGCTGTCAGTCAGCGCCATCTTCAGCACGCCATGCGCGGCGGTGAGCGCATATTCATGGGCCCCCACCGACAACAGGCCTCCGCTTGCCGAGGGATTGAGAGCGTCGAGAATCTGACGGGCCTTGTCGAGCTTGGCTGGATTGATGATCTCGACCGACACCTCATGGCCTTTGGTCTGCAGATTGCGATAACCGATATCGGCCTTGCGCAAACCCATGCGGATGTCGGCGACGAGGGTATTCAGCCGGTCATCGATCACCTTGTTCAGCTCGACTTCGAGCAGCAGATAGGAGCCACCCTGCAGATCGAGACCGAGCGTCACCTGGCTCTTGGGCATGAAGCCCGGCAGGCTTGCGATCGCCCGTTTGGACAAGGCATTGGGCAATGCGATCAGGATGCCGGCGATCAGAATCAGGCCGGTAAGAATCTTGGACCAGGTCGGGATCTGCAGCATGGCTCCGGATCAGGCCTTCTTTTCTGCCTTGGTCTTGTCAGCCTTCGGATCAACCGGCTGACCCTTGGCACGCACATCCGAAAGCGTCGAGCGCACCACCTTGACCTGGATCCCTTCGGCGATCTCCACCGTGATCTCCGGATCATCGGCCTGGGGAACCTTGGCAACCTTGCCGACGATGCCGCCGGCGGTCACGACGGTATCGCCCCGCCGAACATTGTCCACCATCTGGCGGTGCTGCTTGATCTTTTGCTGCTGGGGACGAATCACCAGCAGATACATGATCGCAAAAACCGCTATCAGCGGCAAAATCGAAGTGAATAACTGGTCGTTCATAGACGGGTCCGGGAACAATCTGCTAGGCGGGCGCAGGACGCGGCCGTAAGGCGGGGGACTATAGCGGCGGCCGCCCTCAATGCAACAATCGCCTTCAAGGACTTATCTCATGGCAGAACAGGCGGAATTGGAACTGGGCCAGCTTCTGGCCCGCATTGCGGCCGCCCTCGAGCGACTGGCTCCGCCGCCGGCGCCATCCTTTGAGTTTGCCGGCGACGCCTTCGTCTTCGAGCCCCCCGGCCTGATCGCCGTCGCCGGGGTCGCGGTGGTACCGCTCGAGCTGCTCAAGGGCATCGATCATGCCCGCCTGACCCTCAGCGAGAACACGCGGCGCTTTGCCGATGGCCTGCCGGCCAACAATGCGCTGCTGTGGGGCGCCCGTGGCATGGGCAAGAGCTCACTGGTCAAAGCCGTACATGCAGAGGTCAATCAGGGGCGCAGCGGCACAGCGCGGCTCGCCCTCATCGAGATCCACCGCGAAGACATCGCCGCGCTGCCGCTGCTGCTGCGCCTCATCAAGCAGAGCCCCCGTCGTTTCCTGCTTTTTTGCGATGATCTGTCCTTCGACACTGACGACACCGCCTACAAATCGCTGAAGGCTGCCCTCGAGGGCGGCATCGAAGGACGCCCCGCCAATGTGCTCTTTTATGCAACCTCGAACCGCCGCCATCTCATGCCCCGCGACATGTTGGACAATGAACGTTCAACCGCGATCAACCCCTCCGAAGCGGTTGAGGAGAAGGTCTCGCTCTCCGATCGTTTTGGCCTTTGGCTGGGCTTTCACGCCACCTCTCAGGACGATTACCTCGCCATGGTCGAGGCCTATGCGCGCTATTTCGCGCTGCCGATCGCAGCGACCGCACTGCGGGCCCGTGCCATCGCCTGGGCAGCGCAGCGCGGCGGGCGTTCGGGACGTGTGGCCTGGCAGTTTATTCAGGATCTGGCCGGAGAACTCGGCCAGACACTCGGCGCCTCAGCTGGAGGCACTGGCCATTAGCAGCGGCGCCGGGTTCAGCGGCGTGACGCCATGGCGGATCTCGAAATGCAGCTGTGGCACCTCCAATCCGCCGGTTCTGCCGGCATAGCCGATCACCTGACCTGCCGCGACATGGGTATTGCGCGCGACCAGCAGGCGTTCGGCATGGGCATAAGCGGTGATGTAGCCGTCGCGATGGCGAATAAGGACGAGATTGCCATAGGCCTTGAGCCCATGACCGGCATAGATGACGGTGCCGGAGGCCGCCGCCCGGATGGGCGCGCCCTCGCGGGTCGCGATATTGATGCCATCATTGCGCCCACCACTGGGTAAGACGCCAAAAGCTTCGATGACCTTGCCCGAAACCGGCCACAGGAAGCGTGGTGCACCATCCGCTGCACGTGGCGCGGCAGAGGGCAGAAGCGGTTGCGGCAGGGCGTCACGCTTTGCCAGCCGGGTTGGGGCGGAGGCAGGAGGCACGATCGGTGCGGCTCTCTGCTGCGTGAAATCCGCCTGCCTGGGAGCGATTGACGGGCCGGCCTCCGGCGGAGCGGAGCGTCTCACCGCAGCCAAACGCCACTGCGGGCGGGGTGTCGGAACGACACCCGCCACCCTCAGGGTGGGCGCGACCGGAGCACCGGCGGCATAGTTTGCCGGCGGAATGCGCAGCACCTCGCCCGGATAGATCCGGCTGGGTGACAGGATGCGGTTGTAGGCGGCCAGTGAGGAATAGGGCACATGAAAGGAATTCGCGATCTGCGACAGGGTATCACCCGCACGCACCCGATAGCTCGCACCCACTGGCCAGAAAAATGCGGTTTTGCCCGGAGGAGACGAGGCACAGGCCGTCAGCGACAGGCCAAGACCCAGCAACACCACAAGCCGCAGTGGCCCCCTTGTGGGCGTGCTAGCGCGATCGCTCCATACCATGACGCGTCTCCTGCGGCAGGCCTTCTACCATCGGCACAAACAAAACCTTGATCAGGCTTTCTGCGACAAGGCCCTGCTCGCTATGGATAATCTTGGTTAAAGATTGATAAATACTTTCCGCGGGAAGGTTTACTGCCCCTTCGGGGGCAATCGGCGCAATCAGGATTCCACCAGGTTTTAGCTGATTAATCAATGCCTTAGGGACCGCGTCGACGGCGGCAGTCAAAATAATTCGATCGAAGGGTGCCTGCTCCTTCCAGCCCAGAAAGCCGTCGCCATGGCGGGTCACGACGTTGTGCAGTTTAAGCTTTTCGAGTCGTTTGCGGGCCACCTCCAGGAGCGGGCGGTGGCGCTCGATCGAGTAGACCCGGCCGGCCAGGTGGGCCAGCACGGCCGCCTGATAGCCCGAACCGGTGCCGATCTCGAGCACCCGCATGCGCGGTCCCACTTCCAGGGCCTCACTCATATAGGCGACGACAAAGGGCTGGCTGATGGTTTGGCCACAGGCGATGGGAATCGCCTGGTCGGTGTAAGCCTCCGCCTCAAAGAGGGCATCGACGAAGTCTTCGCGTGGTACTTTTTCCACGGCTTCGAGAATGCTCCGGTTGGTAATGCCTTTGCCGCGCAAAGCCATCACCAGCTGGGCGCGGCCATGCAGATTGGGCGAGCTTTGGGCCATACCTAGTCCTTGAAGCTCTGCCGCAACCGCGCCAGCACCGCGTTTTCCGTTAGATTGAGGTGCAGGGGGGTCACTGCGATGCACCCTGCCATCATCGCCGCCAGATCGGAGCCCTCCACCGGCTGCGAGCGGACGCGGCGAAAGCCGATCCAGTAATAGGGATTGCCGCGCATGTCGTTGCGCCGGTCGATGATCGCGGTCTGCAGATCGCGCTTGCCCTGCATGGCCATGACCACGCCTTTGACCTCGTCCGGGGCACACGGCGGAAAATTGACGTTGAGAAGGACACGCCCCGGTTCGTGCCAGTCGAGCTCGAGCAGCTTGCGCACCAGTCCCGGGCCATGATGCGCTGCGCATTGCCAGGGCACGTCAGTGCCCCGCTCGCTGTCGAACGCCTGGCTAAGCGCGATCGAAGCAACGCCCAGAGCCGTGCCTTCCATGGCACCGGCAATGGTCCCCGAATAGGTGACGTCATCGGCGAGGTTGGCACCGCGGTTGACACCCGACAGCACGAGGTCCGGTTTGCCCTCCTTGATGATCTCGGCGCACGCCATCAAAACGCAATCGGTCGGCGTGCCGGAAATCGCAAAATGTCTTGGCCCCACCTCGCGCAAACGCAGCGGCTCGGCCAACGTCAGGGAGTGCGACGCACCGGACTGTTCAGTCTCCGGCGCTACCACCCAGACATCATCGCTGAGACTGCGGGCGATGGCTTCTGCGATCCTAAGACCCGGAGCATGAATCCCATCGTCATTGGTTACGAGAATGCGCATCGCTTCCCCATGCTTGCTGTCTGTGACTTGTTGCGCGTCACTGCGCACGCTCGATGCGCGCAAGAGAACCCATATAGGGTCTCAAGGCTGTCGGTATCTCGATGGAGCCATCGGCGTTCTGATAATTCTCGACGATGGCCACAAGCGCCCTGCCCACTGCCAGCCCGGACCCGTTCAGCGTATGGACGAAGCGCGTCGACTTGGCGGACGCCGGGCGGTAGCGCAGGTTCATGCGGCGGGCCTGAAAATCTCCGCAATTGGAACAGGACGAAATCTCGCGAAAGCGCTGCTGGCCAGCCAGCCAGACTTCGATGTCGTAGGTCTTGGTCGCCGCAAACCCCATGTCGCCAGTGCACAGGGTGACGACGCGGTGCTTGAGCTCCAGACGTTTGAGCACTTCCTGCGCGGCATCCGTCATGCGCTCGTGCTCGACTGCGGATTGTTCGGGGGTGGTGATCGAAACCAGTTCGACCTTGGCAAACTGGTGCATGCGAATCATGCCGCGGGTGTCACGCCCAGCCGCGCCGGCTTCCGAACGAAAGCACGGCGTGTGGGCAGTAGCCCGATAGGGCAGCATCGCTTCATCGACGATCTCTCCGCTCAGATAATTGGTGAGCGTGACTTCCGCCGTCGGGATCAGCCAAAGTCGCAAATCGGCTGGAAAAGATAGCTGTGCGGGATCCTCGCCACGGGCCTCTGCCCGGCCCTGTGCCCGATAATGCTCCGCCAGGGCACCATCGCGCGCCGTGCCAAACAGATCCGCGGCGAATTTTGGCAGCTGACCGGTGCCGAACATCGCTTCATCGCGAACCATCAGCGGGGTCGAGGTCTCGCTGTAGCCAAAGCACTCGGTGTGCAGATCGAGCATGAAATTGGCCAGTGCCCGCTCCAGCCGCGCCAGATGACGCAGCAGATAGACAAAGCGGGATCCAGACACTTTGGCCGCCCGCTCAAAATCCATCATGCCAAGCATCTCGCCGAGCTCAAAATGCTCACGCGGCTGGGCAAGAGCCGCTGCCGGAAGCGTACAGCGAGGCTCAAAGGCACGCGTGGCCACCGCGATATTCGCCGCTTCGTCGGCGCCATCGGGTACCTCAGGTGCCGGCAGGTTGGGCCATTTGGCAAGCTCGGCGCGCAGCTCGGCCTCGAGGCGGCGCTCATCGTCCTCACCACTTTGAATGGCGGCCTTGAGCCCCGCCACCTCGTCCATCAGGGCAACTGCCTTGGTCTCATCGCGCGCCGCCTTGGCCTTGCCGATGGCCTTGGAGGCCTCATTGCGCCGGGCCTGCTTGGCTTGCAGATCGATCAGGAGGTTGCGCAGCGCCGTATCGCGCCTGAGAAGCTCGGCCGCGATCGCGGCGCCGTCGAGCCCGCGCCGGTTGAGACCGGCGATGAAGGCGCTGGCATCCTCGCGAATGGCCTTGATGTCATGCATGAGCAAAGGTCCCTACAGCTGTTCCGTTCATGACTGGCCGAAGGGCCCATCGACAAGCAAAATTTTTATTGCATCACCTGTCGGCGGCGTCCTTCCGACCCCGCAAAAGCGGGCAAGTCCCCTCCCTAAAGCCCAATGGCAGCGAAGGATGCTTGCGCTCGCCCTCACGGAGCGTCAGGGCTGTCGTCAGGGCTGGCATCAGGGCCATTGCCACGCTGCCTTTCGATCAGCCAGACGAAGAAGATCGAGATCTCGTAAAGAAATATCAGCGGAATCGCCAGGCTCATCTGGCTGAACACGTCCGGCGGCGTCAGCACAGCTGCCAGCGCAAAAATCCCCACGATGGCGTATCGGCGAAACTCACGCAGCTGCTTGGCCCGAAGGATCCCCACCCGGCCCAGAAGCGTGAGCAGCACCGGCATCTGGAAGGTCAGACCAAAGGCGAAGATCAGGGTCATGACGAAATTAAGATAGTCGCTGACTTTGGCCAAAAGCTCGATGCCAAGGCCATTGCTCTGTCCAGAGGTCTGAAAGCTGGCGAAGAAGTGGATCGCGATCGGCAGCATCACGTAGAAGACGAAACTTGCTCCGGCAAGAAAGAGCACCGGAGTGGCAAACAGGAAGGGCAGGATCGCCCGGCGCTCATCGCGATAGAGCCCGGGGGCAATGAACAGCCACAGCTGGCTTGCAATGATCGGAAAGGACAGACACAGCCCGCCGAACATGCCAACCTTCACATACGTAAAGAAGGTTTCATAAAGCGCGGTGTAGATGAGGTGGTCGTTGCGACGCCCATGCAGCACCTTGGCCAGCGGATTGGTCAGAAAACCGTAGATCTCGGGCGCGAAGTAAAAGCAAACCAGAAAACACACAGCAAAAGCGATGAGCGAATAGATGAGCCGCTTGCGCAGTTCGACCAGATGCTCAAGGAGCGGCGCCTTGGTCGCTTCCATCGCCGCTTCGTCATCGGCCGTACGCTCGCTCACCTAGGACCCCGTCGGCGTGACGCCAGCAGCCGGCGGCTCGTGATGCGGCGTCTCAGAACCTGCAGCAAAGACCGACTCCGTGGGCACCGGCGCGGGCGCATCATGCTTATCGACGCCTGACACATCGCCGCTTTCGGCACCCGGCGCCTCCGTCACGGCAGAGGCCGCAGGTGTTCCGGCGCGCTGAATGGAGCGATTGATTTCATCTTTGAAGCGACTGACAGGATTGTTCCCGCGCAAGGCAGAAATTTCACGGCGCAATTCATCAAGTTCGGTTTCGCGGGTCAATTCATCAAAGCCGGTGCGAAACTGGTCGGCCATGCGACGGGCCTGGCCCACCCACCGTCCGACCATGCGTATCAGCCGCGGCAGGTCCTTGGGCCCCACCACGATGAGCGCAACGACGAGCACAAGGAGGATCTCGCTCCAGCCAATGTCAAACATGGCTCATCCTGCCCCGCGCTAGCGGCCAACCTTTTCCTTAGAATCTGTCGTCATCGCCTCCGCATGTTCCGGCTCGCGATGTTCGCTGACAAGGACGCGTGGAGGGGGCTGGCTTGGGCGCTGTTCGTCATTCGTGTCGTCCTTAAGACCTTCACGAAAGTTCTTGATGCCCTTGGCCACGTCTCCCATCAGATCCGATACCCGGCCGCGCCCAAAGAATATGAACACCACAAGCGCTAGGACCAAAAGATGTGGGATGCTGAACCAATCCATCGTCTTCTCCTAACGACCCAATTGAGGGTCTTCGATAGCGTCGGGCTTAGACCCTCTGTGTGGCAGGTGCAAGGCGTTGACCCGCGCCCATGGCCACAGCACCCCGGCCACCATCAGAGCAGGCTGATTTCGCCTTTGCGGCCAAACGCGGCCGCCAGTGCCGACAGACGCTTGGGTACCGGGTCCGAGACCACGGCCTGCCGACTTGCCGGCACCTGTAAAAATAGGCGTCCGGGCGTCAGTTTAAAGCGGTAATGGGCAAGTTCACCGCTGGCGCAGCCCGAGAGGGCAAAGCCCAGCCGCGCGACCAGCCCCATACGCCGCGCCAGGTTCTGATCCTCAGCCGTCAGCAGGTCATGGGCACCGCGGCCAAGCGGCAGGTCATCATCACCCTTGTAGCGGTGGAACACAGTGGTGGCCAGGATCGCCCGATCGCGATGGCTGGCTCCGGCAAAGGGGGCGGTCAGCACCTCTTCAAAACTGCCCAGCGCCCGATCATCGGGGTGACGGCGCCAGCCAATGTCGGAAAAATCACAGGCGGCACGCCGCAGGCGATGGCTGGCCTCACCTTCCCCCTCGAACAGCCCCTGGCTCCAGGCAAAGAGTTCGCCCGCATGAGCCGGCGCGCGGCTCATGCGCTGATTGGCGGCGGCAGAAAACTCGAGCAGCGGATCCTTTTCGCGCTCCTCGCGCGACAGCGCGCCGTGCAGCAAACCCTCCCGCAGGCCATAGGCCGAAATCACCACCTCCTTGAGCCCGGTGGCGAGCAGCAACCGCTCGAGTACCACCGCCCCATAGGGCAGCGCTTCGGCGCGCCGCCGCGAGATCACGCCCATCTTGTCGAGGGTCTTGCGCGACAGCCCGGACAACGCCCGGCATAGTTTGAGGGCCCTGGCCGCAGGAATGGTGTAGTGATGCAGCACATGCAGCGGATAGGCTTCGCGGTCCATGTCGACACGGGCAAGGGCGCGCCAGGTGCCACCAACCGCATAAAACGAGCGCCCCTTGAGCGCTGGCAGGCTGTCGAGACCCTCAAGCCCCGCATCGACAATCGTGCGTGCCCGCTCCGGATCCTGACGGGCAGCGTCCATCAGGCGCAAGGGGCCAAACGGCAGGGTCATGGCGGCGCCCGTGGCGCCGCTTCCCACCGTCACCATGTCAAGACTGCCACCTCCCAGATCACCAACGAGACCGGTCGCATCGGGCATCCCAGCAAGCACACCCTCCGCTGCCACCCGCGCTTCCTCCTCGCCGGAAAGAACGCGAATGGGGCTGCCCCAGGCAGCCTGCGCGGCAGCGATGAACTGGGGTCCGTTGGTGGCGTCGCGGGCGGCCGCGGTAGCCACGGCAATGCGATGGCGGATGCCAAAGGAATCGGCCAGCAGCCGGAAGCGCGACAGTGCCTCGAGGGCCATCGCGATACCCCCATCATGCAGCCGGTGAGTCGACACCATGTTGCGGCCAATGCCGCAAATGGACTTTTCATTGTGCAGGATCGCCGCCGTGCGCAGCAGCGTTTCATAGGTGACAAGGCGCACCGAGTTCGAGCCAATATCCACGATGGCAACCGGACCACGCACCCGGCCCAAAGCCGGCGCGCGGGGCGTAGTCGACTGGGCAATGGCACCTACATCCACTCGTCAGCCGCCCTTCGGAGAAACTACAACGCGCCCGATCTGCTCTTTCTGACCGTCGATCCTAAGCGCACGCCCCCGTCCGGACAATGACGGATTGGTCATGAAATAGGTATGGGCACAAAATGCCTGCGGATCTGCAGCACCCGGATCGCGGGTATAGGTCGCGTCCGCGTTCATGCTCCAGCTTTGCGCCCGGTCCTTGAGCAACGCCACCAGAATCTGGTCCAGGATCTGCTCGTGCACTGTGGGGTTTTCGATCGGCACCAGAGCCTCGACCCGCCGATCAAGATTGCGCGGCATCCAGTCAGCCGAAGAAATGAAAAGCTTGGCCTTTGGCGACGGCAGAACATGGCCGTTGCCAAAACAGACGATGCGCCCATGCTCCAAAAAGCGCCCGACGATCGATTTGACCTCAATGTTCTCAGACAGCCCGGCGACCTGCGGCCTGAGACAGCAAATGCCACGGATGATGAGGCGGATCTGAACGCCGGCACCGCTTGCACGGTACAAAGCATCAATGATGCCTGGATCAACGAGACTGTTGAGCTTGGCCCAGATCGTCGCCGGACGGCCATGTCTGGCGTGGGAAATCTCCTCTTCGATGCACGCCATCAGCTTGTTGCGCAGATTGAGCGGAGACACCGAGATCTTCTCGAGACCCACCGGCTCGGCATAGCCGGTAATGAAATTGAACAGCTGCGCGGCATCGCGGCCGAGCACCGGATCGGCAGAAAACAGTGATAGATCGGTATAAACCTTGGCGGTGACCGCATGATAATTGCCGGTGCCAAAGTGCACATAGGTGCGCAGCACGCCGCCTTCACGCCTCACCACCAGGCTGACTTTGGCGTGGGTCTTCAGCTCAATGAAGCCGTAGACCACCTGCACGCCAGCCCGCTCCAGGTCGCGCGCCCATTTGATGTTGGCCTCTTCGTCAAAGCGCGCCTTCAATTCGACCAGTGCGGTTACCGATTTGCCCGCTTCCGCCGCCTCGATCAATGCCTTGATGATCGGTGAATCCTGCGAGGTGCGATAAAGCGTCTGCTTGATCGCGACCACGTCCGGATCCGCTGCCGCCTGGCGCAGGAACTGAACCACCACATCAAAGCTTTCGAAGGGGTGATGAACCACAATATCTTTGGCACGAATGGCCGCAAAACAATCCCCACCATGATCCCGGATGCGTTCGGGATAGCGGGCGATATAAGGAGGAAAGAGCAGTTCCGGCCGATCATCGAGGATCAGCTGCTTGGTGTCGGCAAGGCCCAGAAGATGATCCACGAGCACAAGCTCGGCGCCCTTGAGCTTCTGTTCATCGGCGATGAAATTGCGCAGATCCTCAGGCATCGCAGCGCTGCATTCCATATGGATGACCGAACCTCTGCGACGGCGCTTGAGCAAGGTTTCGAACAGCCGCACGAGGTCTTCGGCCTCTTCCTCCACCTCGACATCGCTGTCGCGGATCAGACGCAATAGGCCCGATCCCTTCACTGTGTGCCCCGGGAACAGCCGATCGAGGTAAAGACCGAGCACATGCTCGAGCGAGAGGAAGCGTGCTTCAGGTCCGGAGACGCGAATGAAGCGCTGCAGCTGCGCGGGAACCGGCAGCAGCGCGTTGATCTGGTTGCCATCGCGTTTGCGCAGCAATTGCAGGGCCAAGGTGAAGCCGAGATTGGGAATGAAGGGGAAGGGATGTGCCGGGTCGAGGGCAAGAGGGGTCAGTACCGGAAAGACCTGCTCGCGGAAATAGACGTCGAGCAGAGCGTAATCTTCCGCGTTCAACTCCTCCGGCTGCAGGAGCCAAATTCCGGCGCTGCGCAGCTCTTGGCACAGTTCGAACCAGATCTCCTGCTGATCGGCAATCAGCGCCGCAGCGACTTCATCGACGCGGGCAATCTGCTGCGCCGGGGTCAAGCCGTCATCGCTAAAGCTCGTCACGCCGGCGGTAACCATCCCTTTCAGGCCGGCCACGCGAACCATGAAGAATTCATCGAGGTTGGAGGCTGAAATCGAGAGAAAGCGCAGGCGTTCAAGCAGCGGATGGCGTGGGTTGCGTGCCTCCTCGAGCACCCGCCGGTTGAATTGCAGCCAGCTGAGCTCACGGTTCACAAAGCGGTCAGAGCTCTCCGGGCTGATCGTTGCCGGATCTGGCGCCTGGGCCGGCCCGTGCGCAGCTGCCCCGCCGCGACGCCCACCCCCCAGCGACCCGCTGAGCGGCAGGGTTCCATCCGCAGTTGCCGAAGCCGAACCTGCACTGACCATGATCACCTCTTGTCGGACTGAATACGCGCCAGCCGACGGGCTGATGTGAAGCTGCGTGGCTAGCACGCAGCGGGTTCTTTCACCCTTAAGCCTCTCCTTCTAGCATCCGCCACAGTGCTTGTGCAGCACGGCAGGCTTCCGCCTCGGCAAAGGCCAGAATTCTGCCGCCCTTAGCCGGCAAGCAGCTCCCGGATTAGGCCCAGGGTGATCGGCCGGCCCTCTGCCAGTGCCTTCCGATCCGCCAATTCGACAAAGTTCCGGATGGCTTCCGGCGAGCGCTCCAGAAAATGGAGCATCCGGTCCACCACCACCTCCGGCACCCGTAACTGCCGATCGGTAAAGAGCTTGTGGGCCAGCGCCCGCAACAGGGCCTCGTCCGGTTCCCAGAGCGGAAAAGCCAAAACGGCCGCAAAACGGGAGGCCAGATCGGGCAAGGCCACCGGCCACTGCGCCGGCGGACTGCGGCCGGTCAAAAGCAGCGCTCCACCAGCTGTGGCCTCCTCGAGCAAAGCAAAGAGAACCCCATCACGGGCCAGGCTCGGCGCCGCGCGGTCGACATCTTCCACTGCAAGGGCCCGCCGTCCCTTCAGCGCCGCCGGCGCCAGCTCTGCCAGGGTGTCGGCCGCCACCACGAGGCCGTCGGCCGCCTTGATCCAGGCTGACGTCAGATGCGACTTGCCAGAGCCCGGCGGACCATGGAGCGCAGCCACTGGAGCTGGCCAGTGTGGCCAGCGATCGATGAAGCGCACCGCCTGCACATTGCCGCTGGCCTCAATGAAGGCTGCCCGCGTCAAGCGCGGATCCGGAACAAAGGGCAAGGGCAGTTGTGAGGCCACGAGCTTTGCCTTCAGACCGGCCGTGCCCAGCAGAGCAACGCCTGCAGGCCACGGGCTCCATAGAGGAGCCCCGACCCCAAGGTCAGGGCCGCCACCACCAGCATCAGCGCCGTATGTCCGACCGGCCAATTGAGGTCGAGACTGCGCGCCACCAGCGTTACCGCCACGTATACCACCTGCAGCACGGTCGAGGCTTTACCCAGTGCCGATGGTTCGATGGCAAAGGGCCGCCCAAGAGCCCAGCCCAGACCAACCCCCACGATGAGCAGTCCATCGCGGCCGATCACCACCGCAGCCAACCACAAGGGCACCGCACCAATCACCGCAAGCGTGCCAAAGGCAAACAGCATCAAGAGCTTGTCGGCAGCCGGATCGAGCAGTCGACCAAGCGGTGTGGTCCAGCCGAAGCGCTTGGCAAGCCAGCCATCCACCGCATCGCTCAGGCCTGCGGCGGCAAACAGGATAAGCGCCATCGCATCATCGCCGCGCCACAACATGAGCGCGACCACCGGTGCGGTCAGAAGGCGCAAGCCAGTCAAAAGATTGGGTAAATTGAAATTCCGAAGCGTCACCTTGAACCCGTAGAGGACGGCCCAGACGCCGGATCGAGCCACCAATCGCCCTTGCGATTTTCCAGCGTATATCCTGCCTGAGCAAGAAATGCGCTCAGCTGCGCCTGTGTTCCTGCGTAATCGATATCGGCCTGCACCTGGCCGATTTCAACGGCCCGGATGCGCACGGCCTCGATCACTGGCAATTTTTCGAGGCGACTTTGCAGCGCACCCCAAGTGCTCAGGGACGGAACCAAGAGATTGACGGTCAGTGTCGAGGGTTTGCCAAAATCAACCGCCGTACTCGCAGTCCAGGCCGCACCGATCGCCTTCGCTGCGGCCCCGGCGGCCAGGGCATAGGCAGCCGCTGGCGTCAGATTGGCAGGCACCGGAATATCAAGGGGGGTCAGCGCCTGGGCGGGTTGATTGGCATAGAGCAGGCGAATCCCGACCGCCAGATGGCCGGCACTTGCGGGTCCGGCCTGCACCAGCGCCGCTTCATCCGCTCCGGCGCGGGCCGCCGCCGGGGCGACATCGCTCCAGCCGGCACTGCGAAAGTCCAATGGGCTCAGCGCGGCCGTATTGAGCATGTCCGCCTTGGGCAGGACCAAGGGCACTACGCCACCGGCGACATGGACGGTGGACCAGGCATTGCTCCACAGAGAATTCGGGTCATAGGCCGGAGACATCGGCACCACCAGCATCGGTGTCGCGGACGCCAGCGAATAGCTGATGTTGTTGTTGCGGAAGTAGCGCCGGACCAGTCGCTGATTAAAGACATAGGTCACGGTTGCCACATAGCGGGTGGTGGAGCGGGCTTCGTTGCTCAACCGGTAGGTTTGCACCATGCTCTGCAGCGTGCTGTCGTCGATCGCCGTCAACGCCGCCCACTCTTTCTGGGGCGTCAATCGATGGACGAGTTCCACCCAGGCCTTGCGTCGACCGCTGTCGACGGCATTGTTGTAGGCCTCAAGCGTGGAGGCCCCCGAGCCCTTGACGTTCTCGGTCACGTCAAACGGGCTTGCCGCCAGGGCGGGACGCAGCAGCAAGACGGCCGCGGCGAAGATCAGAACCAAGGCAAGCGGAGTGCGCATGAATAACCTGCTGACGGGCAAAGAGGGGGCACTATAGTGGTCGACGCGCGGCGAAGAAAGCCGCGGACGGTGCTTGCGCGCCCGCCCCGTCGCCCGTAAATCCTTGCCGCTTCGAGGAGCAAGCCATGACAGGCGATAAGGCCAAGGGTCTGACCTACCGGGATGCCGGTGTTGACATCGATGCAGGTGAGGCATTGGTGGCGCGCATTGCGCCCGCTGCCAAGGCGACTCGCCGCTCCGGCGCCGATGCCGAACTAGGCGGTTTTGGCGCACTGTTCGATCTCAAGGCCGCGGGGTTTCGCGATCCGGTTCTGGTGGCCTCCACCGATGGGGTAGGTACCAAGCTCAAACTGGCCATCGACACCGCGCTCTACGACGGGCTCGGTCAGGACCTGGTGGCGATGTGCGTCAATGACGTCGTGGTGCAAGGTGCCGAGCCACTGTTTTTTCTTGATTACTACGCCTGTGGCCAGCTTGAGGTCGACGCTGCGGCGCGCGTCGTCGAAGGTATTGCCCGGGCCTGCAAGGCAGCCGGCTGTGCCCTGATCGGCGGGGAGACCGCAGAAATGCCCGGTCTTTACGCGAAGGGTGATTTTGATCTGGCCGGCTTTAGCGTCGGAGCGGTGGAACGCGGCGCGGTGTTACCCAGAGTGTCGGCCATGCGAGAGGGCGATGTCATCATCGGCATCGCCTCCTCGGGTGTGCATGCCAATGGTTATTCGCTGGTGCGCCGCCTCGTTGAGAACAGCGGGCTTGAGCTTGGTGCTCCGGCGCCGTTTGCACCCCAGATGAGCCTTGGCGCGGCCTTGATGGTACCAACCCGGCTTTACGTGAAATCGGCCCTCGAGGCGATCCATACCGGCGCCATCAAGGGGCTTGCCCACATCACCGGCGGCGGCATCACAGAGAATCTGCCGCGCGTGCTGCCCGACGGATTGTGCGCCGAGGTCGATCTGACGAGTTTTAGCGTGCCCCCCGTGTTTTCCTGGCTGGCGCAAAGCGGCAACATCGCGGCCGAAGAAATGTTGCGAACCTTCAATTGCGGCCTGGGCCTGATCGCCATTTGCGATGCCGAGAAAGCAGGCCACGCCATTGATGCCTTTGGCATGGCGGGCGAAAGAGCCTACCGGATTGGACGGCTGGTTCGTCATGAAGGCCCGGCCCTGGTGCGGTATCAGGGCGCCCTCTCGCTGTGACGGCAAAGCCCACCGCCATCCTCATTTCCGGTCGTGGCAGCAACATGGCGGCGCTGATCGCCGCGGCGGCCAGCCCCGAATATCCTGCGCGCATCGCACTCGTAATCTCAAACCAGCCGCAGGCAGAAGGTGTCGAGCTGGCACAGGCCCACAACATCGCCGTTGCCATCATACCTCATCAGGGAAAGACACGGCCGCAGTTCGATGCCGAGATCGACGCCACGCTGCGCCGGCACGGCATAGAGCTTGTCTGCCTGGCCGGATTCATGCGCATTCTGTCGGACGATTTTGTCCGCGCCTGGACCGGACGCATCATCAACATCCACCCCTCGCTCCTGCCCGCCTTCAAGGGCATCAATGTCCATGCGCGTGCATTGGCCGCAGGCGTACGTATTTCCGGCTGCACCGTCCATTTTGTCGTGCCTGAACTCGATGCCGGCCCCATCATCGAGCAGGCCTGCGTGCGTGTGGCACCGGATGACACCGAAGAGACGCTGGCCGCCCGTATCCTTGAGGAAGAGCACCGGATCTATCCCCAGGCGTTGCGGCTGCTGGCCTCAGGACTTGTCCGCCTCGAAGCCGATCGGGCGGTCTTCAGCTGAGGATTTGCCCAGCAAGGCCTTCGGACAGCTGCCACAACCGCGCGCCATCCTCATCATTGCGCGCTTCGCGGCTGGGCGTTTCGACCCGGCATTTGTGAAAATATTTGCCGCTTTCGGAGGCAATTTCGGGCGAGCTGGCAAGGTAGATCAGGGTTTCAGCCCCCTGTGCCGGCGACAAAGCGAGGTTCTTTGCAAGACCAAGGCCCCAGCCGAACACGCCCTTGTTGTTGTCGCCGAACCTGGTGTTGACGAAACCCGGATGCAGACAGTTGGCGGTCACCCCGCTGCCCTGAAGACGGCGCGCCAATGCGCGCGTAAACAGGATGTTCATCAGTTTGGAGCGCCCGTAGGCGCCCCACGCTGTATAGGCCTTGGCACTCTGCAGATCGTCAAAATCCAGCTTCGCCCCTTTATGCGCGGCGGAGGCCGTACAGACGATGCGCGCCGGCCCCTTGATCTGGGCGAGCAGCTGCGTCGTCAACACAAAATAAGCGAGGTGGTTGAGCGCAAAGGTCGCCTCGAGGCCATCCTGGGTCAGCTGGCGATGGGCAAACATCGCCCCCGCATTGTTGATGAGCACATCGATCTGCGGACAGGCCGCCGCGATCTCCCCAGCCACCCGGCGCATCTCGGAGAGACGCGACATGTCGGCATAAAACACGCAATGGGGGCTGTGGCCGGCAATCGCGTCGAGATGCTTCAGCATCGCCTCGCCGCGGGCCCTATCGCGGGCAATGAAGGCGATACGGGCACCTCGTTGGGCCAGGCGATCGGCGGCAACCTCGCCAATGCCCGAGGTTGCGCCGGTAATGACCACGGTCTTGCCCTGCATGGGTGCTCCTCGCACGTTTCTTCGCGCGATAAGCACTTTAGCTGATCAGCCCACGATCTCCAGATCCGAAAAGAAAAACTTGATTTCCTGCAGCGCGGTCTCCGGTGCATCCGAGCCATGCACCGAATTGGCCTCGATGCTTTCGGCAAAATCCTTGCGGATGGTGCCAGAAGCCGCGTTGGCAGGATTGGTGGCGCCCATGACCTCGCGATTGCGAGTAATGGCATTCTCGCCTTCGAGCACCTGCACCACAACCGGACCAGAGGTCATGAAGGCAACCAGGCTGGCAAAGAACGGCCGCTCACGATGCACCGCGTAGAAAGCCTCGGCCTGAGCCTGGGACAAACGCAGACGCCGGGAGGCGATCACGCGCAGCCCCGCTTTTTCGAAGCGATCAATGATCGCTCCGGTCAGATTGCGCCGCGTGGCATCGGGTTTGATGATGGAGAGCGTACGCTCCAAGGCCATGATAAGACTCCTGATCAGGGGGGATTTTCGGCCGCTCTATAGCGGGGCCCATAAAAGGGTGCAACCACAGCCCGCCACCCTTGGCCGCAAGGTACCAGGCGTAGGCAAGGCTTTCGCTGCTTGCCCAGCGCCCGCCGCACCCGCTATGGGAGCGCCATGATCAATATCGACAATCTCGTTTATCGCATCGCGGGGCGCGAAATACTGTCGGGCGCTAGCGCCAGACTGCCAGCCGGGCGCCGAATCGGGCTTGTCGGGCACAATGGCGCGGGCAAGTCCACGCTGTTCAAGCTGATCCAGAAAGAGCTCCACGCCGATGGCGGTACGATCACCCTGCCGACGGCCTGGCGCCTGGGCGGAGTCGCCCAGGAAGTTCCCGCAGGTCCGATGAGCCTTCTGGATACGGTCCTGGCCGCCGATCAGGAGCGGCTGGAACTCCTGGAGGCCGCCGAAGACGTCACAGATCCCCATCGCCTGGGCGAAATCCATGGCCGCCTCGAAGCCCGCGATGCCTATGCGGCGCCAGCACGGGCGGCGACGATCCTCGCCGGACTGGGGTTTTCAGCCAGCGACCAGCTGCGGCCATGTGCGGAATTTTCCGGCGGCTGGCGCATGCGCGTGGCCCTTGCCGCGATCCTGTTTCTTGCCCCTGACCTGCTTCTCCTCGACGAGCCAACCAATTACCTCGATCTTGAAG
Organism: Rhizomicrobium sp.; assembly: GCA_049964915.1. Classification (GTDB taxonomy): domain Bacteria; phylum Pseudomonadota; class Alphaproteobacteria; order Micropepsales; family Micropepsaceae; genus Rhizomicrobium. The sequence continues at coordinate 36,244 of JBMFWV010000003.1, forward strand.
GCGTATTGTGGCTTGAAGATTATCTGAAGCGTTATCGCGGCAGCGTCCTGCTCATCAGCCATGATCGCGACCTGCTCAACAGTGTGTGCGAATTCATTCTCCACCTCGAACATGGCCGTCTCACGCTTTACAGCGGCAATTACGACAGCTTCACAGCGACGCGGGCCCTGCGTCGCGCCAATGATCTGGCCTTCGCCAAACGTCAGGAGGCGCGGCGCAAACACCTCCAGACCTTCGTCGACCGCTTCCGCTACAAGGCCTCCAAGGCCCGCCAGGCCCAGAGCCGCATCAAGATGCTCGAGCGGATGGAAGAAATCGACATTCCGCTTGATGAGCATGTAACGCCGATCCGGCTGCCAGCGCCTTTCGACGCCAGCCCGCCTTTGCTGACCCTCGAGCAGGTCAGCGTTGGCTACGAACCAGGTCGACCAATCCTCTCGCACCTTGACCTGCGCATCGATCCGGACGAGCGCATCGCGCTTTTGGGCAAGAACGGCAACGGCAAATCCACCCTCGCCAAGCTCATGGCCGGCAAGCTGGACAAAATGGGGGGCACGCTGTTTCGGGCGCGCAAACTGAGCGTCGGATATTTTGCACAGCATCAGCTTGAAGAACTGCAGTCACAGCTGACGCCCTTGCAAACCCTTGGCTTGCTGCGGCCAAAGCTGAGTGAACAGCACCTGAGGAGCCAGCTTGGCGGTTTCGGCTTCTCCGCCGACAAGGCGACCACCAAGGTGGGCGCCCTCTCCGGCGGCGAACGAGCCCGGCTGATGCTCGCCCTGGCGACCCTTGATCATCCCAATCTGCTCATCCTCGATGAGCCCACCAATCATCTGGACATCGATGCCCGCGAGAGCCTTCTGACCGCACTCAACGACTTTGAAGGCGCGGTCATCCTCATCAGCCACGACCGCAGGCTGATCGAAGCGACAGCCGAGCGCCTGCTTCTCGTCGCCGATGGCCAGGTTCACGCTTTCGACGGCGATCTCGAGGATTACCGCCGCTATCTGCTCATGGGTGAGAACCGTCCATCCGTACAGATCAGTGAGGCTGCGCGCCCCTCCAAGGAGGATGCCAGGCGTGACGCGGCACAGCGGCGCAATCAGCTGCGTCCCCTCAAGGATCAGGTCGACCTCGAAGAACGGCAGATTGCGACCCTCTCCGAGGAGATCGCCAAATATGACCGCGCCCTCACCGATCCGCTTCTCTTCGTCCGCGATCCGCTCAAGGGCACTGCTGTGTCCAAGAAACGGGCTGACGCCGTCAAGAAACTGGCAGCTGCTGAAGAGCGCTGGCTGAAGGCACAGGAAGCCTATGAGGCAGCCCTGACGAGCGTGCGCTGAGGGCCATTCCTTGTCTTGCGCGAGCCAACGCCGCCCTAGGACGACAGATTACGCCGTGCGATGACAAGCCATTCGCGCTGACGACGGCGATAATAGGTGGGGGCACCCTTCACCGAGTCGACAATCTCGCGGAACACCCGTCGCGCCCGCTCGTCCTGTCCAAGCGTCTTCAGCAAGAGGCCATAGCGACAGCGCGCCTCCTCACCCGGATATTTGGGCAGGATCTTTTCATATTGGGCGAGCGCCGCCTCGTTCTTTCCCTGTAGCGCGAGACTGCGGGCGTAATCGAGTTCGGCATCTGCATTGAAGGCGACCGGGTCCGCCTTTTTGAGTTCATCAAACGCCGCTTCGGCGCCAGCGCCATCTCCGGCCAGAAGCTTGGCCCGTGCCAAACCAAAGAGCAGCGCCGTGTCCTGCGCACCCAATGGCCCGGCCATAGCACTGAGATAAAGGTCGATCGCGTCCTGAAACAACCCGCGGCGGATGCACTCCTCAGCCAGCGCCCGCTTGGAATCAACCGAGCCAACCTTCTCAACGTCGCGTTTCTTTTCGCGATAGCTTCTGCCGGGATCTACGGTGTTGACGATATCGTCGGCAAAGCGTCGCGCCTGTCCGCTGCTCACCGCACCGGTCACCACGACATAGGCCACATAGGCAATCCAGCCCAGAGGCGGAAAAAGCACGATGGGCAGAATCCAAAGATACGAGCGCCCGCTGCGCATGACATGGGCGCTGAGTGCAAAATCGATCAGGAGCACGATGATCGTGCCAAAGCTAAAGCCGAGGGGCATGGAAGGCGATGTCTCTTTGCGCGCAGCCCTTTGTGGCTAAGGGCCGCCTTTTTCGATCCCTGTCAACCGTTACGACAATTTCATGCCTGGCGGGCGCGCCGGGCAAGCACCGCCAAAGGCACGCACAAGAGCGTCAATCCCACCGCAAAATAGAGTGCAAGACGGTTGGCGCCGGAAAACAAAACCAGCAGAACGAGATCAATGACGAGCAGCAGCGCTGGCGCCACGGGATGAAAATACGCGCGGAACGGGCGCGCCAGCTCCGGTTCCTTGCGCCGCAGCGCGAAGTAGGCCGCATCGACGAGGACATAGCCGACCGTATCGAGGAGCGCGATGAGCCCGAAGACCATGGCGAAGGAACCGCTGGCGGCGAGCGCCAACGAGCACAACCCGGTCAGCAGCACCGCCGCATAGGGACTGCCGCCGACATTGACCGCGGTAAACCAGCGGGGCAGCAGTCCATCGCGACCCAGCGCAAACAAGATCCGCGGCGCCGTCATGATGCCGGAATTGGCCACGCCGGCCACCGCGATCATCGCGCCCAGCGCAAAGATCACTCCCGGCAAGGGGCCGCCCAACTGATTGAGTACGGTGTTAAAGGGCAATGCTGAGGCTGCCACGCCCCGCACGCCCAATACATAAATGAGCGCGCCATTGACGCCCACATACAGTGCAAAGGCAAGGATGAGGCCAAGGAGCAGCGACAGCGGAATATTCCGCGCCGGCGTCGTATTCTCCTCGCTGAAATAAACCGGCGCATCATATCCGGAATAGGCGCCACGGATGAGCGAATAGGCATTGATCACGACGGCCCAGCCCAGCGCAGTTCCAGCCGCATGCAGATTGGTTGTGCCGGCTTGCCCAGCAGGAGCAATTACGGCAATGGCCGCGGCGATGAACACCACGAGCATCGCCGTCTTGATCAGACTGGAGGCCTCCTGCATCGTTCGCCCGGGCCTCAGGCCAACGCCATTGAGCAGATAAAGCGCGCCCTGCACGCAGAGCGCCACGGGTAGCGTGTAACGGGCCGCGACAGGGATCACGATTGGCAGGAATTCAGCGCAGGCGATCGAGGTCGAGGCGATGCCCGCAAGCTTGCTCATCCATTGCGACCACCCCACCACGAGACCGGCAATGTCACCGAAGGCGCGATGCGCATAGAGGTAAGGTCCACCGCTTTGTGGAATCGCCGTGCCCAGTTCAGACAGGATATTGATGCTCAACAGGACATGAAGCCCGCCGATGATCCACAGAAGGAGGATGAGCCTGCCATCGGGCATGGTCGCCGCGATCGCGGACGGAGCCCGCAGGATGCCGGCGCCAATCATGTTTCCGAGGGCGACGGCTATGCCAAAGCTGACGCCCAGTATGCGTAGTAGCTGTCCGCGCCCGCGCAAGTTAAACACCGCCCCCTCCTCTGTCTTCGTTGAGCCTAAAGACCGCGACCGCGGTGACGGCGCGCGCGTTTCACGCTTGCTTTTGCCATTTGCCCGCTGCGTTCTGGCGCCAGTATGTCACGGCGTGACCGGCCGCGTCGGCAGCTTTCCATGCCGCGCGGGCCGCGGCGAGTCTGGTCGTGTCGGAACCATCGAACAAAAGGACGACGCGGGTGAGCTGCGCAAGCTCCGGGCCGTCCCACACCGGCATCTCCCCACCGACGAGGAAGAGGACATCCGGGTGATTTGCCAGCTCACTCTGCGTGCTGATGAGAATAGGCTGATCGCTGGCAAGACCATCGCCGGCGCAGGCATGCGGCAAAAAACTGTCGTCGCGATAGGTCCACAGCAAGGTATCGAGCACCTCTGCCCGTTCGACAGTGTCGCAGCAGACCTGCGCCCGCCAGCCCCGTTCCAGCGTGCGCTCCAGCAGTTCGGGCAGCACTTCTTCGACCGTGCGCCGCTCCAGATGATAGAACAACGTCTCTGTCACGACAGGCACGCCGGGCTAAACTTCGTAATGGTCCTTACTCAGCCGGTTGAGAATGCGCACTCCCCAGCCGACACCCCAGGACGGGGCCAGCGACTTCTGCTCGCCATCCTGCCAGGCGACCCCGGCAATGTCCAAATGCGCCCAGCTTTGCTTGTCCGTGATAAAGCGCTGCAGGAACTGCGCCGCAGTGATCGCACCGGCATGGGGACCGCTGCCGATGTTCCTCATGTCTGCAATCTTGGATTTGAGCAGCTTGTCGTAATTGGGCGACAGCGGCATCCGCCACACCATCTCGCCTTCCTGCTTTCCTGCCTGTGCCAGCTGTGCGGCCAAGTTATCATCATTGGCAAACAGTCCGGCGTGCTCAGCCCCGAGTGACACCATGATGGCACCGGTCAGTGTCGCCAGATCGATCAGGAGCCGCGGCTTGAAGCGTCGCTGGGTATAGGTAAGAGCATCGGCAAGCACCAGCCGGCCTTCCGCATCGGTGTTGAGAACCTCGACGGTTTGGCCGGAAAGTGAGGTCACGACATCATCCGGACGCTGGGCGGTGCCGGAGGGCATGTTCTCGACCAAACCAATGACCCCGATGGCATTGACCCGGGCCTTGCGCGCCGCCAGTGCATGCATGGTTCCAGTCACCGCGGCAGCACCGCCCATATCGCCCTTCATGCCCATCATCGAGGCTGCCGGCTTCAGCGACAGCCCGCCCGAGTCAAAACAGACACCCTTGCCAACCAACGCGATCGGCGGGGCCTTGCGATTGCGTGCCCCCAGCCACTGCATCACGACCAGCTGCGGCTCATGAGCGCTGCCCTGGGCGACGCCGAGCAGGGCTCCAAAGCCAAGCTTCTTCATCTGTGTCGCGCCAAGGACCTCGACCTTGAGCCCAAGCGCCGTGAGCTTTTTGGTCCGGCGGGCGAATTCAGCCGGGAACAGCACATTGGGCGGCTCATTGACGAGGTCGCGCGCCAGATAGATTCCCTCAGCCACCGCCGCAAACTCACGCCAGAGCTTGCGGGCACCGGCCACGTCCTTGGTGCCGATACTCACTTTCTTCACCGTTGCCGCCCGTTCTTCCAGCTTCCGCGTGCGATATTTGTCGAAGCTGTAGGCACGCAGCTCCACGCCCATCGCCAGGTGGGCAGCAAGCTCGGCATCGCCGAGCTTGAGGCCCCGCGGTCGGTCGATCGCAAAGTGGACGCTCTTTTCCCCGCAAGCGAGCAGACGCGCCACGACATCTGCAGCGATCTGCTCGGCCCTGAGCCCGTCAAGCTCCTCCACAGCGCCAAGGCCAACGAGGATGATCCGGGAAGCCTTGACCGCTGACGGTGCCAAGATCTCCAGCGACTGCCCCGATTTGCCAGAGAAGCGGCTGACCTCAAGGGCGCGCTTGAGGGCCCCACCGGCCATGCGATCGGCCTCCGCCGCCGAGGCGGTGAAGGCACCGCCGGCAAGGGCGGCCACGATCAGAGCACCACCGCTGGTGGTGGAGGGCGCAGAAAAGCTGATTTGCATCGGTTCGACTCCAGGAATGGCCATGCCACGGATGAGACTTGCACTTTTGCGCTGTCGGGCACAGAAGGATTGCCGGGCGGCGGCAGGAAAATGCTAGTTTAGGACCAATCGTAACCTGCATGAAAGGCCGCAGCGACGCCGGCCAGAGCCCTTATTCGGATGCCCATGCCGCGCCTATCCCATTACGTGCTGCGCCAGTTGATAGGGCCCACGGCTTTTTTTGCCTTCGTGCTGAGCGCCGTGGTCTGGCTGTCGCAGTCGCTGCGCCTGCTGGATCTGGTGATCAATCGCGGCCAGTCGGCACCGACCTTTTTCTACCTGACGCTGCTGATGCTACCGGATCTGCTCGTCATCATCCTGCCCATTGCCTTTTTTGCCGGGACGCTGTTCGGCCTCAACAAGCTCAACTCCGACAGCGAGCTGGTTGCCATGACGGCCGCCGGCTACAGTTCGTTTCAGCTTGCCGTGCCGGTTCTCATGGTCGGGCTGATGGTGACAGCACTCACCTATTTCAACACCCTGTGGCTGATGCCCTTCACCCAGCAGGCGATGGAGCAGCAGGAAATCAATATCCGGGCCGATATCGGGGCGGCGATCCTCACCGAGGGCACGTTTAATACCCCGGCACCCGGCCTCACCGTGTTCATTCGCGATCTGTCTTCGGACGGCCAGATTCATGGCATTCTCGTGCACGACAATCGCGATGCCGCCCACCCCATCACCTACATCGCCCAAAGCGGCTTATTGGCACAGACCCCGATGGGCGCACGCCTCATCATGCGTCACGGTACCATCGAGCAGTCTTCGCAGCGCGGCGCCAAACTGTCCGTGCTCAAATTCAGAAGTTATGTCTTTGACCTCGACCAGTTCGCCAATGCCCGTTCGCAAGGTATCCTGCAGATCCACGAACGCTATCTGAGCCAGCTGTTCTGGCCCCATCTGCCGGCGTCACTGCCCGATCGCCAGAAACTGGAGAACATCTTTGTGGCGGAGGGCCATAACCGCCTTGCCGAACCACTCTACAGCCTCGTCTTCGCCCTCATTGCGCTGGCGGCCGTGACCCAGGGCCGGCGGGCCCGTGGCACCTATGCCTTGCGTCTGTTCCTTGCATCGGCCATTGCCGGAGGGATACGTATCCTCGGCTATGGCGTACAGGGGCTGGCCGCGCGCGATCCCATGATGATCATCCTCATCTATCTGGTGCCCCTGGGCTCGCTCGCCGCAGCGGCGCTCTATCTGGGCGGCTGGCACCACAGCTGGCGCATAAGGCGGGCGCTACCGGAGCCGGTGGCGTGATCTGGTCGTGGACACTTTATCGATATCTGGCGCGCGAATTTCTCGTCGGCGTTGGCATTGTGTTCAGTGCCATCATGTTCCTGGCCTGGTCGATCGCGCTGGTTGGCCTCCTCAACCATACGGCGGGCCGGCACATCGACACCAGCCTTGTGATCGGCATGAGCCTTTTGGAACTACCCAATCTGGGTCTCAGTCTCCTGTCTTTTGCGGTGCTCTTGGGCGGGGTGTACAGCTTTGTACGCCTGTCGCGCAGCCATGAGCTTCTGGCGATCCGCGCCGCAGGGGTTTCGGCCTGGAACCTGCTCGCGCCGTCCCTCAGCGTTGCCGTGCTGATGGGCGTTGTCAGCGTGCTCGCGATCACCCCGGTTTCGGCGCTCCTGCTGCAGCAATATGCAAGCCTTGAAGCCAAATATCTGCACGGCCAGGCCTCCCAGCTCGACGTCTCGCAGAACGGCCTGTGGCTGCGTCAGGGCGACCGTGAACACCAGTCGGTGATCCATGCTCTCCGCGTCGCCAATCAGGGGGTGAGACTTTACGACGCCATCGTCTTCCTCTACGGACCAAAGGACGCCTTTACCGGCCGCATCGATGCACGCAGCGCAGATCTCAAACCCGGTTATTGGGATCTTGATCAGGCGTATGTCAGCGATGCGGTGGGGCACGTCAAATTTTACCCGCACTATCGTCTTGCCACCACGCTGACCCCTCAGCACATCCAGGAAAGCTTCGCGCCACCGACAACCATCTCGTTCTGGAATCTGCCGCACTTCATCGACGCGGCGCAGGCCGCAGGCTTCTCCGCAACACGCTATGTGCTATATTTTGATTCACTTCTGCTGCTTCCAGCCATGTTCGCAGCCATGGTGTTCATGGCCGCGAGCTTTTCTCTGCGCCTGGCGCGGCTGGGCGGAATAGGCCGCGTCGTGCTCTACAGCGTACTCTGCGGCTTTGGCGTCTATTTCTTCAGCGACTTGACGCGGGCACTCGGCGAATCAGGGATCGTGCCGGTGGTTCTGGCCGCCTCGGCGCCAGCTGCAGCCGCCATCCTTCTGGGGATGACGCTGGTGTTTCACCAGGAGGATGGCTGAGCATGGCGCGCGCCGGCGCACTGCGCGCAGGGGCCAGCCTCATCGCCGTCCTCGGCACCCTTTTGGGACCGCCGGTGAACGCAAGGAGCGCTGCGCCCGTTTCCAGCAGCAATGAGATTCTCCTGAAAGCCGACCGCATCACCTATGACAGTGCGCATGATGTGGTCGTGGCCGAAGGCCATGTCGAAATCGACGACAAGGCGCAGATCCTACTGGCGCAGAAGGTCGTCTATGACGAAAAGGCGAACAAGGTTACCGCGATCGGTCAGGTCAGCCTGCTTGCTCCCAATGGCAACGTCGCTTTTGCCGATCATGTCGTGCTCAGCAACAATCTGCGAGACGGCGCCCTTTCAGGCTTTCGTGCCCTGATCGGCAAAAGCGGACGGGTGGTGGCCAGCAGTGCGATGAAGAAAGGCCCCATCGTCGTCGCGCGGAACGCCGCCTACACGCCTTGCGCGCTGTGCGTGCGCACCGGACACACGACGCCGACCTGGGCACTGAAGGCGAGCAAGGTCATCTATGACCAGTCCGAACACCGGATCTATTATCACAACGCGCTGATCGAACTGTGGGGCGTGCCGGTATTTTACAGTCCGATCCTCTTTCATCCTGATCCGACAGTAAAACATCTGTCCGGGCTTTTGCGGCCTTCCGCCGGAACCTCCTCATCACTCGGCTCATTCGTCCTTCTGCCTTACTACATCGCTATCAACGATTCGCAGGACGCAACCATCGAGCCCGTGATCACGAGCGCGGCAGGTGACATCGTGCGCGGCGAATACCGTCAGCGCTTGAATAATGGCGGCATGTGGCTGCAACCGGACATAGGCTATGGTCCGTCCAATGGCAGTTGGTCCTGGCAAAGTGCACTGTTCGGTGCCGGCCAGATTCCCATCGGCGACATCTGGCATGTTGGTTACAGTACTGCTCTCACCTCGAATCAGACATTTTTGAAGCGCTTCAACATCTCCAACGACGTCACCCTCAACAACGACGTCTATCTGGAGGCTATTTCAGGCCGCAGTCGCTTTCTGATGAGCGGCTTCTATTTTCAGGACCTGCGGGTGGGGCGCGTCAATCAGAACGAAATTCCCATTGTTCTGCCAGCGATCGACTACACCTACATCCCGCGCCAGCCCATGGCAGGAGGCCAGTTCCGCTTCAATGTCACGAGCGCAAGCGTCCTGCGTAATGTCGGGGCCAGCGACGAGCGGCTCTCCACACAGATGCGCTGGCAGCTTCCGATAATCACCTCCGATGGACAGCTCATCACCCTGAGCGCACAGGCCCGCGCCGATCTGTGGCGTGTGATGGGTGACCCGAACAATCCGGGTCTCGTGACCGATCTTCAGGGCAACCCCATTCCTGCCGGCGTGCACTACATCGACCGCGCCCAGCCGATGCTGGTCGCGGATTGGCGCTGGCCCTTCATCGCAGAGGGCCGCGCCGGACATTCCTACGTGCTCCAGCCGATCGCCCAGCTGATCGCGGCGCCCTATGGCGGTAATCCCAGCGGGATTCCCAACGAGGATTCCACCGATTTTGAGCTCGACGACACCGACATCTTCAGCGTCTCACGCATGCCCGGCTATTCCTTGTGGGAGAGCGGGCCCCGAGCCAATGTCGGGGTGGAAGCAGAAGCCTATTTCCCTAGCGGCAGCATTGAGGGACTGGTGGGCCAGGTCCTCAGGCCCAAGGCGGATCCCATCTTTGGCGTCAATTCCGGGCTCTATGGCACACGGTCCGACATCGTCACCCGCTATCGGGTGCGGTTTTTGCCCTATCTGAGCCTGACGCAGCGCCTTGATCTCAATCCCAACACCGGCACGGTGGACCGTGACGAAGTCTATTTCCACGGCACCTATGGCCGCTCCAGTTTCGACGTCAGCTATATCCGCCTGGACCGGCAGGCAGTGAGCCTTGGGGCCCCGCGCGCCGAAATCAACGGAGCGCTGACCCTGGGAATCGGCACCCACTGGTCCGCATTTGCCGCGGCGCGGCGCGATCTGCAAAACTCGCAGATGCTCGATACCGAACTGGGAATCGGCTGGCAGAATGATTGCCTTGGCCTTTCCATCGCCTATCAGCGCAGCTACACGCGCTTTTTGGATGTTGCTCCATCGACCTCGATCCTTTTCAACATCATTCCCAAATTTGGCGGTGAGGCCGACCAGAACACGCCTTTGTTCCCCCGCAATGCCTTTTCCGAGCCGGTCCAGCAGGCTTCCATTCCTTGAGCTTGCCCTCAAACCCCTGCCCTGGCCCGGGGCGCCTTGAAGCGGCCGCAGATTTCCTTATTCTGCGGCTGCGATCGGCCCCCGTAGTGGGTGGAGTGCGGGCTCGAGCCCGGTACCCGTTCGTTAACCCGAGAAGAAACGAAGACATCGTTGACCTGTAAACCTCGCATCGTTGTCGCGGCCGGCCTTGTCGGCATCGCCGTTTGGGCAAGTGCAGCGCCCCTCTACGCAGGAGGGCGTGCGGCTCCCAAGGGCACCGAACTTGCCGCCAACGAGCCCGCCAGCGCCTCCACGCTCGCAAGCGGCCCCTCAGCCAACCAGCTCCCCGTGCTGCCCCCCAGCCTTCAGGGCGACAGCGTCGCGGCAATCGTCAACGACACGGCGATCTCCACGATGGATGTCCAGCAGCGGCTCAAGCTGTTTCTGGTGACAACCGGCACCCATCCCAATGCCAAGCAGATGAAGAGCTTGCGCGCGGAGATCCTCAAGCAGCTGGAGACCGAACGCATCCAGCTCCTGGAAGCGCAAAAGCACAACATCAGCGTCAGCGCCGGTGAGGTCGACACCGCCATCAATCGCATCCTCACCGAAAACCACATCGACAAGGCCAAGCTCGAAGCCACCTTCGCGGCGGCGGGCGTGGAGATGTCGACGCTGCGCGGACAGATTGCCGCACAGATCGCATGGTCGAAGACCGTTCAGGGCCGCTATGGCGATGAGGCCGAGGTTTCCCCGGAACGCGTCAATGATGAACTGAAGCGTATCAAGCGCAGCGCCAACAAGCCCCGCTACGAGGTTTCGGAAATCTTCCTGGCCATCGACAGCCCGGCGGACAAGGCCAAGGTGAAGGCGGCGATGGACGCGGTCCTGGCGCAGATCCGCAATGGCGCGCCCTTTCCCAGCGTGGCGCGTAGCGTCAGCCAGAACCCTACCGCTGCCGAAGGTGGCAATCTTGGCTTCATCACTGCCGACCAGCTGGCTCCGCCACTTGAGGCCGCCCTCCTGAAGCTGAAGACCGGCGAGATTTCCAAGCCAATTCTCGGCCCGGGCGGCTATTACGTCCTCGCCCTGCGCGAAATCCAGGTTCCTGCCGGCTCCAAGATGGCGCAGCAGAAGCCTGAGGCCCCGGCCTATCCGCCCGGCGTGCTGCCGCTTGCCCGCGTGCTCCTGCCCATCGGACCCAAGCCCCCGCCCGCTTTGCTCAAAAATGCCGTCCTGGCCGCCGAGGTGCTGCGCAGCCGCATTGTCGACTGCAAGATGCTGCCCGACCTGGTGCAGCACATGCGCGGCGCCATCTACATGAACCTTGGAACGATGCGCCTGACCAATCTGAGTGCGCAGATCCGCCAGGCACTGTCCAAGACCACCGCCGGAGAGGCGACACAGCCCTTCGAATCGAGTGCCGGCATCGAGCTCATCGTACGCTGCGACAAGCGGCCGCCCCAGGTCATCACCTATAAGGTTCCGACCCGGGACCAAGTGGCAGACCAGCTTTATCAGGAGCAGATGGCCGTTCTGGCCCGCCGCTTCCTGCGCCATCTGCGCCGCCATGCCGACATTGAGACCCGCTGAGCCCGCACCCTCCCGTCAGGCTCCGATTCTCATCACCATGGGAGAGCCAGGCGGCGTTGGTCCGGAACTGGCGGTGCGCGCCTATCACGCGTTGAAGGGGTGGGTGGGCAGCCATCCCTTGCGCCTGGTCGGCGACCCCGAGGTGTTCTTGCACTGCGGCGGGGTGGAGCCCGGCGCTCTCCTCGACAGCGGGAAAGCGCCCGCGGGACGCCAGCCGGGCCAGGCGAGCCCGGACAATGCCCGCAGCGTCGCCGACGCGATCAGCTTTGCCGTCGCCCAGATCATGACGGCAGACGCGGCAGCGCTCGTGACCGGCCCCATTAACAAGCAGGCCATGCAGGATGGCGGGTTCGCCTTTCCGGGGCACACCGAATACCTCGCGGCGCTGACCCAGGCGCCACGGGCCGTGATGATGCTCGCCGGCCCACAATTGCGGGTGGTGCCCTTGACCGTTCATATCCCGCTCGCCGAGGTACCGGCGCAGATTCGTCCCGCAGCCATCTGCGCGACCGCACGCATCGTCCTTTCAGCCCTCGCGCAGGACTTTGGCATTGCCCGGCCGCGTCTGGCGATTGCCGGGCTCAATCCCCACGCCGGCGAGGGCGGACACATCGGCATCGAAGACGAAGCCCAAATCCGCCCAGCGGTCATCTCCTTAAGAGAAGAGGGACTGGATGTCCGCGGCCCCCTGCCAGCTGATACGTTGTTTCATGCTGAGGCACGCTGTCTCTATGACGCCGCGCTTTGCATGTATCACGATCAGGCTCTGATCCCGATCAAGACCCTGCATTTCTGGGAGGCGGTGAACGTGACTCTCGGCCTGCCTATCGTTCGCACCTCGCCCGATCATGGCACCGCGCTTGATCTGGCTGGCAGCGGCCGGGCAGATGTCCGCAGCATGCTGGCAGCGATCACCATGGCGGCCCAGATCGCCGATGCGCGGATGGACAGAGTTGGCTGAACCGGAGCTGCCGTCCCTGCGGGAGGTAGTGGCCCGCCACGCAATCGCGCCGCGCAAATCGCTGGGGCAGAATTTTCTCTTCGACCTCAACTTGACCCGCCGCATCGCCAGAGCCGCCGGCCCCCTCAGCGCCACCACCATCTACGAAGTAGGCCCCGGGCCGGGCGGGTTGACCCGGGCGCTATTGGCCGAAGGCGCCACGCGCGTGATCGCCGTGGAGCGCGATCCACGCTGCATCGCGGCCCTAAACGAACTTGCCCTAGCCTACCCCGGCCGTCTTGAGGTGATCGAGGCCGATGCGCTTGCGCTCGACGAGGCCGCCCTCTTCGCTGCCAAAGGGGTCACCGGACCAGTCCGCATCGCCGCCAATCTGCCCTACAACATTGGCAGTGCCCTGCTCGTCAAATGGCTGTCGACGGCGTCCTGGACTCCCTTCTGGCACAGTCTCACTCTGATGTTTCAGCGCGAGGTGGCGCTGCGCCTCGTGGCGACGCCTCGCACCTCGGCCTATGGTCGGCTCTCCGTACTGTCCCAATGGCGCACGGAACCGCAGCTCCTGTTTGATGTGCATCCCAGCGCCTTTACCCCAGCGCCCAAGGTGGTGTCGTCGGTGGTGCGCATCGAGCCACTACCCACACCCCGGGCACCCTGTTCTTTGCGCGCTCTGGAACGGGTCACGGCAGCAGGCTTCGGCAACCGGCGCAAGATGCTGCGTCAAAGCCTGAAGGCGCTCTTTGCCGATGTTCAGGGACACCTGCTTCATGCCGGAATACTGCCCACCGCGCGTGCCGAAGAACTTGATATTGCAGATTTTGCCGCACTGGCGCGCGAGCTCGACGACACCGCGATCAGGCGTTGAGCCCAAAGCGCGCCCGTGCCACAGTGACAAAAGATCAGATCTCAGGAGACCCGCGCGCCATGCTGAGCCAGGCTATTGTCGAGTTCGGAAAACCACTTCAGTCCATCGAAGCTCCCACGCCCGAACCCAAAGGCAGTGAAGTTCTGCTCCAGGTCGAACACGCTGGCGTTTGTCACTCCGATGTTCATATTCATGATGGTTACTTTGACCTGGGTGGTGGCAATCGCCTGCCTCTGGCGACCCTGAAACTGCCGCACACGCTTGGCCATGAAATTCAAGGCAAGGTTGTCGCCACCGGTCCCGAGGCAAAGGACGTCAAGATCGGCGCCCGCTACGCGGCCTTTCCCTGGATCGGTTGTGGCAGCTGTGCGGCTTGTGCACGCAATGAGGAAAATCTCTGCCTCAAGCCACGCCAGCTTGGCTGCTCCTCCAATGTACCGGGCGGCTATGCGAGCCACGTGCTCGTTCCCCATCCCAAATATCTTCTGGATTTCGGCAAAACCGAAGCAGCACTTGCCGCAGCCTATATGTGCTCGGGGCTGACTGCCTTCGGCGCCATGAAGAAAGTCGGCAAGGTGACGGCGGGCGATCCGGTGGTAGTCCTTGGCTGCGGCGGCGTGGGCATGATGGGTGTACAGTTCGCCAAGGCCCTGTTTGGCCGCGGTCCCATCGCTGCGGATATCGATCAAGGACGGCTCGAGGCCGCCCAAAAGGCCGGTGCTGTAGCGACTTACAACACCAAGGAGGATGGTGTCGCCAAGCGGTTTATGGCCGAAACCGGCGGCGCCTATGCGGTGGTCGACTTTGTCGGCTCAGAGCAGAGTTTTGCCTTCGCCAATGCCATCGTTCGCAAGGGTGGCCGCATCATCATCGTCGGGCTCTTTGGTGGTGCCATGACCATGCCCCTTCCGCTGTTTCCAATGCGGGCTCTGACCATTGCCGGCTCGTTTGTCGGCTCACTGCCCGAGGCCAGGGAAATGATGGAATTGGTGCGGGCCGGCAAGGTTGATCCCATTCCCTATCAGACCCGCCCTCTCGCCGAAGCCTCCAAGACGCTCGATGATCTCAGAGCCGGCAGGATTATCGGTCGCGTTGTGCTCACCCCGTGAGTGGGCACGCAGATTGCCTAGCGCGTCTCAGCGCGGGTACCACGAGGCTCGCCGCGCTGAGTGAAGCGTGGGGTTTGGGAGACGCTTCGCGGCACGCCTGCGATGCGCTCTCTTGGTTGCGCACGCGAAGTCAGATGTGACGCGCCACCAACATATTGTTGTTGCAGGGAGACGATAATGGCTGACGAAATTCTCGACCCAGACCTGCCGATCGTTGATCCACACCACCATCTGTGGGACCGGCCTACCGGAGTGCTGCAGGACCTGCCTCCCCTGCAGCACGGCTTCATGGACATCATCCGCAACACGCCGCGCTATCTCTTCGACGAGCTGCTCAAAGACCTCAAGAGCGGCCATAACATCATCGCTACTGTCTACATGGAATGCGGTGCGATGTATCGTGCCGATGGCCCGGAAGCATTGCGCTGCGTGGGCGAAACCGAATTCGTCAATGGTATCGCAGCCATGAGCGCCAGCGGTCTTTACGGTCCAGTTCGGGCCTGCGCCGGCATTGTTGGCCATGTCGATCTGCGTCAGGGTGAGCGGGCGGAGGACATCCTGCGTGCCCACATTGCAGCCGGACATGGCCGCTTCCGTGGCATCCGGCAAAGTGCCTCGTGGTCGGAAGATCCCGCCGTTCTGGGCCCGCTGCACGGCCGCGTGCCCCAGGGACTTTACGCGGACCCCGCCTTTCGTTCGGGCTTTGCGCTGCTGCACAAGCTCGGACTTTCTTTCGATGCCTGGTTTCTGGAGCCGCAATTGCCGGAAGTGGTTGATCTGGCGCGCGCCTTTCCCGAAACCCGGATTGTCATCGATCACGTCGGCACGCCGCTCGGCATCGGCATGTACGCCTCCAAGCGCGAGGCACGCTTCAAGGACTGGCAGCAGGGCATTCGCGCTCTTGCCCAATGCAGCAATGTCCATGTCAAACTCGGCGGCCTTGCCATGCCATTTGCTGGCTTTGAATGGTCCTATGCACACCGTCCGGCCTCAGCCGAAGCACTGGCCCGAGCCTGGCGGCCCTATATCGATGTCTGCATCCAGAGCTTCGGGCCGAATCGCTGCATGTTCGAAAGCAATTTCCCGGTCGATTCCTTCAGCTGTGACTACGCCACACTCTGGAACGCCCTCAAGCTCTGCGCCGAGGGCTATTCCGCGGAGGAAAAGACCGCCCTGTTCAGCGGGACCGCCAAACAGGTCTACCGCCTGGAACTTGGCCATTAGGCGCAGGAGCTGGCCGGACTGTCAGCCGCTGCGTACCAGCCTGCCCACGAATTCGGACAGACCGATCTGACGGGTGCGACGTACCCGTTCTGCGCTCAGCACGGCTTCAAGCTGGGCCTGCGCCATCTCGATGTCATGATTGACAATGACATAATCATATTCTGGCCAGTGGCTGATCTCATTGGCCGCCTTGGACATGCGTGTCCGCACGGTTTCTGGTGAGTCCTGTGCCCGCGTTTTAAGGCGGCGTTCAAGCTCAGCATGGCTCGGCGGCAGAATGAACACGCTGACAAGGTCGTCGCGCGCCTTTTCCTTGAGCTGCTGGGCGCCCTGCCAGTCAATGTCGAAGAGCACATCGCGACCAGCCTCAAGGGCTTCATAGACCGCCGACGCCGGTGTGCCATAACTGTGACCGAAGACCATCGCGTGCTCAAGAAACGCATCTTCCTTGCGCATGGCCTCGAAACGATCCGCACTGACGAAGTGATAGTCGCGTCCGTCGACTTCGGTGGGCCGCTTTGGCCTTGTGGTTGCCGATACGCTCATCACCAGATTGCCATCACTCTCGATCAGACGCCGCGACAAGGTGGTCTTGCCGGCACCGGAAGGCGAGGACAGCACCAGCATGAGACCGCGGCGACGGATTTCTTCAGCCATGAGCTCTTCCCGGTAACAAATCGCCGACTCTATTCGACATTCTGCGCCTGCTCTCTCAATTGATCGATCACCGCCTTCAGTGCAAGGCCAGTGCGGGTCATCTCGATGTCCGCCGATTTCGAGCACAGCGTGTTGGCTTCGCGGTTGAACTCCTGAGACAGAAAATCAAGTTGCCGACCGATCGCCTCGCCCGCAGCAAGCAGCCGCCTGGCCTCGCTGACATGGGCGTTGAGCCGGTCAAGTTCTTCGCGGATGTCGGCGCGCACCGCGAGCATCGCCGCTTCCTGCGCAAGGCGTTCCTCGGAGATAGCTGTGTCTGCAAGCAACTCGCCCAGCTGGGAGCTGAGCCGGGCGCGCAAGGCTTCCGGTGTTGCGCTCGCCAGACCGGAAGCTTTGGTGGTCAGCTGTTCGATTTCATTGAGCATACCCGCCAGTAGCTTTGCCAGCTTGGTTCCTTCTGCGCGCCGTGAGCGCCGCAGACTGTCGAGGGCGACAGCGAGACTTTCCAGGACCACTGCATCGCGCGCTGCACGTTCTTCTGGACCATTCGCAAGTTCATCGACAATGATCACGCCCTTGAGCGCCAGAAGACCGTCGACCCGTGCCGGAGCCAGGCCATGCTGATCACAGAGCTCCTGTGCAATACGGATCGCAGCAGCAAGCGCCACCGGATCGACCTTGAAACCCCGCCCGCTGTCCTGCGTGTCCAGTGTGAGCGTGGCCTGCAGATTGCCACGCTTGAACCGCTCTGCCGCCAACAGCCGTGCAGCAGGCTCGATGCTGTCGAAGCCGGGGGGCGTACGCAGGCGTATATCGAGACCACGGCCATTGACGCTCTTGATTTCCCAACGCCAGCTGAGAGCACCCTGCGTGCCGTGGCTCTCGGCAAAGCCCGTCATGCTGATGATGGACATGATTGAGCTCCCTAAAGAAACAAGCATAACCAAAGCGGCGCCAGCGGGAAAACTGTCACTGGTTCCTCTTCTTGGCCTTTTGGATCTGGCGCCAGTGGGCAACGTTCTTGTCCTGCTGTGCGATCGTGGCCGCAAAGACGTGCCCACCCTTGCCGTCGGCCACAAAGTAAAGATCCTTGGACTTGAGGGGGTGCAGCACGGCGAGGATGGAGGCCCGCCCGGGATTGCAGATCGGTGTGGGCGGCAAACCGTCGATTACATAGGTGTTGTAGGGGGTAACAGCCGAAAGCTCGCTCTCGAGGATGGGATGGCCCAAGGGATAGCCCTTGGTGATGCCGTAAATAATGGTGGGATCGGACTGCAACTTCATGCCCAGGCGAAGGCGGTTCTCAAACACAGCGGCGACGTGGCGTCGCTCGAGTGGCAAGGCGGTTTCCTTTTCGACGATGGAGGCCAAAATCACCGCCTGCTCGGCGGTCTTCAACGGCAGTCCTGGCGCCCGCGTCGGCCACACCTTCGCCAAAAAGCGCAGCTGCGCCCGATGCATGCGGGCCAGAAGCTGAGCCCTGGTGGTGCCCCGGGTGAAAAGGTAGGTGTCGGGTAAAAGCGAGCCTTCGGCAGGCACCGCGCCGGCCTTGCCGACCAGTACCTTATTGGCCTGCACCACATTGAAGGCCATCTGGCTGGTAAATCCTTCAGGGATCGTCAGCTTGTGCTCGACCACTTTGCCGGCGATGAGAATGGCGGCGATATCGGCCATGCTGGCCCTGGAGGGAATGGCATATTCGCCGGCCCTAAGCTCTGCGCCTTCCCCCTTCAGACGCACCTCCAGCTGAAATAGCGTCGCATTGCGGATAACCCCCGCGGTCTTCAGGGCACGGGCAATGCCAGCGCCGCCCATTCCAGGGTGGATGAGAACAATACTCTGGCGGCCGTGACGCGCAACCGGACCGGGCGCAGTGTACTGTGCATTCGCCCAGAACAGGATCCCGGCAGCGAGGACCAGAGCGACAATGGCGGTGACGATCGCGGCCCGGCGCAACGGCGATCAGTCCACCGCTGACAGGATCAGCGAGGCATTGGTGCCGCCAAATCCGAATGAATTGGACAATGCCACCCGTACCGGCCGTGTCTTGGCGGTGTTGGCGACGAGGTCCAGTCTGGGCGAAAAGTCCGGGTGATCAAGATTGATAGTGGGCGGCACGACGCCGTCACGCATGGCCAGGAGACAGAAGATCGCCTCTACCGCGCCGGCGGCGCCGAGCAGATGACCGATTGCGGATTTGGTCGAGGACATTGCAACCTTGGGCGCCGCCTCGCCGAGAAAGCGCTCCACCGCAGCAAGCTCGATGCCATCGGCCATTGTCGAGGTGCCATGGGCATTGACGTAGTCGATATCGCCTACATTCAGCCCCGAGCGCTTCAGAGCCATCTTCATCGCCCTAAAGCCACCATCGCCATCTTCACTGGGCGCCGTGATGTGATAGGCGTCACCCGAAAGTCCGTAGCCCCTGACCTCGCCGTAAATCTTGGCGCCACGGGCTTTGGCGTGCTCATATTCCTCGAGCATCAAAACGCCCGCGCCTTCTCCCATCACAAAACCGTCGCGGTCCTTGTCGTAGGGACGGGAGGCTTTTTGCGGCTGGTCATTATAGGCCGTTGACAGGGCTTTACAGGAATTGAAGCCGGCGATGCCCAAGCGGCAGATCGCGCCCTCAGCACCCCCACACAGCATCACGTCCGCATCGTCAAACGCAATGAGACGCGCTGCGTCCCCGATCGCATGAGCCCCGGTCGCACAGGCCGTGACCACAGCATGATTGGGACCCTTGTAGCCGAAACGGATCGACGCATAACCGGAGACAAGATTAATCAGGCGTCCCGGAATAAAGAAGGGCGACAGTCGACGCGGCCCCTTTTCGGCAATCAGCAGCGCGGCTTCTTCGATGCCAGGAAGCCCGCCGATGCCAGAGCCGATCAGCACGCCGACGCGACAGCGCTCCTCCTCGGTGACCGGCACATAGCCCGAATCAGTAACCGCCTGCTGCGCGGCCGCAAGGCCGAACAGGATGAAATCATCGATGCGGCGCTGTTCCTTGGGATCGAGCCAGTCATCGGGATTGAACAGCCCATCACCGCTGGTCCCGCGCGGGACGTCACAGGCGATTTTGGTCGCCAGATCATCGGTCCTGAATTTGGTGATCGGCCGCGCACCCGACTGCCCTGCAATCAGGCGCTGCCACGTCGCTTCCACGCCGCAGGCCAGCGGCGTAACCAAACCCAAACCGGTGATGACTACCCTGCGCATCATTTCCCTTGGTCTTGCCTCAGGCCCGAAGGTGGCTCAAGCGGGCTTAAGCCTGGGCCTTGTCGATATATTTGACCGCATCGCCCACGGTAACGATCGATTCGGCGGCATCATCGGGAATCTCGATGCCGAATTCCTCTTCGAATGCCATCACCAGTTCGACGGTATCGAGGCTGTCCGCCCCCAGATCCTCGATGAAAGATGCGCTGTCCGTCACCTTGTCGGCGTCGACGTTCAAGTGTTCGACGACGATCTTCTTCACGCGCTCCGCAGTATCGCTCATTGTATTTGCAACCTCTCGTTCGTTGTCTGCGCCGCTAGTCGTTGGATGGCCCGCGGCAGGACCATTATCCCGCGTGAACGGCAACGGGCTTGCTTCGTAACATAAAGGACCTCGCCCCGCCACACGGTGTTAACGTATTGAAAAAGCTATCAAATCATCACCATGCCGCCATTGACGTGGAGACTTTGGCCGGTGATGTAAGCAGCCTCCTCGCTGGCCAGAAAAAGCACGGCCGCAGCGATTTCCGCTGCCGACCCCATGCGACCGGCCGGGATACGCGCATCGATCTGGGCTTTCTGCGTCTCGCTCAGCGCCTCAGTCATTGCCGTTGCAATGAAGCCTGGGGCGACGCAATTGACGGTGATGCCGCGACTTGCCACCTCCTGTGCCAGCGACTTGCTCATGCCCACGAGTCCGGCCTTGGCCGCCGCATAATTACCCTGACCGGGATTGCCCATCGCACCCACCACCGAGGTAATTGAAATAATGCGGCCCCAGCGCTTCTTCATCATGCCACGCAAGACGGCGCGCGACAGTCGAAAAGCGGCCGTCAGATCAACCGCGATGACCTGATCCCACTCCTCATCCTTCATCCGCAGGAAGAGGTTGTCGCGGGTAATTCCGGCATTGTTGATGAGGATGTCGATCGGCGCGCCGAGCTGGGCTTCTGCGGTCTTGGGCAAAGCCTCCACCGCAGCGCTGTCGGCCAGATTGCAGGCAATCACCTGGGCGCCCTCGCCAAGTTCGCTCTGCAGCTGCGCCAGGCTTTCAGTACGGGTTCCCGAAAGTGCAACCCGCGCCCCATTAGCATGCAGGCAGCGTGCGACCGCGCCGCCAATGCCGCCTGTGGCACCGGTAATGAGTGCGGTTTTTCCGGAGAGATCGAACATCGCCATCCTCAAAGGGATTTTGCAAAAGCTTCGATGTCGGCGGGAGAATCAAGCGTGATCGGCATCAGATCCTTGTCCGTGCGCTTGACCATGCCGGTCAACACTTTGTTTCCACCAAATTCTACCGTCGCATCAATTCCAAGATCGCGGAAGGACAAAATGGTTTCGCGCCAGCGTACGCGGGCGGTCACCTGCTCGATCAGAAGCTGACGAATGCGCTCTGGCTCGGACACCTCAGCGGCGGTGACGTTGGCAATCAGGGGAACCACGGGCGGACGAATGGTGACCTGCGAAAGGGCCTCGGCCATGACATCGGCGGCTTTCTTCATCAAAGGGCAGTGGAAGGGTGCGCTCACCGCGAGCGGCATGGCGCGCTTGGCACCTTTGGCGCGGGCGATTTCCCCCGCGCGGGCCACTGCCGCCGCAGTTCCTGAAATCACCACCTGGCCCGGCGCGTTGTCATTGGCAACGACACAGACAGGCGCGCCTTCTCCGGGAAGTGCCGCCGCCACGGCCTCACGGGCCGCAGCTTCGGCAAGTTCGGGGTCGGCACCCAGAAGGGCACTCATCGCCCCCACCCCTACCGGTACCGCCGCCTGCATCGCCTGGCCACGGGTCTTCAGAAGGCGGGCCGCATCAGCCAGGCTGAAGGCTCCCGCCGCCGCAAGCGCAGTGTACTCGCCCAGCGAATGACCAGCCACAATGCGCGCGTAGCGGCCAAGCTCGAGGCCGCCATCGGCCATGAGGACGCGCACCACCGCCATCGAGGCGGCCATGATCGCTGGCTGCGCATTCTCTGTCAGCGTCAGCTCGCTCTCAGGTCCTTCCCACATGAGGCTGGACAGGCGCTGCCCCAGCGCATCATCCACTTCCTCAAAGGTTTGCCGTGCACTCGCATAGGCTTCGGCAAGGCTCTTGCCCATGCCGACCGCCTGACTACCCTGTCCGGGAAAAAGAAATGCCCTGCTCATGGGCCGGGCAGAAACGCCATGGCGCGCGAGCTGTCAAGCCGGACGGGTGGCCACACGCACTCTCCCCGACGTGAGGGGAAGGTGTAGCGGACGCGTTCACCCATGAGACGGCCGGTCCTTTGTCAGGGGTCATCCGCCGCCTACGTACACGATCGCGACCCGGTTCACCGCTGCAGCGCCGTGGCCCAGCCCCGGCGTTTGGTCCTTCAAGGGGTGACCACAGCAAAATTGTTGGCGATCGGTTCGATCAGATCCACCAGTGCCGCATAGAGGCTCTCATCGCCCTCGATGCGGATGTGACCGCTCTTCACCTCATCGGCCCAGGGCTGCTTAAGGAACAATGTCCGTAAGAGATCCGGGCGGCGCATCGCGATGGTCAGATCGGCCCTGTCCTCCACATTCATCTCATGCACAAGCACGCCATTGCCGACACTGAGCAGATGGCTCTCGCCACGATCCGTCAGCTGCACCCGTATCGTAAAAGCACGCGCCGCCGCCTTTTGTGGATTAACCCGCACCGCGGCAAAATCGAACAGCATGGAGGTTGTAGTGGCATCCAGCACATCAGGGCTGAAGCCCATCGCGGGAAGTTGTACGACGCCGTCGCGCAGTTCCTGCGCGCCGGTCAGATAGATGTTGCGCCAGGTTCCAGCTTCGCTCTCAAAACCCAGCTGGGTATAGATATCGGCGAGCAGAATGCGTGAGGCGCTATCGGTGCCATCGGCAAACACCGCATGGTTGAGAAGCATGGCCGCCCAACGCAGCTCGCCGGCGGCCACGGCGTGACGGGCCAATTCCCGAACCCGTTCGGCGCCTCCCAATGCCTCGACATATTTTTTGGCTGCCGGTTCAGGTGGCAGCGGATTGAGGTTTGCCGGATTGGCATCATACCAGCCGAGATAACGCTGATACACGGCCTTCGAGTTGTGGCTCATCGTGCCGTAATAGCCACGATTGAACCATTGCTTGCGCAGGACATCGGGCAACACCAGAACTTCGGCGATTTCGCTTGCGGTATAGCCTTCATTCATGAGGCGTACCGACTGGTCGTGGAGAAATTTATAGGCATCGCGGTGCGACCTCAGAAAATTGGAGATCTCCTCACGGCCGAAGCGCGGGATGCCATGCGCCGCAAACATCACGTCAGAGCGATCGGCCCACAGCCGGATGGACTGGGTGAGATAATCTGCCCATGCCTTGCAATCGCGCACCAATGCACCGCGCGCGGGCAATAGGTTGTGCATGGTCAGATTGGCGTTTTCTGCCATGAACACCGCCGACATCTGCGGCAAGAAAAAATTCATCTCCGCCGGCGCTTCGGTTCCTGGCGTCAGCTGAAATTGCAGAACCACATCACCGATGGTCATTTCCTGACCGGTGTGATTGACAAGATCGGTCGGCGCGATCAGCGACAGCGAGCCCAATGAAGGACAGGGACCAAGTCCGCTGGTGATTTCACCGTCCTTGCTGCGTGGCAGCGTATGGCCGAACTGATAGCGGGAGCGACGCAGCATGGCCGGACCGGCGATGATGTTTTCCGAAACCGCGTGTTCGAGAAACCCTTCCGGGGCAATCACCTTGACCTTGCCGGCCGCCACCGCTGCGGCATCGACTACGCCGCCCACCCCGCCGTAGTGATCCATATGCGAGTGGGAGTAGATCACCGCCAATACCGGCTTGTCGGCGACATGCTCACGCACGAGTTCAAGCGCAGCACGGGCGACCTCTTGGGTGGTCAAGGGGTCGACCACGATCCAGCCGCTTCCCGCATCGATGAACGAGACCGTGGAGACATCAAAGCCGCGGACCTGGAAGATGCGCTCATGGACCTTGAAGAGGCCGTGCTTGGTCAGAATTTGGGCCTGTCGCCATAGGCTTGGATTGACACTCGCCGGCGCCGGGCCCTCCAGAAAGCCGTATGACGACAGGTCAAAGGCCACAGCCCGACCATCATCCCGCATGATCTTGGGGTCCTTTCGGGTCGCGATGAAGCCGCGGGAGGCAAACGCGAAATCCTTGCCGTCGTCGCTCGCCACAAGACTGCGCACTTCTTCGAGGCTGTTCATGGTCTTTCCTTCACTGAAACCCGCGGGCCGAGATTAGGCATGTGGCCATTGCCAGACTGCTACGATCGTTACAATCTCGGGCCATGATCGACCGCGCCCGCGCCGAAAGGATTATCGCCCGTGACAACTGGTTCGCGCACCAGCCCCCGCGCTTGCGTCAGGCCCTTCTGGCGCGCGCCCAGATCACCAGCATTGAGGCCGGACAATGGATTTACGGCACCGGCGATGCGCTGAACGGGCTTTACGGCGTCGTGACCGGCTCAGCGCATTTGATGCTCGCCACCGGAGACAGCGATGTTCTGATCGAGATCGTTCAGGCCGGTCAGCTCTTTGGCCAGGCCGCCCGCTTTGGCGGCGGCCCGCGTCTGGTCACCGCCATTGCCGGCGAGGACTCCACGTTGCTGCATGTCCCTGATCATGCGCTGGCCGAGATCGCGCGCAGCGAGGCCGGCGTGTGGCGCGGTTTCACCGAGCTTCTCTACAGCCAGCTGGCGAGCGCGTTGGCGCTGGCCGGAGCCATGATCCACCTGCCGCCGCCGGCGCGCGTAGCCGCCCGGCTCATCATGCTGTCCGCCAGTCACGCCCCTATTCGCGTCACCCAGTCCCAGCTCGCCGAGCTCACCGGCCTGTCGCGCAAGACCGTCAATCTGCACCTGCGGGCACTGGAAGCTGAGGGCATCATCCGCCTCGCTTATCGGGCCATTGCGGTCATGGATCAGACGCGGCTTCGGGCACGGGCGCGCTTCTAACCGGTTGGCGGCAGCGTCATGCTTCGCTGCCACAGACGGAGGCGAGGATTATACGGCCAAGCCGCCGGGCTGACAGCGCGATCGCGCCGCACCAGCCGCCGCTAGCTACACCGCGCGGGCATGCTGTGCGTTGCCGGCATTCAGATAGGCGTCGAACGCTGCACAGACGAGGCGCAGTCCCGCGCGCATTTCCTCCTTCACCCGAAGCCTGTTGCCATCGATCTCGACCAGACCGTGCTCTGCCAGAGGTTCAAGGCGCGACCATACGTCAGCAAACGCATCCGCGCTTTCTCCAAAGCGGGCCGAAACCTCGGCAAGATCGACCTCAAGATCACACATCAGCCGCTCGATGGCAGCACCGCGCAGGCGGTCATCGACGCTCAGCGCCACCCCACGTGCGATGGGCAGGACATTACGGCGCAGCGTCGAGCGCCATTGGGCAACAGCAGGGATATTCTGCACATAACCCTGCGGCAAGGCGCTGATCGACGAAGCCCCGAAACCGATCAGAGCAGACGCATCATCGTCGCTATAGCCCTGAAAATTGCGCTTGAGACGTCCCTCTCGCCAAGCGATCGCAAGACCGTCATCGGCGCGGGCAAAGTGATCAAGCCCGATGGGCTGGTAGCCCGCCGCAGCGATCCGCGACTGGGCAAGCTCGAACTGGCTGGCGCGGGCCTCAAGATCAGGCAGGCTGCGTTCGTCGATCAAATTTTGATGCTTCTTGAAGTGCGGCACATGGGCATAGCCGAAGACCGCCAGACGATCCGGCGCAAGGGTCAGGACCTGATCGAGCGTATGCAAGAGACCGGCTTCGGTCTGCTGCGGCAACCCGTAAACCAGATCGATATTGAGACCACAAATACTCGCCGCACGCAGCCGATCCACCGCACTCTTCGTGCAGTCAAAGGGTTGGATGCGATTGATCGCGCGCTGTACGGCGTCATCCAGGTCCTGCACACCGATACTGGCGCGGGTGACGCCGATCTCGGCCAGCGTCGCAATCATCTCATCGGTAAGACCACGTGGATCGATCTCGACCGCGATCTCTGCCCCTGGCAGAAACTCGAACTTCTGGCGCAGGAGTTCCATCAGCCTGTGCCAGTCCTCGGAGGCCATAATCGTGGGCGAGCCACCGCCAAAATGCAGGTGGCTGACGGGCCGCTTGCCTCCCAGTGCAGAGGCAACGAGGCCAATCTCGCTCGCCAGATCACCAAGGTAGTGGACCACCGGCGCATGGGAATTGATCACGGTGGTGTGACAGCCGCAGAACCAGCACAGCGTGTCGCAGAACGGCATATGCACATAAAGCGACAGTGGCATGTCGGCTGGGAGTTCCTGCAGCCAGCGCTCGAAGACGTTGCGGTCCACCCCGGCATGAAAATGCGGCGCGGTGGGATAGGACGTGTAGCGCGGCACGCGCGCGTCCAGGAGAGAAAGCGGAAGTGTCATGCGCGCACCATGGCCTGCAGTTTTAGTTAGTCCTTGATCTGGCGCAAGCCCACGAGCGTTCCCGCGCCCCCGGCGCGCTTCTGGCTCCTCGCCCCCGACTTCGCGCCGCTGAACGAGCTGTACAACGCGCCCGGCCGCGACAACAGAGGGTGTGCTGGGGTCCAACCTCAAAACAAGACAGGCTCGCACCTCTGCGTGAGGCCGGCGCGGGACGGCGCCTTTACCCCGGCCCGCGTCCGCCCCTTGTCCGCGGCCTGGCTTTCGGCTATAGGCCCCCCCTTCAAGCGGCTAGCGGTCGCCAGAAGACCCCTTTTATTAAGGGGCCTATGCCGGATGGTCCGGCGTTCTGGGGAACCATGGTCAGCCCGGCATGCCCGCCGGCTTGGCCCCGCCAGCCTAACCAGGGATGAATCATGGCTCTTTATGAGCATCTCCTGATCGCGCGCCAGGATATCAGCGCGCAGGCGGTCGATGCACTCGCCACTCACCTTAAGACGATCATTGAAGGCGAAGGCGGACAGGTCGAGAAGCAGGAATATTGGGGTCTGCGGGGCCTTGCCTATCGCATCAAGAAAAACCGCAAAGGACATTATGTCCTGCTCAACATCAATGCCCCGGCCAAAGCCATCTTCGAGCTCGAGCGCCAGCTCAAGATCAACGAAGACGTGCTGCGTTATTTGACCGTAAAGGTCGACAAGTTTGAGCAGTCGTCCAACAAGGCGCGCCGTGAACGCGAGAACAACCGCGACAGCGAAGAACGCGAGACCAAGGAGACCGTAGAATGAGCCAGGCTGGAGCCCGCCGCCCGTTCTTCCGCCGCAAGAAGACGTGCCCCTTCTCCGGCGCCAATGCGCCGCGGATCGATTACAAAGATACCAAGCTGCTACAGCGCTTTATCTCTGAGCGGGGCAAGATTGTCCCCAGCCGGATCACCGCCGTCTCTGCCAAGAAGCAGCGGCTGCTGGCGCAGGCGATCAAGCGGGCGCGCCTCATGGCGCTACTGCCCTATGTCGTGAAGTGAGGAAGCGGCCATGCATGTGATCCTGCTTGAACGCGTCGAAAAGCTTGGCCAGATGGGCGATGAGGTCAAAGTCCGCGATGGCTTTGCCCGCAATTATTTGTTGCCCAAGAAGAAGGCCCTGCGCGCTACTGACAGCAACCGCAAATATTTCGACAGCCAGAAAGCCCAGCTCGAGGCCCGCAACCTGGAACGCAAAGCCGAAGCCCAGGCGGTTGCCGAAAAGCTGAGCGGAAAAAGCTTCATGCTGCTGCGCGCGGCTGGCGATCGTGGCCAGCTCTATGGCTCGGTGTCGCCGCGCGATATCGCCGAGGCGGTCATTGCCGGCGGCTTTTCGATCTCCCGCACCCAGGTACCACTCGACAAGGCGATCAAGACCATCGGGTTGTTCCCGGTCTTTGTCGTGCTGCATCCCGAAGTGCGCGTCGAAGTCCAGATCAACGTGGCGCGTACCGAGGATGAAGCCGAACGCCAGGCAAGAGGCGAGGATGTCCTTGCCGAGGTGACCGAAGAAGAAGAATCTGCCGTCGGCGCAGAGGACATTTTCGAGGAAGGCGCGAACGCAGCTGACGCGACCGCCGAAGCGGAAGAGGCCTAAGCCCCTTCATCCATACCGTCCTGAACATCTCAGCTGCGGCCGGAGCAATGCTCCGGCCGTTTTGCTTTGGCGCGCATGGCTAGCCATCCAACGCCGTAATCCCCCAGATCACAGGCCCTGCGTGCCATACAGCCGTGATGCGTCCCTCTGCCATGGGTTGGCAGCGGTCCCAGCCACGGCGAGAGGTTTCGTACTCGCAGCAGAAAGGAGTAAGCTTCCCGCGCGATCATACCGGAGAGGCCAAATGTCCGCCGTCGTCACGACCAAGCGCGTAACCGTACCCGATATTCGCGCCCGCAAGGGCAAGGCCCCGGTCGTCTGTCTGACCTGCTATCACGCCCATACCGCACGACTGCTCGACGCCCATGTCGATTTGATGCTCGTCGGCGACAGTCTCGGCAATGTCATGCACGGGCTGGAAAGTACCATTCCTGTTACGCTCGACATGATGATTACTGCCGCCAAGGCTGTCATGCGCGGATCACAGCATGCCCTTGTCGTCGTCGACATGCCGTTCGGCAGCTATGAGGAATCACCCCAGATCGCTTTTCGCAATGCGGTGACAGTGATGAAGGAGACCGGCTGTCAAGCGGTCAAGATGGAGGGTGGCACCCGCATCGCCGAAACCGTGCATTATCTCAGCGAACGCGGCATTCCGGTGATGGGACACATCGGGCTCACGCCCCAGATGTTCAACGTCCTCGGCGGCTTCAAGACCCAGGGCCGAACCGAAGCGGAATGGCCGGCAATCGAGGCCGACGCGCACGCCATCGACAGGGCCGGTGCATTCGCGGTGGTACTCGAAGGCATGGCCGAGCCATTGGCAGCCAAAATCACCACCGAGATCGCGATTCCCACCATCGGTATCGGCGCCTCGGCGCAATGCGATGGGCAGATCCTGGTGATGGAAGACATGCTCGGCCTTAATCCAAACCCGCCGAAATTCGTCCGCCAATATGCCACGCTCGGTCCGCAGATCGAGCACGCGGTCAAAGCCTATGCTGAGGATGTCCGCGCCCGCCGCTTTCCTGGTGCGGAGAACATTTATTCCATGAAACAGAAGACAGCCTAGGCGCTAGGCTTTGAGCCTGCCTGCCATCTTCAGCGCCTCCACGATCTGATCCGCCGCCTCTTCGGGCCGAAGCACAGCCGTGTCGATGATGATTTCGGGGGCAAGTGGCGCTTCATAGGGGCTGTCGATGCCGGTGAAATTCTTCAACTGGCCAGCACGCGCTTTGGCGTAAAGACCTTTGACGTCGCGAGCCTCGGCAACCGCCAGAGGTGTGGCAACGTGGATTTCGAAGAATTCACCTTCTGCCATAAGCGCCCGTGCCATGTCGCGTTCGGAGCGAAACGGCGAGATGAAGGAAACAAGGACAATCAGGCCAGCGTCGGCCATCAGCTTGGCGACTTCGCCCACACGCCTAATGTTTTCCACACGATCCGCTTCCGTGAAACCAAGATCGCGATTGAGCCCATGACGGACATTGTCACCGTCCAGCAGGTACGTGTGCTTGCCTTCGGCCAGAAGCCGCTTTTCCACGAGATTGGCGATGGTCGATTTTCCCGCCCCGGACAGGCCGGTAAACCACAGCACCGCCGGTTTTTGTCCCTTGGCCTCGGCACGACTCTCGCGGGTGACATCCAGCGACTGCCAGTGAATGTTGTGGGCGCGGCGCAAGGCAAAATGAACCATGCCGGCACCGACGGTGGTATTGCGGATACGGTCGATGAGGATGAAGCCGCCAAGCGCGGGGATTTCTTCGTAGGGATCAAAGGCGATGGGGGCATCGAGCGCGATGTTGCAGACGGCGATCTCGTTGAGGTCAAGTTCGCGCGCAGAGAGATGCTCGAGGCTGTTGATATTGATCCGGTATTTGATGTCCGTGATCGTCGCCGCCACCGTTCGGGTGCCAAGTTTGAGCCAGTAGGGACGGCCCGGGATCAGCTTGTCCTCGGCCATCCACACAATCGTGGTCTCGAACTGGTCGGCAACTTCGGCCGGGCTTGCCGCAGCCGCGATCACATCGCCCCGCGAGCAGTCGATTTCATCGACGAAGGTGAGTGTAACCGACTGGCCCGCAACGGCTTGGGCAAGATCACCATCAGCCGTGACAATGCGCGCAATCGTGCTCGTCTTTCCGGAGGGAAGTACGCGAATGGCCTCACCCGTCTTGACCGTCCCGCTGGCGATGTGGCCCGCGAAACCACGAAAGTCCAGATTTGGCCGGTTTACCCATTGCACTGGCAGGCGGAAGGGCTTCTGCAGCAGGCGGGTCTCGTCGATCGGGACCGTCTCCAGATGTTCGATCAGGCTGGGGCCCCTGTACCAAGGCATTTGCGCCGACACCGAACTGACATTGTCGCCCTTGAGCCCGGATATCGGTATCGCCAGGACAGCACCAAGGCCGATACTGTCAGCAAAGGCACAATAATCGGCGACGATCTCCTCGAAGCGATCCTGGGAAAAGCCGACCAGATCCATCTTGTTCACGGCCAGGACGGCATGGCGAATGCCCATCAGGCGCACGAGGAAAGAATGACGACGGGTCTGGGTTAGAACCCCCTTGCGGGCATCAATTAGAATGACGGCAAGGTCCGCGGTCGAACTGCCGGTGACCATGTTGCGCGTATATTGTTCGTGACCAGGCGTATCGGCGACAATGAACTTGCGCCTTTCAGTGGCAAAGAAACGATAAGCGACGTCAATGGTAATGCCCTGCTCACGCTCGGCTGCGAGCCCGTCGACCAGCAGCGCAAAATCAAGATCGCCACCTTGCGTTCCCACCTTCTTGGAGTCGCGCTCCAGCGCTGCCAGCTGATCATCAAAAATCAGCTTGGAATCATAAAGAAGGCGACCAATCAGTGTGGACTTGCCGTCATCAACTGAACCGCAGGTGATAAAGCGCAGCAGAGATTTGTGACGCTGGCGCTCGAGATAGGCTTCGATGTCGGCATCGTTCATGGCAGTAGAGGCGGCCGCACGCATCAGAAATACCCTTCCTGCTTCTTCTTCTCCATCGAGGCGGACTGGTCCCGATCGATGACCCTTCCTTGTCGCTCCGAGGTGGTGGTCCGCAGCATCTCGCCTACGATCTGCGCGACGCTGGTCGCACTGCTTTCAACTGCACCGGTGAGCGGATAACAGCCGAGCGTCCGGAAGCGGACCCTGCGCAGTTGGGGCATTTCTCCGGGGGCAAGAGGCATGCGGTCGTCATCGACCATGATGAGCGCGCCATCGCGCTCTACCACTGGACGCGGCGCTGCGAAGTAAAGCGGCACGATCGCGATGTTTTCGATGAGGATGTATTGCCAGATATCAAGCTCGGTCCAGTTGGAGAGCGGGAAAACCCGGATGGTCTCGCCCTTGGTCTTCCTGGCATTGTAGAGATTCCACAGCTCCGGACGCTGGTTCTTGGGATCCCAGCGGTGCCCCGCAGCGCGGAAGGAAAAGATGCGCTCCTTGGCGCGGCTGGCTTCCTCATCGCGACGGGCGCCACCAAAGGCGGCGTCAAACCCGTGTTTGTCGAGGGCCTGTTTGAGTCCCTGTGTCTTCATCACATCGGTATGCACCGCCGAGCCATGGGTGAAGGGATTGACGCCTGCCTTCAATCCTTCCTCATTGACATGAACAATGAGATCTATCCCAGCCTGCCTGGCCACCTCGTTGCGCATTTCATACATCGCCCTGAATTTCCAGGTGGTGTCGACATGCAGCAGCGGAAAGGGCAGCGCTGCGGGAGAAAATGCTTTGCGCGCCAGGTGAAGCATCACCGCGGAGTCCTTGCCAATCGAATAAAGCATCACCGGCTTGTCGCTCTCGGCGACAACCTCGCGCATGATATGGATGCTCTCCGCTTCCAAACGTTCCAGATGACTGAGTGAGGGATGGGACATGCTGATTGTACACTCGCGAACCGGGCGGAGGATTATATCAACAGCACCATGCTGACAATGGCAGGTGCCATCAGCCATTTCTACATGATATACACCGCATAAATTCACAAACGCAGCTTTGCGATCCGCCATTTGCGCGGGGGAGGCCCTGCGAGCAATTCGGAAATCCACTCCATGCCATCCAGATGCCGGCAGGCGATGGCCAGTGCGCCGGTCATGGGTACCGCAAGGAACAAGCCTGCGATGCCCCAGATCATTCCCCAGAAGGTGAGGGAGAGGATGATCGCGAATGGGCTTAGATTGAGCGAACGACCGAGCAGGATGGTTGAAAGCACATTGGTCAGGAGGAAATGTACCGCACTCAGCGCCAGCGCCACGGCAATGGCAACGGCAGGATCGCCAAGTTGGGCCAGCGCTGCCAGTGCCGGCAGAATAACGACGATGGCGCCCACGGTCGGAATGTAGGTGACGAGGAACATCACCAACGCCCAAAATCCGGCAAAGTCGATGTGCAGTAGCTTCAGAACCAGATAGGTGACACTTCCCATCACCACTGACAGAAAGGTACAGACCCCAATGTAGGACTGGATCTGGAAACCAACCGCGCGAACGACATTCGCGGTTTCGCCGCGGGTTTGGGCATTGGCCTGCAGCCGCGCGAGTTTGCCAGATAGATGGGGCTGCTCAGCGAGTAGAAAGCCGACATAGATCGCGATCAGAATGATCTCAAATAACGTGCCGCCGATCGAGGCCGCCATCTGACCAAGGACGCCGGGAAGGTTGTACTGTCGGATCAGCGTGGGTAGATCGAGCACCGGCACGTAGGAGCGGAACGGAACCTTGTGCCAGAACGCCTGCAGTTTGGCGCTGTAGACCGGGACTTCGGTCGAGATCGCTGCGGCTTCATTGCCGATCACAATAGCAACGAAATAAAGCGCCGCCCCGATCAGGGCGAAGGCTAGCGGCCAAGCCAGAACGGCGGGCAGACCGATGCGCTGCAGCTCCCTGGTGAGGGCATTCAGCACCGCCCACAACATCAGTGCAAAGGCGAGCGGTACAAGCAGCGCGCGCCCGTAATAGAGCAACGCCAAAACCACGGCGATGCTGACGAGCCAGCTGGCAAGACTTTGATCGTCGATCTTCATGCCTCTCCGGGGCCGGTCCGACCAAGCCAGTATCGGACTCGGCGCTCAAGGTGCAAGAGGGAGCGCTCAGTTGCGCTTCAGAAAGGAAAAGATGGCCCGCCGCAGCCTCGGACTGTAGCCAAGCAGAATACCGGCACCGATAGCCGCCAGCGTGACATTGCTCAGCTTGGAACGCAGCAGGCTCTGGCCCTCCTCCCCGAGATTGCGCCCCAGCTGGAAGGCTTCTCCCAGCCGGCCGACCAGGTCGGCCTCAGCCGGAAACATGGTGCCGAGCAGACTGGGCTTGGGCAGGGCATAAACGAGCACCGCCATCAGAAGGGTCAGGAAAACCGCAAAACCGGCGACAGCCAAGGCGGCAAGCCCGGCGCCCATCACCGTCCGCATGTAGAAAAACAGGGCCAGGCAACCGAACGCGGTGGCTACCATCATAGCCGCACATGCGGCCGCGACCGCAGCCAGTGTGACCACGAAGCCGAACCCCGACCGGCTCCCCCCTCCGCGCCGCGCCATGATCAGCGGCGGCCGAACAGAAGGCCGATCAGAATGCCCAGACCAAACGCGCTACCGACCGTGGTCAGCGGATTGGCCTCAATCACCTTGGCCGCTTCATCAGAAAGCCGGCCGGCGTCCTCGAGCGCCTTTTCGGCCCTACGGGTCACCTCATCGACAGCGTCATTGGCGCGCCGCCGTACCAGTTCCTCGACAATCGAGCCCATGCGGGCCAGATCATCCCGCAAGGTCTTGATCTCATCGGCGATCTTGCGAACACGCGCCTCGGCGTCACGCTGCACGTCGGACATGTCACTCATCACACCCTCTCGTCCCGTCCCCAAGGATTGAAGATTCGCATTGATCCTGCTCTGGGAACGCTGAGGCAGATCAATCCTGGCCACCGCCGCAGGCAAAGCGCCTGAGCCCGTCCAAAGTTCCCTTACGCCCCAAGCATGTGCCCGATCTTAGCGAATAATTCCATAACCATCCTTAGAGCTGTGACGTTAATGCTGCGACTGCAGGTGACCGGCCCTGGCGCCAGAGCGCCGCCACGCTGCCTTGATGCGCCTGAATTTCAACTAAAAGTTGTATACAGCCTCGGTGACGTTGCCGGTCCGGCCTATTTGACCTGCTGCTTCATCAATTTGCGGGCCAGGGTGCGCCGGTGCATGCCGAGACGGCGCGCCGTCTCCGAAATGTTGAAGCCGGTCTCCGCCAAGGTGCGGTGGATATGCTCCCACTCCACCGTCTTGATCGAACTTGGCCGGGCGCCGAGACCCACATTGGGGTCGCCCTGTTCGCGCTGGAACGCCGCTTCGATGTCATCGGCATTGGAGGGCTTGGCGAGATAATAGCTGGCGCCAAGCTTGATAGCCTCTATGGCGGTCGCGATGCTCGCATAGCCGGTCAGCACCACAATCTTGGTATCGGAGCTGTTGGCGCGGAGCCAGCGCACACACTCGAGCCCCGAGTGGCCCGAGAGCTTGAGATCCACCACCGCATTATCCGGTGTCCGCCGCTCCAGAAGTTCATGCAGAACACCAGGCTCGGGACACACCTCCACGTCATAATTTCTCCGTACAAAGGCCCGCCGCAGAGCCTGGGCGAAGTCAATGTCGTCTTCGACAATGACCAGCAGCGCCTTATCGGAGGTCATACCTGCCATCCTCTAGCGAGAGTGCCTTGAGAGGCAGTCGCATGGTAACGACTGCACCACCTGCAGCATCGTTGGAAGGCGTCACAGTGCCGCCCAGCTTGCGTATCACATTGACGAGCAGAAAAAGCCCGAGGCCGCAGCCGTCGACTCCCTTTGTCGACTGATAAGGTTTGCCAAAATTTGCCAGAATATGGGGAGCAAACCCCGGACCACGGTCACGCACCTCAATAACAACCCATTCCTCGTCGCAAGCGACTGTGATACCGACCCAGTCGGGCGACGCTTCGAGTGCATTGTCAAAGGTGTTGAACACGGCCTGGACCAGAACCGTGTCGGACACGATCAAGACATCGCTCGTAATTGCGTTGGTGTATTCCAGCCAGGACGGAGACTGGCTGGAGCGCCAATCGGCCACCATGCGGTCGAAGAACCCGATCAGCGTGGTGCGTTCAGCCTCCTCACCACGGGCCTCTCCAGCCGTCAGAAGCACGCGCGAGACGATCTGTTTGCAACGTCCCAGTGCCTGCTGCATCTCGGCGATGTCCGCAGCACGTTCCGAATTGTTTACCAGCTCCGGAACACGCAGCCAGTCGTTGACGATGACGGACAGCGTGGAGAGCGGAGTACCCAGTTCATGGGCCGCGCCCGAGGCCAGCAGCCCCATGCGCACGATATGCTCCTCTTCGGCACGCTGCTGGCGCAGATCCGACAGGCGGCGATCGCGCTCACGCAGGTTACGATTGATGCGCGAAAGGAAAAAAATCAGCAAGACAGACGCCAATACGAAGGAGACAAAGCTGCCTTCAACCCTGAGGTCCATGAAGCTGACGACGCTGCTTTTGGCATAATGGTCCAGCCCGACATGCCGGTAAAAGCGCATCAAGCCCAGAAAACATACGCCAGTCAGACCAAACAAGGTCCAGGTCCAGCGCGACCTCAACAGCACGGCGCCGAGAATGATCTGCAGAAGGTAGAGCCCGATAAAAGGGTTGGTCGCTCCGCCGCTGAGATAAAGTTGCACCGTCAGCGCCGCAACATCGAGCAACAAGGCGAGGAATAGCTCCGCGTCGTAAAGCGGTATGGCGCTGCGGGAAAGATGGAGGCTGACAAGATTGAGGCCAATGAGAAACAGTATGACCGTGGCCATCTGTAACAGTGGCAGATCCAGGTGGAGCCATTGCCGCGCCACGCCAATAATGACGATCTGGCCGACCACCGCCAACCAGCGCAATGACACCAGAAGCTTCAGGTTTCTTGCGTTTGCCGTCTGCTCAATCGCATCCGGCTGCATCCGCTCCTTTAGGGAGCGCCATCGCCGGAGTACATGCTGGGCCGGACTTGCGGCCCATGCAAGTCCCGCCACGTTCATGAGCCCGACATCATGCCTGGCATCATGTTGGCATTCATATTGTGCATGACCCACAGCGATCCAACCACAACGATGCCAAGGATGATGAGCGTGAAAACGAGAGCTGCCATGTTCCAGCTTCGGCTGGACGCCGCGTTCATGTGCAAGAAAAAGACGAGATGCACCACCATCTGGATCGCCCCAAGAGCAAGGGCAATAGCAATAGCCTGTCCGGCGGGCAGGGCATGCGTCATAACGAGCGCAAAGGGAACCGCCGTCAGCAACACCGACAGAATGAATCCGGTGATATACGAGCCCAGAGTGCCATGATCGACGCCGTCATGGTCATGACCGGAGGTTGCGGCTCTACCTTGGGTACCGTGCATTAGTGGGCTACTCCCATCAGATATACGACCGTAAACACCCCGATCCAGATGACGTCGAGAAAATGCCAGAAGAGGCTGAGGCACATCAGGCGCGTACGGTTGGCTTCGGTCAGGCCACGCCGCATGAGGTGGACCATCATCACCATCATCCAGATTATGCCCGCCGTAACGTGCAAACCGTGCGTTCCTACCAAGGTAAAGAAGGCCGACAGGAAGCCCGAGCGATCTGGGCCAAATCCCTTTGCCACCAACCCGGCAAACTCATGGATTTCCATGCCAACGAACGTCATGCCCAGAAGCATGGTGACCACGAGCCAAGCCATGGTCCAGCTGCGATCATCCCGGTTCATTGCCAGCATGGCGAGACCGTAAGTGAAGCTTGATACCAGGAGGCAGCCCGTCTCCACCGCCACATAAGGCAGATCAAAAATCTCCCGTCCGTCCGGCCCTCCAGCCGTGGCGTGGCGCAGAACCGAAAAGGTGGCGAACAGGCAGGCAAAGATGATGCAGTCACTCATCAGGTAAATCCAGAAACCCAGAGTTACCTTGGATTGAGTGTCGTGATGACCATCTGCGTGGGCACCGAGATCGATCTCGGAAGCAGTGTCCTCAAGTGCGGGTGCAATCGCGGTCATGAGTTCAGCCCTCCGACGGCAGTTGTGCGAAATATCTCTTTTCGGTGCGCTCGATCTCTTCGACCGGCACATAATAGTCGCGGTCCTCGTCGAACGATTTACCGATGGCAACACCGAAGGCGACCACAAAGGTTGCAACAACAAGCCACCAGATGTGCCAGATGAGCGCAAATCCGAGCACGGTTGCAAAGGCAGCTATAATCAGTCCGGTCGCCGTGTTACGCGGCATATGGATCTGGTGGTAGCTGTCCAGCGGCTGCATCGCTACGCCACGCTGCTTCATGTCCCAGAAAGCGTCCCGAGCAGTCACGACCGGCGTGGTGGGAAAGTTGTAATAAGCGGGCGGGGAAGAGGTCGCCCACTCGAGCGTGCGACCCTGCCAGGGGTCACCGGTGACATCGCGCAGAGCTTCGCGGTTGCGCAGGCTGACGGCGATTTGCACGAGTTCGGCAAGGATCCCGAGGAAGATGATGACTGCACCGACCATCGCAACGACCAGATAGGTGTGCCAGATAGGGTTGTGCGGAGTATCCAGGCGGCGTGTCATACCCATCAGACCAAGTGCATAAAGGGGCATGAACGCGACGTAAAAGCCGATGATCCAGCACCAGAAGGAGACCTTTCCCCAAAACGGATCAAGCTTGAAGCCAAAAGCCTTGGGAAACCAGTAGTTCATTCCAGCCATGACGCCGAATACCACGCCACCGATAATTGCATTGTGGAAATGGGCGATTAGGAAAAGGCTGTTGTGCAGCACAAAGTCTGCTGGCGGAACCGCCATCAGCACACCTGTCATGCCACCAATCGTGAATGTCACCATGAAGCCAAGCGTCCACAGTACGGGTGGCTCAAAGCGCAAACGGCCGCGGTAGATCGTAAACAGCCAGTTGAAGATCTTCACACCGGTGGGAACCGCGATGATCATCGTCATGATGCCGAAGAAGGCATTGACGTCAGCGCCAGAACCCATGGTGAAGAAGTGATGCAGCCACACCATGAAAGACAGGACGGTGATGCAAACTGTCGCATAAACCATCGAGGTGTAGCCAAATAGGGGCTTTCCCGAGAAGGTCGCAACAACCTCGGAGTAGACGCCGAAGCAGGGCAAAACGAGGATGTAGACCTCCGGGTGACCCCAGATCCAGATGAGGTTGATGTACATCATCGGATTGCCGCCGGAACCGGCGGTAAAGAAGTGCATGCCGAGATAGCGGTCGAGCGAAAGCATGGCCAGCGTTGCCGTCAGCGCCGGGAAGGCAGCAACAATCAGCATGTTCGAGCACAGTGACGTCCAGGTGAAGATAGGCATGCGCATCAAGGTCATGCCCGGCGCACGCATCCTGAGGATGGTGGTGATCATATTGACCCCGCCAAGCAATGTACCAATACCGGCGATCTGCAGCGACCATATGTAGTAGTCGACGCCTACTCCCGGGCTCATGTGCAGTTCGGAGAGAGGCGGATAGGCGAGCCAACCCGTTTTGGCGAAGTCACCGATGCCCAAGGACAGATTGACGAGGATAGCTCCGGCCACGGTGAGCCAAAAGCTGAGAGAATTCATGTAAGGAAAGGCAACGTCGCGGGCGCCGATCTGCATCGGGACCACGAGATTCATGAGCCCGACGATGAACGGCATGGCCATGAAGAAGATCATGATGACGCCGTGGGCGGTGAACACCTGGTCGAAGTGCTCGGGAGGCAGATAGCCAGGCCCTCCGGCCGAGGCCAAGGCCTGCTGCGAGCGCATCATGAGAGCATCGGCGAAGCCCCGAAGCAGCATGATCGTCGCAAGAACGATGTACATGACGCCGATGCGCTTGTGATCAACGGACGTCAGCCAGTCGTTCCAGAGCGTCGACCAGAAGCGGAAATAGGTGATCAGCGCCAAGACGGCGATGACACAGATGATCATGAAGGCGACAGCCCCCATGATGATCGGGTTCTGATAGGGAATGGCTGCGAGGGTAAGTTTGCCGAGCATGTCAGGATCCGTGGGCCAAGGTGTGAGGACGTTTGGCCATGGCCATTTCATGACCATGGGACGTCATGCGCCGGGCCATGTGCTGCGCGTCGATGCAGGTCTGGCCATCGGTGCAAAGATTGAGGATGTCGTGGAAAAGGCGGGGCGCCACGGTGGCGTAATGCTCAACCGGGAGATTCTCGCTGGGTTTGGCAAGCTTGCGGTAAGCGGACAGGGTCAGTGCCTGATGGGAGGCGCGTACCTTTTCGACCCAGGCTCTGAAATCCTTTGCGCTCATGGCCTTGGCGGCAAAGCGCATATTGGAAAAGCCGTCGCCACTGAAGTTCGAGGACATCCCCTGATAGGTCCCCACCCTGTCGGCCATGAGGGACAGTCGCGTCTGCATGCCAGCCATGGTGTAGATCTGGGTACCCAAACGCGGGATGAAGAAGGCATTCATCACCCGCGATGACGTCAGGCGAAACTCAACTGGGGTATCAACCGGGAACGCCAGCTCATTGACCGTGGCGATGCCCAATTGCGGGTAGATGAAAAGCCACTTCCAGTTGAGCGAGGCGACTTCAACTTCGACAGGCTTGTTGGCCGATACGATCGGGCGATAAGGATCGAGAGTGTGGCTCGTCGTCCAGGTCACATAGCCCAGAATGGCGACAATGATCGCGGGAATGGACCAGATAACAACCTCGATCTTGCCGGAATGCGCCCAATCCGGCCGGTAGGTCGCCTTCGTGTTCGAGGCCCGATAGCGCCAGGCAAACAGGAGTGTAAGGAAGATCACCGGAACAACGACGAGCAGCATCAGCCCGGTCGCGAGGTAGATGATGTTGAGCTCGTCCTGACCGATCGGTCCGGCCGGATCCAGCAGCGCGTAATGGCAACCGCCAAGCAGCGGGGCTATGGCGCCCAGCAGCGCGATATTTCTTGTGCGGCGCAACCAATTGCGCCGTCGCGCCATACTGAAGAGCCCAGACATGCGGAGTCCCCAAGCCGGGCGGACACCATACCTCTCAGTTATATATCTGATTTTATTGGACAATTTTTAAGCCGCCTGATGCATTTCGAACATGACAACCCCGTCAGGGCTGTGCACTCATGCCCCGCCATATCTCGCACCCGCAATACTGGCGATAGGACAAACCGTCCAAGGCCCAACTGTCGCAGGGTGCAACTTGTCGCAGTTTCGGGGGCAGTTTCCCCCGTCGGGCCAGCCGCACCTTCCTAGCCGGCAAGGCCCCCAAAGGCGCTCAAGCGTCCCATCATTGCAGCGCCCGGCGGGCGGACTGAAAGCCAGGAGCCGCTACGCTTCGCTGCCCTGCCTCAACAAGGCCAGAGTTCATGTCTCAGCAATGTCCATGGAGCGACGAAGGGCGAGCGAGCGTTGTGTGCCATCCTTCCCAGGCTTAAATTTTGGCCGCACGAAAGCGCACCCACTCCAACGCCCCTTAGATGCAGCCCCTCCACATATTGGATTGAGGCCGGCCGGACATTAGGATCGTTCCGGGTCTGACTTCATGCCGGGGTTTTGCTTCGAGGATCGCTTTCTTTATACCGGCCTCATCCGGCTACATCTTCTGCATCACGCAGCAGAGGAACCCATTTACGGCCTCAAGATGATTGAGGAACTGAGGCGCCATGGCTATGTCTTGAGCGCGGGCACGCTTTACCCGCTGCTCAACGGGCAGAAGCAAAAAGGCTACCTCACCTCGTCCTCGGTGCGCCAAGGCCGATCGGGACGGCGCATGTACAGGACCACAAGACGTGGCCGGACGGCATCATCCATCTGCCAACGCAAAAGCCCACGAACTCTTTGGCGAGCTCTTTGACAGGAAAGAAAGCTGATCGCCGCTGCGCGAACTATCTCGCGCCATATGAGAGAACACCAGCGCGAGGCACGGCCGCATTTCGTCACGCCGATCATCTCTCGCCCAATATCCATGCGCCCCAGCGCTATCCCGTCGCCGCAAAGCAGCTTGAGGCAGATTCAAAATGTGCATGCTAGTGTTCGGCAGCCTCAAGCTCATCGAGGATCGGGCATTGCGGTCGGTCATCACCGTGGCACTTCTGGGCAAGGCCAGCGAGCGCATTGCGGATCGCGGTCAACGCGGCAATTCTACGATCTACGTCCGCAATATGCTGCAATGCCAGACGCTTTACATCCCGGCTGGCCCGGCGTCGGTCCCGGTAAAGAGACAACAGTGCCTGAATGTCCTTAAGCGAAAAACCCAGATCGCGCGCCCGATGGACGAACGTCAGGGTGTGCACGTCTTCGTCGCTATAGGCGCGATACTGGTTGGCAAAGCGCTGGGCAGGCTTGATGAGACCGATCTGTTCATAAAATCGGATGGTTTTGGGCGGCATGCCGGAACGCAACGCCGCCTCCCCTATGGTCACGTACTGCGACGTGTCATTTGCCATTGCTTAACCTCCCGGACGCGTGGCTGGCCGCCAGCGACGCAACAGCAGCGCGTTGGACACCACGCTAACGGAGGACAATGCCATTGCTGCACCGGCGATCACTGGATTTAGCAACCCCAATGCCGCAGCCGGCATGCCAATCACATTGTAGAAGAAGGCCCAGAAGAGTCCCTGCCGGATTTTGTTATAGGTGGCTCGACTGACGGCAATCGCGTCACCAATCAGAAGAGGATCAGCGCGCATCAGCGTGATCCCCGCTGTCTGCATCGCCACATCTGCGCCGCTGCCCATGGCGATCCCGATATCAGCTTGAGCGAGCGCTGGCGCGTCATTGACACCATCGCCGACCATGCCGACGCGTTTGCCCTCAGCCTGAAGGCGCTCGACTTCGCGCGCCTTTTCGGCGGGCAGTACACCTGCCAGCACCTGCTTTATGCCAAGTTCAGCAGCCACTGCCCTTGCGGTACGCATATTGTCACCTGTCAGAAGCACGGTTTGTATACCTATCCGCGTCAGGTGCTCGATCGCAGCACGGGCAGTCGGCCGCAACGGATCTGCGACAGCTATGAGCCCCAAAAGGCCCGGGCTTTCGCCAGCATCTGCAACCCACATCACTGTGCGCCCCAGATCTTCCAGACCAACAGCCTGAGCTTCAAGCCCCTCACGCGAAACCCTGCAGTCGTCCATCAGCCGCCGATTGCCGATCGCCAGGGCACGCCCTGTGACCTGGGCCACCAGGCCCATACCAGGACGGCTCTGAAAGCTTTCGAGCCTGGGTAGCTCGAGGCTGTCCGCCTTCAAGAGAATGGCGCGCGCCAGAGGATGCTCACTGCCGGTCTGCGCCGCCGCGGCCAGACTCAAAAGGGCATCCACCGTAATGCCTGCCGTCACAATGTCCGTTACCCTTGGGTGGCCTTCCGTCAAGGTGCCAGTCTTATCGAGTGCGATGATGTCAAGGCTGTGGGCGCACTCAAGTGCCTCAGCATCACGAATAAGGATGCCAGCCTTCGCTGCAGCGCCGGTTCCAACCATCAGCGCGGTCGGGGTCGCAAGACCAAGCGCGCACGGACAGGCAATAACCATCACGGCAACGCCGGCGATAATCCCAGCCGTCAGCTGACCCAATAGAAGCCACCAGCCAAGGAATGTCAGGACTGCAAGCATCACCACGATGGGCACAAAGATGGCCGCAACCCTGTCGACAAGCCGCTGCACCGGCGCCTTTTTCGCCTGGGCATGTTCGACGAGGGCAATAATGCGTGCCAGGGTCGAGTGTTCGCCTACGGCAGTTGTCTCAACACGCAGCAGACCGCTGCCATTGATCGAACCACCTGTGACCTTGTCGCCTTCACGCTTTGCGAGCGGCAGGCTTTCGCCGGTAAGCAGGCTTTCGTCGACGTCACTGGACCCGTTCACAACAATGCCGTCTACCGGCAGCCTCTCGCCCGGACGCACCACCACCACGTCTGCGACCGCGACAGCTGCAACCGGGACCTCAATTTCCCCGTCTTCACGCGCGACACGTGCCCGCTCTGGACGCAAGGACATGAGCGCGCGTATCGCTGCGGTGGTCGACCGCTTGGCGCGCAGTTCCATCCCCTTGCCGACCATGACAAGGGCAATCACCACAGCCGCCGCCTCAAAATAAAGGTGGGTTCCTGCCGGACCTGCCAGCATCAGATAGAGGCTGTAAAAATAGGCCGTAGAGGTTCCAAGCGCGACCAACAGGTCCATGTTTCCTGTCCGAGCGCGTAGCGCCTTGTAAGACCCCACATAAAAGCGGGCACCCAGGACGAACTGAACAGGGGTCGCGAGCGCCAGTTGCAGCCAGGCGGGCAGCGTGATGCCAATCATGGGCAGGAGCAGCGGCGCACTCAGTATCACCGCAACCGCGATGTGCCAGCTCTCGCGCTTTAGTCGTCTGGTTTCGGCGACAAGCAACGCCCGGTCCCGCTCAGCATCCCCCGTGAGAAGCTCGCCCTCATAGCCAGCGCGCCGAACCGCGGCGATCAGATCAGCCGGACGAAGCACACCGGCGTAACCTTCGACCATGGCCTTCTCAGTTGCCAGATTGACTTCGGCTCCCTTGACACCAGGAACCGCACGGAGGGCTTTCTCTACCCGCCCGGCGCAGGTTGCGCAGGTCATACCGATGATGGCGAGTTCACGTGTCTCAAGCGGTATATCGTAACCGGCGCGCTCTACCGCTTCGACTAGCCTTAGAGGCTCAACACGCGCCGCATCGAACAGCACGTCCGCCTCGTCGCTGGAAAGATTGACCGTCGCCTTTACGCCCGGCAGTGCATCAAGCGCCCGTTCAACCCGCCCCGCACAGGTCGCGCAGGTCATGCCCTTTATGGGCAAAACCAGATGCGCGGATGCGGGCAACGCGGTTTCGGTCACGCTCATTGGCCTATGCCGTGGCGGCGTCGCCAGTGAGTTTGGCGCCGTAACCCGCGGCCACCACCGCTTCAATCAGCGCTTCAGAACGCACATCGCCCGTGACACTGGCCCGGCCTGCGGCTACGTCAACTTTGGCAGCCGCAACACCTGGTACATTGCTCAGAACCCGGGTCACGGCCCTGGCACATCCCTCACAGGTCATACCGGAGACCGCAAGCTCAATGACCGGACCAGACTCTTGGGTTCCGCCCTGCATCGTTGTCGTGCCCATGCCTTTACTCCTTGCAAACCACATGGCGCACCATAAGGCTTCTAGCAACTGGAAGGTCAAGCCAAAGGCCTGCGATTGCCCTGAGGGGAGGCATTCCACCGCGCCCAGATCAGACTACATTGCACGCGGTCGCACGGGCTCACAGGCGGTG
Organism: Rhizomicrobium sp.; assembly: GCA_049964915.1. Lineage (GTDB taxonomy): Bacteria > Pseudomonadota > Alphaproteobacteria > Micropepsales > Micropepsaceae > Rhizomicrobium. The sequence continues at coordinate 80,357 of JBMFWV010000003.1, forward strand.
CGTGCCACACAGAGCGTGCAATCGCGAACGCAGCGAGGTCGAACGATTGCAGAAACCTGATCGTCTCCGCGCCTCCCGCAATAATATGTCGAAGGCTTCCCCGACGTTGCTCAGAAGGGCTGCGCTGCCGCCAAGGAAAGTTGACTAAAATCAATTCCCGGCCCAAAGCCGTCCCACAAGCTATTCGTTCTCGCAAAAACTGGGGCGCGGCGAGGTTGCCGCATGTCCCCCAAACGCAAAAAAGGGAGTAGACATGTCAGGAACCGCGACGCTTGAACGACCACAACAAAAGTCGCCGCAGAACAGCAATCATTTTGATGTCCTCATCGTGGGTGCAGGGATTTCTGGCATCGGCTCGGCCTACCACCTCAAGGACCAATGTCCGGACAAAAGCTTCGTCATTCTGGAAATGAAAGATACGTTCGGCGGCACCTGGGAAACTCACAAATATCCCGCCGTACGCTCGGACTCAGATCTCTACACCTTCGGCTATCGCTTCAAGCCGTGGGTGGGGACGCCGGTGGCCTCTGCCCAGGCCATCCTCACCTACATGAAAGAGGTGATCGAGGAAAACGATCTTGGCAGGCATATCCGCTACGGGCATCGCATCATGCGCTGTTCCTGGAGCAGCAAGGACAATCTCTGGACCATTGAGGCCACGCGCAAGTCTGATGGCGCAAACGTGACCTTCACCGCTAATTTCCTTTGGATGTGCCAAGGTTACTACGACCACGAGCATCCTTACATTCCAGACTGGCCCGGCCGGGAGAAGTACAAGGGCCAGTTCATTCATGCCCAGCTATGGGACCCGAAAACCGACTACGCGGGCAAACGCATTCTTGTCATCGGTTCGGGGGCCACGGCGGCGACGGTAATCCCGGCATTCTGCGAGAAAGCCGCACATGTCACCATGCTGCAGCGCTCGCCGACCTACTTCTACTGCGCCGAAAACAAAAACGAACTGGCTGACCGGCTGCGGCAGATCGGTATCGACGAGCCAACCATTCACCGCGTGGTGCGCGCGCAGATCATGTTCGACCAGGATGCGATGACCAAGCGCTGCCTCGAAGAGCCAGATGTGGTCTTTGAGGAGTTAAAGACATTGATCCGGCATTTCTCTGGCAAGCCGGATTTTGCCTTTGAACCTCATTTCACGCCCAAATATCGGCCCTGGCAGCAACGTCTCGCATTTTGTCCGGAAGGCGACATCTTCCGCTGCGCGGCTGAAGGCAAGCTCAGCGTCTACACTGACGAGCTTGAGAGCTTTACCGAGAAGGGCGTGCGTACCGCATCGGGCGACGAGATCGAAGCCGATATGATCGTCGCAACCACCGGTTTCAATCTCCTGATGATGGGCGGAATTCCCTTCGAGGTCGATGGCAAGCCGGTCGACTGGCATGAGACCGTGACCTACCGCGGAATGATGTTCACCGGGGTTCCCAACATGGTCTGGGTCATGGGCTATTTCCGTGCCAGCTGGACGCTGCGCGTGGACATGCTGGGCGACTTTGTCTGTCGTCTGCTCACGCATATGCAGAAGAAGGGCGTCAAGAAAATCGAGGTGGCGCTGCGACCCGAAGACCGAGATATGAAAATCGGTCCTTGGATGGAACCGGACAATTTCAATCCCAACTACCTGATGCGGGCCCAACACCTGATGCCAAAGGCGGGTGACAAGCGCGACTGGCAGCATACCCAGGATTACTGGCGCGAGCGCGACGAATTGCCCAACATTGACCTCAATGGACCTGAATTCCGCTATAGTTGACAGCCATCAGCTGGACCGGATTGACACCATCCGGTCCAGCTAACACTTGTTGCCGAGTCCGCACGCACGCGGAGCCATATGAGATCCCCTCCCAAGCAGCCTGCGGGGATACTCCAATACGAAGTCAGCCTAAAAACCGCAGTTGGTCAGCGACGCGCCTGGGCGAGGTTCGATTTTTCGCGTTTTGGTTGCATCAGATGGGCGCGAGGCGGGGTGGAGCCCGCAGCGGGCGACCTTTCAGGAAGGCCTGGAAGGCGCGCGACAGGATCGCGCGCCATTTTTGTGGTGACGTCAACTGCTCCGCATTTTCGACCAGTCCTCGCAAGAAGACCGCGACCCTTGCAAGCGCCTTGGCGGCTGGCTTGGCCTGTGCATGCGAACTGGTCACACGGATTGTCGTCTGCCGCGCGTGCCGCGTGCGCGTCGCGATGGCAGAGAGAAACAGTGGCCGGCTGGTAATCGCCTCGCGATGAAAGCCCGGCTCAGCGAGACGCACGAAAATGTTCCACCAA
>JBMFWV010000004.1:0-78572 GCA_049964915.1 Rhizomicrobium sp.
CAGAGCTGGTGAGCAAAACCACGGTGGAAAAGGGCCATGGCCGCATCGAGACACGAACCTACACCGCTTCCGGCTGTGTCGACTGGATCCTGTCCGACAGAGCCTATCCCGGCCAGCCACGCTTCACGACCATCAAGACAATCCTCAAGGTTGAGGATCGCACCGAGCATCCTGATCGCACCACCTTCGAGACCCGCTTCTATATCTCATCAGCAGCCCTGGATATCGACCGCCTGGCCGAGGCCGCGCGCGGCCACTGGGGTGTCGAAAGCATGCATTGGCTACTCGATGTTGCCTTCAAAGACGACCTCTCGCGCTACCGCTCCGGACATGGCGCCAAGAACATGGCTGTCGTCCGCCGCTTTGCCCTTGGCCTCGTCCGAGCAAATAAAGCAAAGGGAAGCGTCAAAACCCGCCGCAAAGCCGCCTCCTGGGATCCCAACTTCCTCCTGCAAATCCTGCAGCTCAAGTGAGCGTTAACCTGGATTCTTTGCCGTGGGGCGATGGGCTTATGAGAGGGCTCTTTGACTGCTGTGGCCCCTGTTCAGTCTACCGCTTGTATTGCATCCATCCTGCGGTTCAGCATGATTGGGCACGCAGTCGTCCAATGCTCGGACGTCCGTCGACGGCGGGCTGATAGACATTGCTGAACTCTGCGCGGGCGGCTGCGAGCGCTTCAGGGGTAATTCGTGCATCGCCATCGAAGGCGTTGATGCCGCAACGCTCCATGAATGCCAGCTGATCAATCAGGAAATGGCCAATCGCACGGATTTCGCCCGCGAAGCCCAAGCGTGAACGCAGCAGGCGGGCCCAGGAAAATGCCCGGCCATCGCGAAATGTGGGAAACTCGAGGGCGACGAGGGAGAGATGATGGAGGCCAGAACCAATATCCTCGGGTGACTGCGCGGAGCTGAGGCGCACGCCGAGGGGCTGATTGCGGGCCAACAGAAGCTCTCGCTCCGCGTGGAAGCGGTTGAGTGATACGAGCACGCCGCCGTCTGGAAGGGGTTCTTGGTCGGTCAGCGCTGTGTATGCGTCGTGCGCCCAGCTTCCATTTCTAATAAGCGGCATGAAGTTGCTCCAGATAGGCGACGTTCTTGAAGGGCTCGAGGCCAAGGCGGCGATAGCAGTCGAGAAAACGTTCTCCTGGTTGACGCAGACGCAAATAGGCCGCGATCACCCGCTCGACGGCATCGACGATTTCATCCTTCGAAAATGCCGGGCCTATGATTTCGGCGATGGTGGCGTCCTCTGCCCCCGAGCCTCCGAGCTGGAGCTGGTAAAATTCGACCCCCTTCTTGTCTACACCAAGTATTCCGATGTGGCCCGCATGGTGATGGCCGCAGGCATTGATGCATCCTGACATCTTGATCTTGAGTTCGCCGATTTCCTCCTGACGGTCCAGATCGGAAAAGCGGCGGGAGAGATCCTGTGCGATGGGGATGGAGCGGGCATTGGCCAGGTCGCAATAGTCAAGCCCTGGGCAGCAGATGATGTCACTGGCAAGTCCGCTATTGGGGCTGGCAAGGCCAAGCCGGTCTAATCGGTCATGGAGCGCTGGAAGGTCTTTCTTGCGCACATGCGGCAATACGAGATTCTGCTCGTGCGTGACGCGGATCTCTGCAATCCCAAACTCGTCCATCAGCTGAGCAAGACCATCCATCTGGTCCGCCGAGCAGTCTCCGGGGACGCCACCCACCGGCTTGAGTGAAACCGTGACGATGGCGTAACCCGGCGCGCGGTGAGGACTGAGATTGTGCCGACTCCAGGCCGCGAAGTCGCCATCGCCAGAACAGGCCGTTTCGAATTCCAGGCAGGTATCGGGCAGGGGTTCAAATTCTGGTGGCGCGAAATAGGCCGCGATACGCGCTCGCTCCTGTTCCGGCAGATTGAGGCTGCCCTCTTTCTTGATCTCCTCGAATTCGCGCCATACGCGCGCCCGCATGTTGTCAAGTCCGAGGGCGTTGACCAGTATCTTGATGCGTGCCTTGAAGATGTTATCCCGGCGGCCTTCCATATTGTAGACGCGCAGGATGGCTTCCAGATAGGCAAGGATATCTTCGCGCGCCACGAAGTCGGCGATGCAAAGTCCGAGATAGGGCGTGCGTCCCATGCCGCCGCCGACAAATACACGATAGCCGGTTTCGCCATGATCACTGCGTATGATTTCGATGCCAATGTCATGAAAGCGGACCGCGGCGCGATCTTCCGGTGTGCCCGAAACAGCGATCTTAAATTTGCGGGGGAGGAAGGAAAATTCCGGATGCAGGCTCGACCATTGCCGCACGATTTCCGCAAGTATGCGTGGATCTTCGATCTCATCTGCGGCGGCACCAGCAAACTGGTCCGCCGTCACATTGCGAATACAGTTGCCACTGGTCTGCAAGCAGTGCATCTGCACGCTTGCCAGTTCACGCAGGATTTCAGGCACGTCAATAAGGCGCGGCCAATGGTACTGGATGTTCTGGCGTGTCGTGAAATGCCCATAACCCTTGTCGTAGCGGCGGGCGACGTGGGCCAGCATGCGCAATTGGGACGAGGAAAGAGTGCCATACGGAATGGCAACACGCAGCATGTAGGCATGAAGTTGCAGATAGAGCCCGTTCATCAGGCGCAGCGGTTTGAATTCATCCTCGCTCAGTTCGCCGTTCAGGCGCCGCTCGATCTGGTGGGCAAATTGCTCGACGCGCTCGCTGACCAAGCGGGCGTCAAATTCATCATAGCGATACATCGAATGCCTCCGGGCCTTCGGCCTGCTTGGGTCTGGGCGGTTTGGCTGGCGCAGCAATGCGAAACCTTGGGGCGGTGGAGGGATCGGCCTGTTTGCCGAGCTCGGGGTGGATGCTGGGACCGCTGGCTCGGATCAGTTCGCGCTCTTTGACCGGAACGGCAATGGTGTGGTCGAGGCGTGCTTCAAAGCGATAAGGATTGACGACCTCCCCGGCCTTGACCCGCTCCTGGGCCTTGGTGAGTGCTGCAGCGCAGGCGTCCTTGTCAGAAAACTGCTCGGCGTCGGCGAGGGTGCCGGTCCAGCCATCCTGATTCCAGTAAACCACCGCCCCATCGCGCAGGCGGTTGGCGGTGATGATCTCAACGAGCTTTGCCATGGCCGATAGATCGCAGCTTCCGGGCGCGAATTCAATAGAACATTACTGAAATAGTATATTAATTTATATCACTTCAAAAAAAGTGTATTATTGTGCAAAATTCTCGTCAGAACGGCCGCGGCACTGCCAAAGCGATTGCATCCGGGCATGCGCAACGTAAACATCCATCCTGCAGAGTCCGGTCGTGGTCAGAATGCCAAGGGAAGACGAAGCCCGCGCAAACGCGACGCCGGGTGAAGACGCGTCGCTTGCGCTGGCGCTTGCAGCCGCAAGCCGGACCAAGGCCGATGCCTACCTGGACGAGGCGATCAAACTCGCACGTCTGCAGACGCAACAGATCGAAGGCAGCGAGCGTTTCGAGCACTTTGGACATTTCAGTGCGGTGATGAAGGCCGTGTTTGAGGGTGCGGTTGCACTCCTGGTCCTGGCAGTCATCGGGGCCGCGAGCCTCATGGTGTGGACTGCAGCCCATGACAACGGCCTTCTGATCACACCGTTCAGTGTACCTCAGGACATGGTGGCTCGGGGCCTTACCGGACAGGTAATCGCGGCACGCATTCTTGATCAGTTGTCGCGGATGCAGAACGAAACCCAGTCGATGCGCGCGCCAACCTCCTATGCCCATGACTGGGGTCATGACGTTCGCGTGCAGATTCCGGAAACCGGCGTCTCTATTGGCCAGCTCTACGCCTATCTCAGTCGCTGGCTGGGTCATCAAACCCGCATCTCGGGCGAAATCTTCTATGTCGGTGCCAACCAGATCGCCGTCACGGCCCGCGAGGGTACACAAACCAGTCGAACCTTCACCGGGCCAAGCAATACCCTCCCAAATCTGCTGAGCAACGCCGCCCAGAGCGTCTACGCCGCCACGCAGCCCTATCGCTACGCGGTCTACCTCTTCAACATGGGACACCTGCACAAGGCTGAGGCCGCCTATCGTGACCTCATTGCCTCGGGATCGACCATTGATCGCGCCTGGGCCGAAATCGGCCTGGAAGTTATTTACGAGGAGCGCGGCCACACGCGACGTGCCTTCAAGGCTCTGCGTGCCGCGCTTGCGATCAAGCCCGGCTTTGTCATCGCCTATGCCAACCTCGCCGCGCTCGAAGGCCAACTGCAGCACGACGAAGCAACTCTGCGCGATCAGCGCAAATATATCCGGCTGCTGAAGGACAGCACACAAGATGATCTCTCGCCACAGGCCCAGAAGGAGGATCTCATTCAGGCCGAAGGGGTGCTCGCATCGGATCTGGGCAACTATCAAGCTGAGATCGTGGACAATCAGCGCCTGGAGGCGATGCCAGCACTGTCAGGCTTAACCTCGCGGGAGAACGCCCGTATCAACAATATCCTCGCCTATGCCTGGCTTCATGATCCTGCGGCGGTTGATGCTGCGATCAAGGACCTGCCTATCACCCGCAATGCCGAGCAGATCCTGATCCGTCGCGCCGTCTTTACCTTCGCAGATCTGGTCTTGCATCGCGATGCCTCGGCATTGGCCAAGCGCAACCAGTTGGACGCCGGGCTGACGAGCCTCGGACCCGCAGGCCGTGAGGTTCTGGAGCGTCAGTTCTGGCCCTATGTCGCGTATGCGCTGGCCCGCGAGGGGCAAGGTGCCGCGGCACTGAAGCTGATCGCGGCGACGCCGCTTGACTGTGTCGACTGTCTGCGGATGCGCGGCCTTGTCGATGCCACCCTGCACAATGTCAGTGGGGCCAATTACTGGTTTGCGCGCGCCGTTCAGGCCGCCCCTCACGTTCCCTTCGCCTGGACGGACTGGGGCGCGGCACGTCTGCGCGACGGCGACATCGTTGGGGCGATCGCCGCGCTGCGGCAGGCCCACCAGCTGGCACCGCATTTTGCCGATCCACTCGAATTGTGGGCAGAAGCCCTCATTGTCCAAAACCGCTCTGATCTTGCCGTGAAAAAATTCGCGGAGGCAGCTCGCTATGCCCCCAACTGGGGACGGCTTCATCTCGAATGGGCCGAGGCGCTACAGTGGAGCGGTCATAAGGCAGCCGCTCGCCATCAGGCTGCCATCGCCGCACATCTGTTCCTCACGCCGTCGCAATACCGCCGGCTGAGGCTCATCGAGGAGCATTTATGAGAATTACCTGGCGGCCGCAGACGCGGCGGGCGACGCCATTATCCCTGTCCGGCTGCGCGTGCTTGATGAGTTCTCCCAGATGAGTGTGAAACGCCTGCGCTTTGTAGATGCCGCGCTCTATGCCCTCGTGATCGGAACAGGCATGCGCTGGATCGCCGTGGCGGCAGCAGTGGGGCCGTCCTCATTGTTATTATGGGCGATCGCCCTTCTGACCTTTTATGTTCCGCTGGCAGCTGCAACTGCGGAGCTGACCGGCCGCTTCAAGGGCGAAGGCGGCATCTATGCCTGGGCGCGTGATGGCCTGTCGCCCATGGCAGGTTTTCTCTGCGGTTGGTTTTACTGGATAAGCCTGATGCCGTTTTTCGCGGGAGCCCTGGTCTTCCTCAGTGGCCTGATTTTGAGTGCCACCGGGCTCAACCCCAAGGATCCCGCATTTGTGCTCGGTATCTCGAGTGCGCTGACCGTTGGGGTGACCGTATTGCAGCTCGCCGGGCTTAAATACGGCAAGTGGTTACCCAATGTCGGAGCCGCGGGCATGTGGCTGGTGTTTGGCGTTGTGATCGCGATGGCGGTTACGCTGGGCCTGCGCGGACAGGCGGCGACGGATTTTGTGAGCGCGTCCTATATGCCGCGCTGGCGCTTCGGCACCGCCATCCTGTGGGGTACGATCATGTTCGCCTACTCGGGTGTGGAAGCCATGGCCTTCCTGCGCAACGAAATAGAAGGAGGACTGCGCAGCATCGTGCGCGTCCTTATCCTCGTGGGTATCGGTTCGCTCGTGATCTATATGGGCGGCACCGTTGCTCTTCTCGCCGTGTTGCCGTCGCGCGCATCAACTCGGCTGCTGGGTTTTCCGGATGCATTATCGCTTGGACTGGCCCATGTCGGCTTCTCCTATCTGGCTGCGCCCGTCATTGCTCTTTTCGCACTCTCCATGCTGGGTGCCTTTGTGGGCTGGTTCGGCGTTGGTGCGCAATTGCCATTTGCCGCAGGCCTGGACAGTTTTCTGCCACCGGCATTTGGCTGGCGCCACCCGCGTACAGGAGCTCCAGTCGCCGCGATCCTCTTGCAAGGTGGCGTGACATTGGCCGTCGTCATGCTCAGCCAGCTGAACAGCACTGTCGCCGCGGCTTACGATATCCTCGTCGCCATGAGTATCGTAACCGTGGCGATACCCTATCTCTTCATGTTTGCGACGCAGTTTGTTTGCGCGAAAACATCGTCACCCGCTGATGGCTGGGCGCCTCTGGGCGGAGCCCGCGCCAGCAGGGCGCTGGCGATGATCGGCGGGATTTCAACTCTGATCGCCATCGTGTGCAGCGTGTTGCCCAATTCCGGCGATCCCCACCCGCTGCAGAGCGTTCTGAAGATCGTGGTGTCGTCCCTTGGAGCCTGTATTGTTGGACTGCTGTTTTATGCCTGGGCAAGCCGCAACCAAAAACGTAAGGCCCCACCAACAATTTCCGGAGCGCCGCTTGGCTGATGGCACTATCCCAAACTGGGTACAACACACGGACCGGCCGTGGTTGTCAGCTAGTTGATCAAGGCCGCAGGTCAGTGCCGCAATGTCAGCAGGTCAGTGCGCGGCTTCCACGAAGCGCAAGGTATAGGCCTTTCGGTAGTTAAGTCCTTTGGAATAAACCCCGGCAGCGCGCATGGTGTCGTAGAACTCTCGCCACCGCCTGTTGGTCATGGCCCCAATTCCCTGCGTCTTCGCAGCGCCGCTCATGACAAGGCCATAGGATTTCATCTTGGCGATCGATTGCGCGATCATTGCATCGCTCATCTCGGGATTGTTTTTCCTGATGAGTGCATTGGCTGGTGCGGGATTACCGTAGAGATAATCGTGCCAGCCTTGTCGTGTCGCATCGACGAAGGCCTGCACGGCCTGCGGGTGCCGGTCGATCCAGCTTTGTGGTGCCAGCACCATGTTGGCATAGCCGGGATAGCCATGATCCGCGAGGAGGAACACCTGGGGCTTGAAATGACCTTCGCGTTCGATGGTGTATGGCTCACTCGTGACATAGCCTTCCTGGATTGCAGATGGATCTGCAAGGAAAGGCGCGAGATTGAACGTGTACTTGCGGATCTGCGTGTCGGAGAAGCCGTATTTTGCCTTGAGCCAGGGCCAGAACGAGGCGACCGTCGCATCTGAGACCATGATCGGTTTGCCCTTCATGTCCGCCAGGCGTTTCACATCCGGTCGGGGATGCGTAATAAGGACCTGTGGATCCTTCTGAAATATCGCCATCACCGCGCGAATTGGCACGCCAGCGCGCACGATATTGAGCGGAATGAACGCATTGGAGCCGATGCCGAAATCCGCAGCGCCGCCAGCCAGCATCTGCGGGACGTTGACCGACGGACCGCCCTCGATGATCGTCACCTCGAGCCCATGCTTGCGGTAAAGTCCTTCAGCAAGGGCTTCGTAGAAGCCTCCCTGTTCAGGTTCGGCCTTCCAGTCGGTGACGAAGCGGATGCGGATGAGGCCATGCGCGGGGCTTCGGCTGCGACCGCAGCCCGAAAGGCTGAGAGCTGCCGCCACGAGCAGCGTGCCGAAAAGTGCAATGCGCATCGGGGTGTCCTTTTTTCGGTGCGTATCATGCCACCGGTCCTGGACGCGAGACCATCCCCAGACGCTGCGCGCGCCAAAGTCACCGCCACCACCTGCGACATCATGTCTTTAACCGGTCTCGGGCACGAGGAGCTCGGCGCTACACCGCACGCGAACTGCCGGCAACGTAGATGCGGCTCTGGCGCTCCGGCTAGCCGTTCGCTGTGCGTTCGGTTGAAACCAGTTTGACAGTCGAGGACCCCCTGGCGAGGACCTCGCCGTCGGCGGCAAGAAGGCGGCCTTCAAGGAAAGCTGTTGACCGGCCCATCTTCTCGATCCAGCCCTCGGCGATGACAAGGCCGGGCGCCGCCGACTTGAGAAAGCTGATCTTGATCTCAAGGCTGAGTGGTGACTGGCGATACGCTGTCGCCGCCATTACCGCATGGGCCATAGCTGCATCGATCCAGCCGGTGACGAAGCCGCCCTGGACGATACCTCCGGAGTGGCACATGGCCGGAGTGGCGAGGTACTCCACGGCGGCAAAATTTGGCCGTGAGGGCTCGCGCACCCGCACAAAGCCCAGAGATTCGTTCAGGTTCTGGACCACGACTTTGTTCCTCGTACTGGGTGCATATGGGGGCGATGGCTGCTGCGGTCGGACGTTCAGATGCTCAGACGCCTAATCCATTCCGGCAAGGCAAAGGCGCCGGCGTGGACCTCGCCGTTGTAGTAGTCGGTTTTGAGCTTGGCGCGCTTGAAGGCGGCACGGGCGCGCTTGAGGCCAGCTGGTGTGCCGAGCCTGGCGCCCTTGCCCGCCCAGGTAAGGGCCATGAAGCCGCCGACATAGCTCGGCACAACCGTGAGATAGAGCCCGCTTTGGGGAAAGAAACGTTTGAGGTCGGCCAGGGCCTCGCGCACCTCGTCGGGCTGGTAGAACGGAACCCCGGTCTGAAAGGTGGCGAAGCCACCGGGCTTCAGCGCCCTCTTGATGCGGTCATAGAAGGTTTCTCCGAACAGCGCCTTGCCTGGACCAATGGGATCCGGCCGATCGCCAACGATCAGGTCGAACCGGCTCTTGGCCTGCGGGCGGCCCAGATATTCGAAGGCGTCGGCGATCTCCACCGTGAGCCTTGGATCGGCAAAGGCGCTGGCGTTGATGGTACCAAAGTGCTTGCGGCAGAGCTCGACCACCCGTGCGTCAATATCGACCAGGACCACTTCCTTAACGCGCTTGTGCTTCAGAGCTTCCTCGGCGATCGACAGGTCACCGCCACCGACGATCATCACGCTGCGGGCCGCACCATGCTCGAAGAGAGGCAGATGTGTCAGCATCTCGGCATAATAGGCCTCGTCGCGGGTGGTGATCTGGACCACATCATCGAGTGTCATGACGCGGCCATTGGCGACACTGTCGAAGATCTTAATGCGCTGATACTTGCTCTTTTCCTCGACGAGCGGCTGGCCTGCCAGCTCAATAACCTGGGCATAACCACGGTGAAGCTTTTCCTTGAAGCTCGGCGCCATCGCAGGCCCCCCTCTATGCGGCGGAGTTGGAACGAGGCGGCTTGTAAGGCGCTGGCCGAACGGTGTCCACCGTGGCGGGAGGCCCGCGGCTCTCGGATTGTGACAGTTAGCGTCAAAAAAAAATCGCCCGGGGGGAAATTCATCCTTGCGTGGGGGGGGCGGGTGCTTATATTCCGCGTTATCCCAGAGATGGGACAAAGCGGCGTCCGGAAGCGTTCCTTCCGCGCGCCGCTTTCTTCTTAGCGGTGTCCCGGTGACCGTTTGGAAGCGGAGATGGGCACCACAGGTGTCAACACTCTGAGGAGGTAGGTGCCAGGATGGCTCGACTCGGACTCGGTGTGGCGGCGATCAATGGAGCCCGGCCTGAAAAGGTGCGCGCTCCGGCGAGGACCGTCCCGGTTCCTATTCCCCCTGGGGATGAGGACCGCAAGGATCACTTCATCACGCGTAACGGACTGACCTATGCGGGAAGTCACCTGATTATCGATTTGTGGGACGCGGAAGGTCTTGATGACCGTAACCGCATTGAAAAAGCGTTGATTGATGCGGTGGACAAGGCAGGCGCAACGCTCTTGCACATCCATCTGCATACATTCTCGGGCGGCGGCGGTATTTCCGGCGTTGCCGTACTCGCCGAGAGCCATATCAGCGTCCATACCTGGCCCGAGAAGGGCTACGCTGCTTTTGACGTGTTCATGTGCGGCGACGCGGATCCTAGGCAGGCCCTTGGCGTATTCAAGGCTGCCTTCAATCCGGGTCGGCTCGTCATTGGCGAGCACAAACGCGGCGTTCTTTAAACCGCCACATCTTATTGGTCTGCGCTAAAGGGGGCGGAAGCGGCACCAAGCCGGTTCCGCCCCCTTCGCCTTTGCGGTAGGCGGGTGCCAAGCAGGCTAGAAAGTTCCGGCGCCCGAGTGATGCCCGGTGCGCTGCGGGGGCCAAAAGGCGTCATCGCAGCCCAAGGTCTGGTGCAAAGCGTAGCACCGCAGCGGCTGATCCACGCCTGACTTGGGCGCGGAGACATTCTCTCTTGCTTACCAGGTAGCCCCACCGCCTGCTTGGTCGCGTCAATCGAGCAGCTTGCCAGTCACTTCATAGAGATTCGAGGAGATGCCCTCGAGGCCAAGGATCTTCTGCAATTCGCTGCGCATGCGCTGCTGGCGCGGGCTGTCGTAACGGCGCCAGGTTTCAAACGCACCCGCCATGCGCGCAGCGACCTGCGGGTTGACCGGATCGAGCTGCCGCACGACTTCACCAATCAACTCATATCCTGCACCGCTTGCATCATGAAAGCGCAGATGATTGGCGCTGAAGGCGCCTACGAGGGCGCGGACCCGGTTGGGATTCTTAAGGTCGAAGGCCGGGTCTTGCATCAACCGTCTGACATCAGCGGTTGCCTGGGGCAGCGGCGATTGCGCCTGTACCGTTAACCATTTGTCGAGCACGAGAGGATTGGTTGCGAAACGATCGCGGAAGTCTGCGAGCGCGCGCGGACGCACCGGCGAATCCATACGACAGAGCGCTGTCAGGCCGGCCATCATGTCTGTCATGTTGGTGGCGCTTTGGTAATGCTGATGGGCGCGTTCCGCAGCCGCCGCGTCATCCGCGGCGGTGAGATAACGAAGGAGCATGTTACGCAGGGCCCGCCGCCCTGCGGAGGCGGCGTCGGGAGAAAAGGCGCTGTGTGTGGACAGATCGTCATAGAGGGCTGTCAGCTTGGTTGCGTGATGGCGTGCGATGGCGCGAATGAGCGCAGTGCGTGCGGCATGCAGGGCTTCCGGATCGGCGGGATGCATAAGTTGAGCGAGCTCGGCTTCACCCGGCAGCATCAGCATGAGCGCGCTCAGGGCCAGATCCTTGTGCGCATCTGCCAGCACGGCTCCAGCCACGTCGAGATAGGTCGAATCCGGCTGCGGCTCACCGCCGGATTGCGCCAACTTGGCCATTGCGAGCATGACGTCGCAGGCCAGAGCGTGCCCAGCTTCCCAGCGATTGAAATCGTCCGGGTCATGGGCCATCAGCACCGCCCGCTGCTGGCGGCTCAGGCTGGTGCGCACATGCACGGGTGCGGAAAAGCCGCGCCCCAGCGATAATAATGGCGGTTCAGCAATGTCGGTGAAGACAAAACTCTGTTCGAAGCCGGAAAGCTCAACGACCCTTTCGAGGGGACCGCGGGCATTTTCTCCTTCCAGCGTGAGGGGGAGCGCCGCTCCCGACGTGGCGCCAACAAGGCCAAGGCGCAGCGGAATAAGCATGGCTTGCTTGTTTGGCTGACCAGGCGTCGGCGGCAGCCTCTGCTTGAGAGTGAGAGTATAGCGCCGGGATGCAGCGTCATAAGTGCCCTCGGCGTCGACAGTAGGTGTGCCGGATTGCCGATACCACAGACGGAATTGGGACAGATCCCGTCCGCTGGCATCTTCGAAGCAGCGCACCCAGTCTTCGACCGTCGCGGCCTGCCCATCATGACGCTCGAAATAAAGATCGGTCGCCTTGCGGTAGATTTGAGCTCCCACGAGCGTCTTCAGCATGCCGATAACTTCGGCGCCTTTTTCGTAGACCGTGGCAGTGTAGAAATTGTCGATGGCGATGTAACTTTGCGGCTGCACCGGATGGGCCAGGGGACCTGCGTCTTCCTGGAATTGTCTCGCCCGCAACAACTGGACATCGCCGATGCGTTTGACACCGGCCGAGCGCATATCTGCGGAGAAGCTTTGATCGCGAAAGACCGTCAGACCTTCCTTGAGGGAGAGCTGAAACCAGTCCCGGCAGGTGATCCTGTTTCCGGTCCAGTTGTGAAAATATTCGTGGGCGACGACGCTTTCGATGCGTTCGTAATCAGCATCGGTGGCGGTTTGTGGGCTGGCCAGAAGCAACTTGTCATTAAAGATATTGAGGCCCTTGTTTTCCATGGCGCCCATATTGAAGGCGGAAACGGCAACGATCATGAAGATGTCCAGATCGTATTCGCGACCATAGGCCTCTTCATCCCACTTCATGGCGCGCTTGAGTGCATCCATGGCGTAGTAAACCTGGTCCTCATTACCGTGCTCGACATAGATGAAGAGTTTGACGGTGCGTCCGGACATCGTAACGAAATGGTCTTCGACCACCCCCAGATCCCCGGCGACAAGGGCAAAAAGATAGCTCGGCTTGGGAAAGGGGTCGTGCCAGACTACAAAATGGCGCCCACCCGAAAGCTCTCCGTGCTCGATCCGGTTGCCATTCGAGAGCAGCACTGGAAGCTGGTCCTTGGGGGCTTCAATCCGCGTCGTAAACACAGTGAGATTGTCAGGACGGTCGAGAAAATAGGTGATGCGGCGAAAACCTTCCGGCTCGCATTGGGTGCAAAAGATGCCCCGTGCCAGATAAAGGCCCTCAAGGGCAGTATTGGACTGTGGTGAGATCTCGGTCTGGATCTCGAGCGCAAAGCGATCGGGAACCTCGGCGATGACGAGCGTTTTGTCCTCGTCCTCGAGCCGATAGGCGCCGGCCGCAAGCGGCCTGCCGTCCAATGCCAGGCCAACAAGTTTAAGTCCGTCTCCCTGCAATAGCAGTGGCGCCGACGCCGGACCGATACGTTCAAGCTCCAGGCGGGCGGTCACGTGTGTTCGGGCCGGGTCGAGAACAAATTTCAGTTCAATCCGCGGAACGCGAAAATCCGGTGCGCGATAGTCCGAAAGCCGTATCTCCCGCGGTTGCTCGGTACGCATGGAACCCTCAGAGGTGATGGGATTGCCTTCTGGTCTTAAACCCATAGCTCATCACGGCGCAAACGAGGCCTCCAGGAAAGCCCTCCTCCATTGCTGCCCCGGTCATGGCACAACCGTGCTGGCATCTGTGCCCCCAATGGGCTGTGTGGCAGCAACTCCGTGCCAAGCTGGCGCTGCCGCAAGCAGGTGGCCCGGGGCAGGTCGCTCGCCGCCCTCAGCGCGGCGTCCCTTTAGGTCCCGGTTCACGCGGGACGTGTGGGCTGTCCTCGGGGCGGCGAACAGCGGAATCCCAGAAAAACTCTGTGCGAACGCCTTTCCGAGCTGCGCCCCATGGCCGGGTTCAAGCCCGGCGGGCGTGCTCGCTGTACGCTGTGGCTGGCCGGCATTCCTGCCTGACAGCATCTCGGATGCTCGGGCTTGGCGGCTGCATTGTGGCCATGATCCAGGCCAGCACAACAGTGTCCAATGCGACGTGAAGTTCCATGCTGGCAGGAAATGACACTGGGGATGCGCTGCATGGGCCCTTCCCTTCTGCAAGCTGAGAGAGCAGGCTCACTGCGCGGCTCGCCGCTGTCGCGAACCTGCCGTTACTGCCCCATTGCGCTGTTCGCACGCCTGTCTATCGTAGCTGTCAAACAAAACGGGATGGAAGGCATGAACTTCGACTTTTCCGACGACCAGAAGCTTTTGCGTGAGCAGGCCCGACGTTTCCTGACCGAACGCTGTCCGCCCAAGGCAGTGCGGGCGGTTTTGGAGGGCGACGCCAGTCATGATCAAGCGCTGTGGTCCGCAATCGCTGAAATGGGGTGGCTTGGCACAAGCGTTCCTGAAGAATATGGCGGGCTCGGCCTTGGCTATCTGGAACTTTGTGTCATTGCCGAGGAACTCGGACGGGTGCTGGCGCCGGTGCCGTTTGCGTCCAGCGTCTATCTCTTTGCCGAGGGGCTGCTGCGTGCGGGCTCGTCTGACCAGAAATCCAAGCTGTTGCCCAAGATAGTTGATGGCAGCGTGATCGGCTGCTTCGCCCGCAGCGAGGGTGTCGGCCCTCTGACGGCCAAATCCGTGCGCACCAGCTTCAAGGGCGGGCGTCTGAACGGCGTCAAGCGGGCGGTGAGTGATGGGATGGCTGCAGATCACGCGATTGTGCTGGCGCGGGCGAGCGAGGACGCCGGAGAACGTGCCCTGTGCCTGGCCCTTGTCGATCTCAACGGTCCCGGGGTAAGCCGCCACGCTGAACAGTCCATCGATCCCTCGCGTAAGCACGCGCTGATCACCTTTGACAACGCTCCAGCCGAAGCCGTCGGGCAGGTCGGAGAAGGCTGGGCGGTCACCCGGGCGGTGCTGGACCGCGCCGCTATATTGACGGCGTTTGAACAGGTGGGCGGTGCGGACATGTGCCTTGCCATGGCTAAGGCCTACGCCATGGAACGCTATGCTTTTGGCCGTCCGATCGCATCCTATCAGGCAATCAAGCACAAGCTCGCTGACATGTATGTCAACAACGAGCTGGCGCGGTCCAATGCCTATTATGGTGCATGGGCGTTGGCAACGGATGCTCCAGAGCTTGCCCTTGCGGCTGCCGCGGCGCGGGTGTCGGCGACCCAGGCCTTTGACTATGCCGCAAAGGAGAACATCCAGACCCATGGCGGTGTCGGCTTCACCTGGGAGTTCGACTGCCATCTTTATTACAAGCGGGCGCGCGAATTGGCGCTCAATCTGGGTGCGCAGCGCAGCTGGAAGGACAAGCTCGTGACTGCCCTCGAACAGTCAAACGCGGCATAAGGGAAGGATACCGGACATGGATTTCGAAGATACTCCAGAAGAAGCCGCGTTTCGCAAACAGGTCCGCGAATGGCTGGCTGCCAATGCCCCACGTCGCGGCGAAAGCGTTGCTGGCGACGAGCTCGCCGATCGTACCGACAAGGCGTTTCTGACCGCAGCCAAAGCCTGGCAAGCGCGCAAGGCCGAAGCCGGTTATGCGCGGATCACCTGGCCCAAGGAGGTGGGAGGCTTTGGCGGTACCCCGATCCAACAGGTGATTTTCAGTCAGGAAGAGGGAAAAATAAAAGCGCTCGACGGGCTCGGGGGGCCTTTCGCAATCGGTTTGGGAATGTGCATTCCCACCGTCATGACCTATTGCGGCAAGGAGGTACTTGCGCGCTATGTCAAGCCTGCCCTTCATGGCCAGGAGATTTGGTGCCAGCTGTTTTCCGAACCGGCGGGAGGCTCTGATGTTGCGGGTTTGCGCACGCGCGCAGAACGCAAGGGGGATGAGTGGCTGATCAACGGTCAGAAAATCTGGACCACTGGTGCACAGATCTCTGATTTCGGGATATTGCTGACCCGCACGGATCCCAACGTGCCCAAGCACAAGGGGTTGACCATGTTCATTGTGGACATGCACGACCCGGCGGTAGACGTGCGTCCGATCAAGCAGGCCTCTGGCGCTTCCGGCTTCAACGAGGTGTTCTTTACCGACCTCAAGGTGAAGGACAGCATGCGTGTGGGCGACATCGGGGACGGCTGGCGGGTGGCGCTGACGACGTTGATGCATGAGCGTCTTGCCGTTGGCGGTGGGCAAGGTGGCGGCCTCGATGTTCCGCAGTTGCTGCAACTGGCCCGCGATCTGGAGCTGGAGGACGGTCCGGCGCTGCGCAACGCGGCGGTGCGCGAGAAGATTGCCGACTGGTATGTGCGTTCGGCTGGCCTTAAATATACGACCTATCGCACGATGACGGCCCTCTCACGCGGTCAGCAGCCTGGACCCGAAGCCTCGATCGCCAAGATCGTCGTCGCGGCCAAGCTGCAGGATCTGACAGCCTATGCCACCGAGCTGGAAGGCGAACTGGGAAGCCTCAAGGGCGAGGATGCCCCTCTAGGTGGCATGTTCCAAATGGGCTGGTTGAGCGCGCCAGGCCTGCGCATCGCCGGCGGGACCGACGAAATCCTGCGCAACATCATCGCCGAACGTGTGCTCGGGTTGCCGCAGGACATTCGTGTCGACAAGGATGTGCCGTTCAACAAAATGCCCTCAGGACGGTGACATGCCACTCAGTGGGCTCGACCATGTCACAATCCTGAGTGAGGATCTTGAGACGACGCGTGCCTTTTATTGCAATGTGCTGGGATTGACCGAGGGCGGCCGGCCCGATCTCGGTTTTCCCGGTTACTGGCTTTATTGCGATGGGCGCGCGGTTGTTCACTTGATCAGCCATAACGGACGACTGGCCGAGAACCGGCGGGAGGCATTTTCTATGGGAGGGGCGGCACTCGATCATGTCGCTTTTCATGGTCGTGATGCCTCGGAGGTGATATGCCGCCTGCAGGCGCATAACATCGCCTACCGAGAAAACCGCATCGCTGAAATCGGGTTGCAGCAACTGTTCGTGCGCGATCCAAACGGTCTCATGATAGAGATGAACTTCCGGAACTGACGGCCAGCTCCGGATCAAAACAGGAGAGCTTCATGCTGGGGTATGTCACGCTTGGCACTAACAACTATGATAAAGCGCTTGCGTTTTATGACGGCTTGCTCGCCGAATTGGGCGGCAAGCGACTGTTCAACAGTGACCGCATCCAGTTTTACGGCAATGGCCAGAGCGCCATGCTGGCGATCTGCAAGCCCTATGATGGCAAGGCGAGCACAAGCGGTAATGGCACCATGGTGGCGCTCAGCGCCCCCAGCAAGGAAGTCGTCGACAAGGTGCATGCCAAGGCGCTGTCGCTGGGTGCGGTCGATGAGGGCGCGCCCGGTCAGCGGCTTCCCACCTTCTACGGGGCTTATTTCCGCGATGCCGACGGCAACAAGCTATGCGTCTTCAAAATGGGCTGAGTGATGCATTGACGGGGCGTCGCGCGCGGCTTAGGTCACGGTTATGCTGTCCGTTCCGATTGAGACGCCCTGTATTTCCGTGTGCCAGATGGATCCGCGCAGTCAGCTGTGCCGCGGCTGCGGACGCACATTGCGCGAGATTGGCGGATGGGGAGCCATGAGCCCGGCGGAGCGCTCGCAGGTTATGGCCCAATTGCCAGGGCGCCGGCGTGCGGCCGGGCTTAGTGCGCCGGAGCCGGCCGTAGCTGTGCCGCCCAGCGGCCGGTGAGGCGGTAGACGAGCAGCCCAATCCATTCGTGCAAGGCCAGATCGGTGGTGTGAAGATTGCGCACTGGATCCGGCCACCATTGCTCGCCGTGCGCACGGGTTACGTAGCTTGTCGGCCACGGGAGCATTTTCCAACCTAGTTGACGTGCGATGCCCATGGCCCGTGGCAAGTGATAGGCCGAGGTTGCGAGGACCCAGATGGCGCCACGCTTTGGATGGGCCAGCGCACGCGCATAGAGGAGATTTTCCCAAGTGTCGCGGGCGCGCGAGTCCAATACGAGGCGGTGGGGATCAAGCCCCATGTCCCGCCAGACATAGCCTGCCATGACGGCTTCTGGGAGTTCGGTTGTAAGGCCTCCGCGGCCCCCAGAGAAGATGACCCGCGCCGAGGGATGTCGGCGTGCGAGGTCGAAGGCGGCCAGGAGACGCTCGATGCTTTCGTCTTCTCCCAGAGTGTCGCGACTTTGCAGGATTGAGGATTTGAGGCCGCCTCCGAGGACCACAATGCCGTCGATATGGGCCGGCAGAGGGCGGCGGGGATATTCATTTTCGAGTGGGCGCAGCAGCATGTTCCCGATGGGCAATACCGCGAACAATAGGGCCAGTAAGGCAGCGCTGAGGAGAACCCTGCCTGCCATGCGCTGACGGCGCAGGACAAAGAGGAGGGCTGCACCTAGAACGAGCCAGACGATGAGATTGGCGGGCGCACAGATGAGCCAAAACAGTTTGGCGATGAGATGAAACATGGCCTCTCTCCCAACCGGCTGCGTTCATAGCATGGAGCTGCGCCGTTGTGGTGGTGATTGCTGGGTGAGACCCGAGCTGAGCCAGTCGAGTTCTTGGGCCAGAGCGACATTTTCACCGATGACGAGGATCGCCGGAGGCTCGGCGTGCCGGGCCACTTCGCCAAGATCTGCGAGGATTGTGAGTTGCCGGATTTGCTGGCCGGTCGTGGCCGCGCTGATTATCGCAGCCGGGGTTTGGGGCGCGCGGCCTGCGGCAAGCAGACGGGCGGCGATTTCGTCGGCATGGGCGAGTGCCATATAGGCAACGAGCAGGGGGGTGGCACGGGCCAAGGCGTCCCAGTCAAACTTTGCCAGCTGACCGTTGGCGTCGTGGCCGGTGATAAAGGTGACGCTGTGATTGGTGTCACGCATGGTCAGGGGAATTCCGGCATAGGCAAGTCCGCCGATGCCGGCCGTAACGCCAGGGACGATGCGGAAAGTGATGCCTGCCCGGGCAAGAGCGAGGGCTTCTTCCGCGCCACGGCCAAAGACGAAGGGATCTCCACCCTTGAGCCGCAACACGCGTTTGCCGGCATGGGCAAGGCGGATCAGCGTTGCAGAGATTTCTGATTGCTTGCAGCTGGGCTGGCCGCGACGCTTGCCCGCGAAAATGAGTTCGGCCCCAGGTCGCGCCAGTTCCAGCAAGAGCGGATTGACGAGCGCGTCATAGAGCACGGCATCGGCCCCAGCCAGGGCAAAAAGGCCAAGGGCCGTGATCAGCCCGGGATCACCCGGGCCAGCACCCGCCAACCATACTGAGCCCCTTGTGAATGTCGGCAGGTTGAGAGCCTCGGCGAGGCGAGTGATTGCGTGACGTTCAGCAGCTCTCAAGGGTATTGCCATTACACATTCCAATTAATGTTATATATATTGTATCACATAAAATTATTTGGTGAAATATCTCAACGGAGCCCGGCTCAGGAAATGGGCAGCTGACGGTTCCGGCGCTATAGAAAGCCGTCACCTGATTCAGATGGACATCATGAGTTTCACTCCCCGCGCCGACCTCAAGCCCAACAGCTACGCCTACGAAACCGAGCCTCTGGTGAGCCCGAACGGCTTTCGCGAGTACGACGCGCGCTGGCTATTCGGCAAAGAGCTCAATCTCTTGGGGGTAGAGGCGGTTGGCCTTGGGCTTGGCACCCTCATTCACGAGTTGGGCGTGCGGCCGCAAGTGGTGACCGGCCATGACTACCGCGCCTATTCGCTCTCTATCAAACAGGCGCTCACCCTCGGTCTGCTAGAGGCGGGCTGCGAGGTTCTCGATATCGGGCTGGCGACGACCCCGATGAGCTATTTCGCGCAGTTTGCGCTCGATTGCCCCTGCGTGGCGATGGTGACGGCGAGCCATAACGAAAATGGCTGGACCGGCGTCAAGATGGGCGCGAACCGGCCTCTGACATTCGGTCCTGATGAGATGGCACGGCTCAAAGCCATCGTCCTTGCGGGCTCATTCCAGCGCCGGGCAGGAGGCCAATATCGACACATTGAGGGCATGCGGGCGCGCTATCTTGACGATCTGACCAAGGGCCATCGGCTCTCCCGACCAATCAAGGTGGTGGCCGCCTGTGGCAATGGCACGGCAGGAGCCTTTGCGCCTGAGGCGCTGGAGCGCATCGGTGCAGACGTCGTGGTCATGGATGGCGAACTCGATCACACCTTTCCCAAATACAATCCCAATACCGAGGATATGGAGATGCTGCATGCCATGGCGGCAACGCTGAAGGAGCATGGTGCCGACATCGCGCTAGGCTTTGATGGCGACTGTGACCGCTGCGGCGTCGTCGACGACACGGGCGAGGAAATTTTTGCTGACAAGGTGGGCGTACTGATCGCCCGTGATCTGTCGAGCCGGATACCCAATGCCAAATTCGTTGCCGATGTGAAGTCAACCGGCATATTCGAGATCGATCCCGTCCTGCAGCGCAACGGGGCCAAGACGGAATACTGGAAAACCGGACATTCCTACATGAAGCGCCACACCCATGATATGGATGCCACCGCCGGTTTCGAAAAGTCGGGGCACTACTTCTTCCGCGCTCCGATTGGTCGCGGCTATGACGACGGTATTGTTGCGGCCATCGCTATCCTTGAGATGCTTGATCGAGCTGGCGGACGCTCCATGAGCCAGCTGGTGTCCGAGCTACCCAAGACCTGGGGTTCTCCCACCATGGCGCCCTATTGTCCTGACGAAAAGAAATATGATGTCGTCGCAGCAATCACCGAGGAATATCAGGAACTGATGCGGCGCGGTCAGACCGTGCTTGGCCAGAAGATCGTTCGGCTGGTTACCGTAAATGGCGTGCGTATCACGTTGCAAGACGGAACCTGGGGACTGGTACGGGCATCGTCCAACAAGCCGTCACTCGTCGTGGTGGTAGAAAGCCCGACATCCGAGGCACAGATGCGCGCCATGTTCCAGGATCTCGACCAGCGGCTGTCGCGCCATCCCGAGGTTGGCGCATACGATCAGAAGATCTAGGTGAAGCCGTCTCGTCTGCAAGCCGAAGCGCAAGCGCCGCGCCATGTCCCAAAAGGGGCTCAGCTCACAGCATTCCACAGCATGCGCAGGGCGGTAACCGCAATGAAGAGTGCAAAAATTGTGCGCAGACGCTTGCGGTCCATTTTGTGGGCGAGCTGGGCGCCAACCGGTGCCATCAGAACGGACGCGGGCGCGATCAGAATGAAGCCCAGGAGGCTTACATAGCCGAGCGAACCCACAGGCAATCCCGGGGCATTCCAGCCTGCGAGCGCCATGCCGACAGTCGCCGGAATCGAAATGATGACGCCGAAGGCCGATGCGGTACCAACGGCGCGGTGAATGGGATAGTTGCAATGGCTCATGATGGGCACGCCCAGGGTCCCGCCACCCAGTCCCATCATCGATGACAGCCAGCCGATGCTTGCGGCAATGGCACTACCGCCGAGGCCCTTGGGGAGTTCATTCGCCAGACGCCAGCTGTCCTTGCCAAGCGCCATGTTGGCCGCGATCGGAAGGGCCACACAGGCGAAGATGAAGGCGAGCGTGCTGCCGCTTATCAGTCCCGACAGCGAGGTACCAAGCGCAACGCCGCCGATCATGGGAAGTACCCATTTGCGCAGCAATGACCAGTCGACATTGCCGCGCTTTGCATGAGCCCGCAGCGAGGAAATCGAAGTCGGAATGATCGTCGCAAGAGAGGTCCCGGCCGCCAGATGCATACGCAACTGATCGTCGAAGCCGAGGCCCGCCAGCACGTGGTAGAGAATCGGTACGATGACGATCCCGCCTCCAACACCCAGCATACCGGCGATCAATCCCCCGGCCGTTCCTGCGATCATGAGGCCCAGCGCAAGCATGCCCAGTTGGGCTTCAGAGGTGGCAAAGTGGTGCAGCATCAGGCAACCGCCCTATGGGGAGAGTGAACGAAGGCGAGGGCTGTGCGGAGCACCTCGATACCGGCGCCAGCTTTGGGCGCTTGTTCTGAAAGCTGCCGACGGAACAGACGTGCGCCTGGCTGGCCCGCAAAGAGGCCAAGCATGTGGCGGGTCATCGCCTGCAGAGGCACTCCTGTGCTGAGCTGACTGGCAACATAACTGCACCATTGCTCCAGCGCAGTCTCAAGATCGCTTGATGGCTCGCCGAAGAACCGTGCATCGACCATGGCAAGAAGTTCAGGATTTTGATAGGCGGCACGGCCGAGCATCACGCCATCGACATGGGCAAGTTGAGCCTCGGCCTGGTCCAGATCCGTAAGCCCGCCGTTCAATACGATCGTGAGTTCGGGGTTTTCGGCCTTGATGGCATGCACGAGTGCATAGTCGAGGGGCGGGACTTCGCGATTTTCCTTGGGCGAAAGCCCCTTGAGCCAGGCCTTTCGGGCATGGATGATGAAGATCCTCGCCCCCGCCCTTTTGCCGGCCGCGATGAGCGCCCGCAAAGCCCGCTGGGGATCCTGATCATCAATGCCGAGACGGCATTTGATGGTCACCGGAAGGGATGTGGCGGCGCGCATCGACACGATGCAGTCGCCGACCAGTTCCGGCTCGGCCATCAGGCAGGCGCCGAAGCGGCCAGATTGAACGCGGTCAGAGGGGCAGCCAACGTTGAGGTTGATCTCATCATAGCCGAAGTCAGCGCCAATGCGCGCTGCTTCCGCCAACCGCGCCGGTTCGCTGCCGCCGAGCTGAAGCGCTACGGGATGCTCACGTGCATCGAAACCAAGCAAGCGCGTGCGATCACCGCGGATTACGGCTTCGCTGGTAACCATCTCGGTGTAGAGACGGGTTCGGCGCGAAAGCAGCCGGTGGAGCATTCGACAATGCCTGTCGGTCCACTCCATCATCGGTGCGCAACAGACGCGGTGGCTTAAGCTGTTCATTCTTCTCGGTAAAATCTGGTTTGGGGGGATCTGAAGCGGGGTCGCCCATGCCCTTTGAGCGTATCGGGTCATGCTATTCGACCACTCCGGCATTGTCCAAGGGTTGGTCCAGATGCGCGCAAGGTTCATTCCGTTTCAAATTGGCTGGCTGCGTTGGGGGCATCGCGGGTCGCCGTCCATGCCGCTACTCCACCTGGGGTGCGGAGGCTTCAGGCTTTGGTGGCCAGCCCCCCGTACGCCAATGCTGGTGACAGCACGTGCAGGTGCGATGACCCCGTCCGTACCAGCCGGGGGGCGCGGGACGAAAGCTGCGTAGACCCGTTGTAAACAGGTAAGACGGCCTTGAAGGCCGACGAAAATGTTGCCTTTCCGATCGCGCTGCGCTGTCGCGACAGTCGGCCCGGTATGCTGCAGGAATTTTGCTGGCGATCATCTCACAACCCTGAAATCATCACCGCAAAGGAGAATGGACATGGAGATATCTCTGAAGGGTCGGGTTGCACTTGTCACCGGCGGCAGCCGCGGCATCGGCAAGGCGATCGCGCTCAAACTGGCGGAAGCTGGGGCTGACGTAGCCATTAATTTCCGCCGTGAGGAAGAAGAAGCCCGGGGCGTGGTTGCCGCGATCAAGGCAATGGGACGCAAGGCGCAGAGTTATCGTGCTCCGGTTGATGACTTTTCTGCGGTCGAACCCATGGTGACAGCGGTCGCCCAAGATTTTGGCGGGATCGGTATCCTCGTCAACAATGCCGGAATTGCAAGTTCCGGGCGCAGCGTTGCCGACACCGACCCAGCTGAGCTCGAGCGGGTGGTACGGGTGCATGCGCTGGCGCCACATTTCCTTTCCAAGCTCGTCCTGCCGCACATGCGCAAGCAGCAGCGTGGCGATATCGTGATGATTTCATCGGTCGCAACACAGGTGATGGGTGCCAATGGTGCGCCCTATAATATGGGCAAGGCGGCGATGGAGGCATTGGCGCAAACCCTGGCGAAGGAGGAGGCGCCGCATGGTATCCGCACGCATGTCGTGGGCCCGGGCCTGACAGTGACCGAGATGGGGCGCCGTCTGACCAAGGCGCGCACCGGAGGTGATATCTCGGCGCTAGATGCGCGTTCGCCCTTCGGGCGCGTCAGCGTTCCCGATGACGTAGCGGCGGTCGTGTGCTTCCTGGTCTCAGACGCCAATCCCTACGTCAATGGTCAGAAGATCTACGTTGATGGTGGTGGTTCGCGCGGCGGGCTCTAGCATGCGACCAGGGACCGGCTTTTCCGCAGCGTTGCTGCTAACGGGCTGTTATGCGCGCAGTTCGGGAGGCAGCAGCTCCTGCGGCAGGTCCTGATAGCAAACCGGCCGCAAAAATCGATCGATTGCAAGTGTACCAACCGAGGTGCTTCGGCCATCAGAGGTTGCGGGGAAGGGCCCGCCATGAACCATGGCGTGCGCGACCTCAACCCCTGTGGGCCAGCCATTGGCGAGTATGCGGCCTGATTTGCGTTCCAGGACCGGGAGTAGCTGCCGTGCAAGTGCGTGATCACCCTCATCGAGCTGCAGTGTGGCAGTAAGCTGGCCTTCGAGTGCCTCCAGTACCGCCGGCAGCTGCTCATCGCTGGTGCAGCGGACAAGTACCGATGAGGGTCCAAACACTTCCTGTGCCAGATTCGGCGAGGCCAGAAAATCGGCGGCAGTCACCGAGAACAGAAATGCCTGACCGCAATTGGGTCCCTGGCTTTCTGCACCTGTGCCGAGCGCTTTGGTATGGGGATCACTGCGCAGACGGGTAATACCCGAGTTGTAATTAGCGAAGATGCCTGGCGTCAGCATGGTTGCGGCCGGCTTTTGTGGTAGGCCACCGGCAGCGGCACGGATGAAGCGCTCCAGGGCCGGGCCTTCCAGGGCAACCAGCAGCCCCGGATTGGTGCAGAATTGACCGACCCCCATCGTCAACGAATTGAGAAACGCCTCGGCGAGGGCTTCGGCGCGCCGCTCCAGCGCGTGGGGTAACAGGATGACAGGGTTGATACTGCTCATTTCCGCGTAGACCGGGATGGGCTCGGCGCGGCGTGCTGCAATTTCCATCAGCGCCAGACCTCCCTGACGTGATCCGGTGAAGCCAACTGCCTTGATATGCGGATTGGCAACCAGGGTTGCTCCCAGCGTATTGCTCGATCCTGCGACCATAGAAAATACGCCGTCTGGAAGCCCGCAGGCTTTGATCGCCGCAATGATGGCGGCTGCAACCAGCTCGCTGGTCCCAGGATGAGCTGGATGCGCCTTGACGACTACGGGGCATCCCGCCGCTAGGGCTGCGGCGGTGTCACCACCGGCCACAGAAAATGCAAACGGAAAATTGCTGGCTCCGAAAACAGCGACCGGACCAAGTGGGATCTTGCGCAGCCGCAGATCTGGCCGGGGCAGAGGTTTGCGGTCCGGTTGTGCGGGATCGATGCGCAGGCCCTGCCAGCGGCCGTCCCGCAGTTCGCTCGCAAACAGCCTCAGCTGATTTGCGGTGCGTACGATTTCACCGGATAGACGCGCCTGCGGCAGTGCGGTCTCGGCCTGGGCTCTTGCAATAGCAACCTCTCCGAGCGCGGCGATATTATCGGCAATGGTGTCGAGGAAGTGCGCTCTTTGCTCGCTGCTGGTAGCCCTGTAGCGGTCAAAGACAGAGCCGGCCAACGCACACGCCTGCTCAACATCATTTTCGCTCGATATGCTAAAGCCCGGCTCGATTTTTTCTGCTGTTGCAGGATTGATGGCGAAAAATCGCTCGGCAGACTGTACCTGCCTGCTGCCGATGAAAAATCCGCCGGTGATCTGCGCTGCCATGGAACACTCCTGCTTCAAACTGAACCGTCCTGCGACAGGGGTCGTTGCGCGGGCGGGTGAGATGGTGGCCTAGCTACTACACAGCCAGCACAGTGCATGCAAACAAGACCTCGCGTCAGACTGGGTCGCGGGCTGTGCTCACTGCGCCCAAAGCCTGACTGTCCAGCTCAGCCAGCCAGTGCCGATGATCGTCCAGTGGGAAGCACCAGTTGGCACGCGCAGGCATTTCGCCGAGGATCCAGCGGGTCAGTCGTTCATAGTGTGCGATGAAGCGGACCAGTTGCACATCGGATAGGCCGCGCCCGGTCCGCGCACGAAGTGCCTCTTCCTGCTGCTTGCGCCACGAGAACACGACTTCGAAATTCGGTGCCTTGAGCAGAGCCAGCACATCGAGCGATGCGAACAGGCGCTGGTATGGCCCAGCCAGTTGCGCCTGGACAAATTTGCGCCATACGCCGTCTTTGTCTTCCTCTGCTTCCAGACGGTTCACTGGCGCTGCGAGCGCGGCGTCTGGCTGTGGACGCGCCCCAACGCACCAGCCTTCAAAGAGGACGATGTCCACTGGGGTCTCTATGCGTGTCTGTTCCTTCGCGCGGGTATCCTCAGCCTTGTCAAAATGAGGAAGGTCACAGAAGCCGGGCTGCATGAGCTGCTTCAGACATTCAGCCAGCCTTTCGGTGTCATGGGTTCCGGGGACCCCACGGGTAATCAGAAGTGGATGAATGTGGAGGGAAAGGGTGAGCCGTGCCTCCCGGGGCAGATAGAAATCGTCCAGCGCCACGACCGCTGCACGCAGGCCCTGCCTTTCGAGCGCCTGCTTGCTTGCCTGAGCGAGCGTGCTCTTGCCTGAGCCCTGTGCACCACATAATCCCACAATAATCGGCCGTTGCATGCTTCGCCACAAGGCGCAGACACAGTCAACGAAATTCTGGGTCAAATCGCGCGCGGATATAGGGGGCTCGTGCATCGGCATTCCCATAAGCCATGTGCTGCAGCGGCGCAGCCAGCGTGGCTCTTATGCCCCGCTCGCAGGTTGGAGGCAAAGCCTGACCCCGGATCTGAGGGCGTGGATGCGGGTCATGTGTTGTTGGAGATGTAGGCTAGGGCGATATGAAACGCTCGCGCTCTGGGCAGACTTCGCAGCCAGGGGCGAGCCCAGGACAGACAGTTCCACAAACAGTGCGCCGTTGCAGAACTGTCGTCTTTTGCCGAGAGCGCCTGGGGCCGGTGGCGCAGAGGTGCAGTTCCTGGCACCAGCCCCAGTCCCAGGCGTTGACGGGTGCCACATGATCGCCCAAGATCAGCCGCCGCTACCGGCCTCGCCGGTCCTTCCGCGGTGAGGTGCCTGGGGAGGCGAGGGCGAATGACAATTCAGACGTTAGAACAGTCCAATTCCCCAGATCTGCGTCGTGTGGGATTGCACCCTGATTTTTGGCATCCGGTCGCCTGGAGTTATGAACTCAAACGTGGCCAGCCTCTGGCAACTCGCTTTGCGGGCGAGGCGATCGTTCTGTTTAGACGGAGTGATGGCCAACTTGTTGCGCTTGAAGACCGCTGTGCACATCGACAGGTGCCGCTGCATCTGGGAAAGGTCGAAGGGGACCGGCTACGCTGTGGCTATCATGGCTGGGCTTATGACCAAAGCGGAAAGTGCGTAGAGATTCCCTATCTTGGGCCAGATCGTGTGTGCAATGCCGTACGCTCCTATCCGGTGCAAGAGCGCGATGGTTTGATCTTTGTTTTTCCCGGTAATGCCAAACTCGCCGAAAGCAGACCCGTTCCGGTACCGGGCAGCAGGAGCAATGCCGCCTATACCACCCGGCGGCTGCGCCGCCGTGTGGACTGCCATTATAGCTTCATGCATGAAAATCTTTTCGACATGAACCATCAGTTCCTGCATCGCAAACAGATGGGGCTGATCAGAACCAAGTGTCTCGGGCGACGCAGTGGGGATGACTGGTGCGAGGTTGACTATACCTTCATGCGGGCGGCGGGGCGCGGCTCCATAGGCGAAGCCGCCATCAATTCCATTGGCCGGGGCGTCAACGACGACGCGCGTACTGACAAGATGACGATCAGGACCGAGTATCCATATCAACGCCTTAAATTCTGGATTGATGGTGGCGATCCGGTACTGGATGTCTGGCTAGCTTATGTGCCTTTAGATGCGGAACAGCGTACCAACCGTACGTTTGGTTACCTGTCGGTCAAAAAGCCGTCGATTCCCCTGGTTCTCTATGCATTCTGGCCCTTTCTCAGCTGGTTCACAGAGCGGATCTTTGCCGAAGACAAAGACATCGTCGAGCATGAGCAGCGGGCCCATGACGCACAGGGTGGGGACTGGAACAATGAGATCTTTCCGCCCATTCTCGATCTTCGCGGCGTATTGATGCGCAACGGCGTTCAAGGCGGGCTCGTTTCTCCAGTATGACCAGGTTGCCTGCGGTTGCATGGCAGAATCTGTGTGTCCATCAGGACGGCGTGACGCTGACGGAGCGCATTATCCCCGAAGAGGTGGCGGTTGCGTTCACCTATGGGCGGTCGAGCTATGCCGTGATGATGGCGACGCCGGCTGACCTGGACGACTTTGCCCTTGGATTTTCGCTCAGTGAAGGCGTGATTGAGACACCGGCTCAAGTGGCGGCGCTTGAGATTATACCGCAGCAGTTAGGCATAGAGCTGCGCATGGAGCTGACCGAGGCGTGCGATGCGGCCCTCTTGAAGCGACGGCGGGCGATGGCAGGACCGGCGGGGTGCGGTCTTTGCGGCATCGAAAGCCTTTCTGCAGCGACGCGTCCGCTGCGCTGTATCGAGAGCTCCGTTCGCGTGCCGGCAAGTCACATCTTTGCCGCCATGGAAGCTTTGCACGCGAACCAGCCGCTCAATGCTCAGACACGTGCCATCCATGGCGCAGGCTTCTGGTCGGTTGAGCGCGAGGCGTTGGTTTTGGTGCGTGAGGACGTGGGCCGCCACAATGCGCTTGACAAGCTGTGCGGAGCAATCGCCCGGGCGGGGATATCTGCCCGCAGTGGCATCGTGGTTATGACAAGCCGCATCTCGATCGAAATCGTGCAAAAAGCCGCAATGCTGGGAGTGGGTGTTCTTGCGGCAATATCGGTGCCAACAGCCTATGCGGTGAAGGAAGCTGAAAATGCCAATCTCACTCTGGTGGCAGTTGCGCGCGATGATTCATTTGAGGTTTTTACGCATCGCGAACGCATTCTTGTTTGAAGATCGCTTCGGCGGCGCGTAGGTCTTCACGGCTGTTGATGTTGAGGAATGCATATGGCGGTGCATGAACAGCTATGCCCCGGCCTTTGAGCACGGAGTGAATATCCGAGAGACGGCAAGGTGTTTGCGCGCGCTCTCGAAGCTGCTCCAGAGCTGATGTAGGCCATAGTGCACAAAGATAGTGACTTCGTTCGTCGCAGGCATATACGCTCTGATCAGGCCTCGCCGCACTGGCAAGTTGCGCAACGAGGTCACGGGGCAAAAATGGGGTGTCGCAGGGTACGGTAGCCAAAAAGCTTGCGCTGCAGCGCGCCGCCCAGGACAGGCAGGCGATGATGCCTGCTATCGGGCCGATGTCATGGTCGTCATCACGAATGACCGGTAGCTCAGTCGACAATTCAGGCATGTCAGCGCGCAGATTGAGGGCAAGCTCGTTTACCTGGGGCGCAAATCGTCTGATGACGACCTCGATCAGGGTTGATCCGGCAAATGTGAGGAAGGCTTTTTCGCCACCAAGCCGGCTTGCCTTCCCTCCCGCGATGACCGCACCCACGATGTGCATCGGCTTTCCTGTGCTTAGCGAAACCTTAATCCCGTCCGGATTAAGATGTAGGTGACGCCAGAGCCACCCTCAAGATGGACATGACCTGTCCCGATTTTGACCCGACGCAGCTCCATGACTATGCCGCGGTGATGCCAATCAAGACCTTGAATGAGTTGGCGGCCAGCTTTCGCACTTCCGTTTCAGAGCTGATTTCAGGGCTGATCCACTCCGGGCTCGATCTCGACCGCAAGAGACTTGCGGAGCAGGCACATGATCTGAAGGGCGTGTCGGGGAGCTTTGGCGCGACCCGTTTGCAGAATCTGGCCGAACAGCTGGAACGATGCTGCCGCGAAGACAGACCCGGAGGTGTGTCCCAGATCCTTGCCATCATGCCTGAGGCAGCGTCGCGAGCCTTTGCCGGTCTGCAAACGGCACTTGATGAACTTGGCGGTGGCTGAGAAAAGCATATCCGATGAGCAAAACAGGGAGCCGGCTTCTGGGCGGCTCCCCGTCGCAGGGCCTTCAGATTTGAGGCATAACCCCATTGTGCTCGACGATCAGGCCAGGACTGACTAGTGCTCCCTTTGGTCCGGGAACGGCGAACAGGCGCACAGCAAGGCCTGGCTTCAGCCAGTTCGAATTACCGAGAATCCAGTAGGTTACCGGTGTGCCCGGGCGGACGATGATCGCAGTCTTGCCTATGCAGGTTCCCTTCCCAGGGGAGCTTGCATGACCCTCGCATTTGCCGTTCACCATCCTTGTGCCATGAAAGGTAAGAGCGATGGTGCCGGCTTTGCCATTGGCGGTAACGCCGCGTGTTTCAATCACGGTTGCGTTCGTCATGCTCTGATCGGGTCGGCTCATTGGATATTGACCTTCACCCATTCCCCTCAATGCCGGTGGGAAAATACGCATTTCCTGGGCATAAAGCTTACCATCCGGAGCCTTCATGGCCGCTGACGCAACAAAATCGCCCTTCCTGATGTCCGCGACAGTAGCTTTCCTGTCACCAATGATGCGCGCCTTCGGAAGTAGAGTGATCTTCTTGATCACGCCTGTGTTGGTCTTGACTGTGAGCAGATGATTGGTGCGTCCATACGATACGATTGTTCCAGACAGTCTTTGCATGGTGGCCGCAGCGCATAAGCTTGGCGCAGCCGTCATGGCGGTCAAAACTGCCGCGATCACTAATCGACGCATCATCGCGTTCCCTCAGAAGTTGCGCGGGCACTATGCGCGATTGGCCGTCCCCTGGCAATCAGTGCAGAACGATGTGCTCAAGCTGCGGCACGCTTCCTGTGTGCTGGATCCGAAACTGCACACGGCCAATGAGCCGGTCGCCTTCGGTCTCGATATCGACACGCCACTTCCCATCCATCGGATCATGCTTCGTGGTATAGCCACGATAGCCTCCATTGCGGCCTCCGCTCACGGTGAACGTTACAGAAGCTTCAGGAATCCACTCCTGCTTTTGAGGCGAGTACCATTCCCATTCATGGCGGATGCGCGTGGTCAGTGCGATTGGC
This sequence comes from Rhizomicrobium sp., assembly GCA_049964915.1. Lineage (GTDB taxonomy): Bacteria > Pseudomonadota > Alphaproteobacteria > Micropepsales > Micropepsaceae > Rhizomicrobium. The sequence goes on from JBMFWV010000004.1 coordinate 30,376, forward strand.
GCAAAGACTGAGCTGAACACGGAGACCGGAGCACCCGGCGCCAGATAGATGGTTTGTGGCCAGCCAAAGCGGGTGTACCACGGCTGGTGCTGGCCAACGGCCAGATAGACCGGGCCACTCTTGCGGATATTCTGATAGACGCCGCTGGCCGCCAGGGCGAGCGGGAGGGGCGGCAGCACGCCAGTGAAGTAGAATATGTTGAGGATCGAAAAGACCGCGAGGCCACCGCCAAGCATTTTCCACCGCGCCGGAGCAAACCTTGAACCGCCGATCCATGCCAGTATCCAGCAATAGATGAGAAAGGCGATGACCGCGCCGCCGCCGCTGAGCAGAAATACCTTTGGCCCAATGGCATGGAGGTAAATGGGCACAATCAGGATGGCGACGGAAATGAGCGCAAAGAACAGCAGTGTGGTGGAAAACACCAGCCGGGAGACGTACCGGTGAAACAGCTCATTACCAACAAGAAATGCCAGCAAGAGGAGCAAAAACGGCCAGGAGGTGGCGAAAACCGCTGTCCGTGAATAGAAGACCAGCAGGCCACTCCAAAGGCTGCCCAGCGCAAACTGGATCGCCATGGGGAAAAGGTTACGCCACCTTTGCAGGAAGCCGCGGATGGCAGAGCTTTCTGCAGCATGCAGCAGCGCGATGCCGAGGGCGGCGAGGACGAGGTAGAAGCTCAGCAGTGCCTGGGTTGTCGGCAGATCAATGCTACCGAGCAGCATATAGTCGCTGGCAAATCCTGCGAGCATCGATGCCACTGACAGGTGGGAGCGATAGCGCGCTAGGAAGCCGCGGATTGAGGCGAATTTGGACGGCTGTGCGCTAGAAATTTCCATGGCTTTCCCAGCTTAAAGCTGCCGGATGAGAACAAGCCGTGTCACCAAGCGCAGAAATTGGGCGCAAGAAGGGCAGCGCGATGGGATTTTAGCGAGAGGCGCGTTGCCATAGCAGTTCTGCCACAGCCAGATCTTCCAGCGCTGCGCCAACGGACTTGAAGAGCGTGATTTCGGAGCCGTCACGCCGACCTTGATGGCTGCCGCCGCAAAGTGCGAACAGATCGACAATGGCGTCGGCTGCAATGATTCCCCTGCGCAGTGGTTGTACGAAATCGCCGGCTTCTCGGACCGCGGACTCCCGTGTGTCGGCAAAGAGACTGGCCCCCGCCACCGCCGCATCATCCGCCTCGCGCATATCCGGGGTAAAGCCCCCGATGAGGTCCAGGTGGGTGCCTGGGCGGAGCCACGCGCCAAAAACCAGAGGGTCCCGGGCAAGTGTGGCGCAGCTGATAATGTCCGCTTCTCTGACTGCGGCCGGTAGCTCTGGCGCGCTCTTTACGGACAGACCGGTTTTTGCGCTGAGGTCCTTGGCGAGCCAGGCTGCCTTATCCTCCTGACGGCTCCAGACAGCGATCCCGCGCAGTTGGGGCCGCATTCGCGCATAACAAAGAGCCGTGTAGCGGGCTATCCTGCCACTACCGACAATGAGGAGCTGCTCGCTGTCACTGCGGGCCAGGTAGCTCGCCGCAAGCACGGAAGTGGCAGCGGTCCGCTGGGCCGTCAGTTCATCGCCATCAATCAGCGCCTGGGGCCGGCCACTTCTCGCATCAAACAGGAGATAGGTGGCGTTGACGGATGGTTCGCCCCGCGTCGCGTTTCCAGGAAACACCGTGGCGATCTTTACCCCTGCCTGGGCTCCCTCTTGCCAGGCGGGCATCAATAATAATGTGCCCTCAGGTTCGCCGGGGACGGTAATAGAGTGATGATGGCGTACCGGCATCACGCAGCCCCGCGCAAAGGCGTCACGCAACGCCTCCACCATCAGATTTGCATCAGCAAGGTCTCTGACTAAGGCTGCATCCAGTATTGGTACCGCAGCCTTGCTGTGCAGCTCGCCAGCTCCCGTCTCACCTGTCATTCCGGCTTTCTACCCGCACCCTGGCGGCATGCAAATCGTCATGATTCCCCAGGTCACTCCGATACCGGAGGCACCGGCTGCCACGGGACATAGCAACGCGGGACATAGGGATAGTATCCTGGGGGATCTTCGCAATAATACCAATAGTAAGAGGGCGGCCCATAGGTGTTGTAATAGTCGTAATAGTAAGGTGGGCCCACATAGAGGGGATAAGGATAGATCGGTTGCGGGTAGAAGAACCAATCACCCGATACTACCCACCACCAGCCAAGATGGCCATCGTGCCAGGTATGACGCCAGCCTCCCCGCTCCCAAAGCCGACGCTCAGGCGGCGAAAAGCGCTCGAAGCGGTGCCCGCGGAACCTGCCGTCCGGATGCACTTGAAAACCGGGGCGCCGATGAAAATCCCCGCTTAGCTGTCCCGGACCAGGAAGCCTGCCGCGAAAATCCGGCGGTGCGGCGCGAAAACCTTGTGGTGGCATGGCACGATTGAAAGCCGGTGCGGGTCCCTGGCCGCGCCCGCCGCGCTGTGGTTGAGCGCGTTCAGGTGCCGGTCCGGGCTCTGGACCGCGATCCCGTGGCATAGCCTGGGCTTGGGAAACAACCGCAAGCGCCACGCCCGCGGCAAAGACAGCCATCGCTAAAAATCTACGCACCGCACGATCTCCCTTTTGCGGACGGGCCAGGCAAGCGTCGCATGACACTAAAGTCATCCGTGCATGTGATACACCGGAACGGCCGGCTGTGATTTAATCCCTCCCACGCGCTTCGAGCAAGAATTTCCCGGAACGCCGATGGGGCATGCACAGATAGTCCTTGTCCATTACTGCGCCGCAGTCAAAAAACCCTGCGTCTCTTGTATCTTTGGTAGATTGTGTCCAAGTAGTTCGCTGATTTGTGATCCGCTCAGGGTTTCATGCTCGAGCAGCGCCTCGACAAGATTGTCGAGCTCGCTGCGATGACTGGAAAGTATCTCCCGTGCGTTGTTTGAGGCTTCATTGGTCAGGCGAACGATTTCCTCATCGATCCGTGACGCGGTTTCCTCGCTCATCGCCTTGCGTCCGGGGAACAGACCCTCATAGGCCGGGCCGTGATCGGCATCCTCAAAGCTGATGAGACCAAGTTTCGTACTGAAGCCAAATTCGCAGACCATCCGGCGGGCAAGCTCGGTTGCCTGCTTGATGTCATCGCTGGCACCTGTAGTGGTGTCGTCACTGCCAAAGTACATTTCCTCAGCAATGCGACCAGCAAACAGGATCGCAAGTCGCGTGCTCAGCTCACGCCGTGAGTAGCCAAACCGGTCGCGCTCAGGAAGTGACAGGGTTGCTCCAAGGGCGCGGCCATGAGGTATGATGGTGACCTTGTGCAAGGGGTCATGGTCGGGCGAGTAAAGTGTCACGAGCGCATGCCCACTTTCGTGAACCGCGGTGATCTTTTTCTCCTTGGCGCTCATAACAAGTGAGCGCCGCTCGCTTCCCATCATGATCTTGTCTTTGGCATCATCAAAATCACGCGCATTAACACGTGCCTCATTTCTGTGGGCGGCGAGAAGTGCGGCTTCATTTACGAGGTTGGCAAGGTCGGCTCCGGAGAGACCGGGTGTACCTCGCGCCAGGGCTCGTATGTCGACGTCCTGCGCAAGGGGAACCTTTCGAACGTGGACTTGCAGAATCTGTTCCCGACCGGTGATATCCGGATTGGAGAGCTGGATACGACGATCAAATCGTCCCGGCCGCAGCAATGCAGGATCAAGAACGTCGGGCCGGTTAGTTGCCGCTAAGAGAATTACCCCTTCCCGTGTATCGAAACCATCCATCTCGACAAGCAGCTGATTGAGAGTCTGTTCGCGCTCATCATTTGTCCCCGAATAGCTGAGGCCGCGTTTGCGGCCGACGGCATCTATTTCGTCCACGAAGACGATGCAGGGTGCGCTTTTTTTAGCCTGTTCGAACAAATCCCTTACCCGGCTCGCGCCTACTCCGACGAACATCTCGACAAACTCGGAACCGGAAATAGAAAAGAACGGCACTTGGGCTTCGCCGGCAATGGCGCGTGCGAGGAGTGTCTTTCCGGTTCCAGGTGGACCAACGAGCAGACATCCTTTGGGGATGCGTCCTCCTAGGCGTTCAAACTTTTGGGGACTTCTGAGAAACTCAACTATTTCCTGGAGTTCGCTACGCGCCTCGTCGATTCCCGCGACATCAGCAAAAGTCACGTGGTGGGTTTGCGCAGGGGTAATCAGCTTGGCTCTGCTCTTACCAAAACCGAACCGATTTCCAGTCTGGTTGCGGCTGGAGAAGAGTATAAAAATCCAGACACCGGCAATCAGCAAGAAGGGCACCCAGCTCAGAAGCGTGACGAGGGTTGAACCCGATTGTGGCGGGACCACGACGACGTGGACACGGTGGCGCAAGAGTTGTGCAGGCAGGCTCGGATCTTCAGGGGTAATAGTCGTGTAGCGGGCATTATTGGCCAGTGTACCTTCAAGCTTGTTGCCCTCGATCTTTGCCGTTTTGACTGCGCCCTGATCCAGCTTGACCATGAAATCTGAGTAGGCAAGCGTAAGCACGGGTTGCGGAGCAGGACTTTGTGCCCCGACCCACAAAAGCACTGCTATAATGCCAACCCAGACGAGGACGCCCAAGGCTGTAAGTGACTTGTTCCAGGTCATGGGCCGGCCCTCCGTGACAGTCCACAATAGCCGCCGCTACCCCGCAAATTGTGATTTCCCTCAATGAGAACGGGCGGACCGGCTGCTGCCTGCTGTGTGCGAAAGCTATTGACCGACCTTGCAGCCATGACTGGCAGGCTCTTTTGAAGTGCTGAGCTTAGGAGGGGCACCAAACATCGCGGTGATCAGAGCTTGATCGCGATCGTAGATGTCCGGAGCGAAATCGACGCCACCATCCGAGCCGACGATCACGGTCCGATAGATTACATATACGCGAACCGGGGTGCTCAGAGAGATGCGTTGGGTTACGCTATCATCAATGGCTGCCTGAATGCGCGACAGCCCCTCATCTACATTCCCCGTCAGGAGCCATGACGCGAGTGGCAGGATCTTCTGTACACGAATGCAACCATGACTGAGATGACGTTCGTCCCGGGCGAATAGCGTTCTTGCCGGGGTGTCATGCATGTAGATGGCAAATGGATCGGTGATGTCGACTTTTAAGCGTCCCAGCGCATTATCAGCTCCCGGCAGCTGCTTCACGCGGCCGTTTTTCATGATCATGTGATTTCGGGTCAGGTAGTTGGGTTGGCGCCGGAGATGTGGAAGGATTTCCTTCTCTACGATCGAGGTCGGCACGTCCCACTCGGGATTGACGATTATAGCCAGTGCGTTAGCTATAAAATCCGGGGTGGAGGTTGTGGTTTTGCCGACAATTACGCGTGAGTGAAGGACGATGCGATCATGGTCGACGGCATTTAGCGTCGCATTCGCAGTGTTGATCTCGATGTAGCGCGTCGGAAAATGACGCGGCAGCCATCGCCAACGTTCCATGTTTGCCGCAATCTGGGCGGCGCGCTGGGCGGGCTCTATATTGAGTGCGCTGATCGTCTTGGGCCCGATGATGCCGTCCGCAGTCAGGCCGACATGGGCCTGGAAGCGCCTGATCGCCTCTTTCAGCGTCGCAGGATCAGCCTTCTGCAATGCAGGGTACTCACAGGCGAGGCGCGTATGGACCAGTTCGGCCAATGGCCCTGGAGTGGAAAGCCTGATGCGCTTTACCAGTGGTAGCTGAGGCCAGCTGCCTTGTGACGCCAGCATTAGGTAGCGGGTGTAGGCGCGCTGCAGCACAAGGTAGGCGGCATGATCGGGGGGCAGGGCTGCGAGATATTTGCGCAGATCTTCGGGGTTGCGCGAGGCCACAGCAAGTTCAGAGGCAATAGCCTGGAGGGTTCGTGCGGAGCCTTCGGCGTCCGCCGGCGGGATAACGCCGATCGAGACATTCCGGGCATAGCGCAGAACTTGCGCGCTCAGCTCGACGTCCGCGTCTACGGGGGTGCGGGCGCTGATAACGGCGGCATATGATCCGGTTGGAAGACCTTGCTGTGGCGCAGCGGCGAGGGCGGCGTCTGCAGCATGGGTCAGCTCTGGGTCCTGCCATGCCAGGGTCCAGGACTTCATCCTGTAAAATTTCGCAAGGGCAAGTCGGGTCTGTGAAGACCGTTGCCGGCCGATCGCACGCTCCAGCTGGGACTGAAGCGATGTCTGGCTGTTGGCGGCGAACAGGGGTGAGGCAGATGCTAGGACGAGGATGCAGGCGGTGATGAGCCGGGCGTAAAACCCACGGGACGTGGTGGCCGCCATTTGCTTGGTAGAGCTCCAGTCTTTTTGCCACCTTGTCCTATGCGGGTTGCCCAAGGGATGGGCTGATCCAGGTCAATTTTCGACCGTTTGGTGAAGCTTCCGCGATGGGGCCTTAACCTGCGGAAAAAGAAAGGACGTGCAAGCTGATGACTGCTCACACGTCCCTTCCAGCTATTTCAGGCCTTGATCAGTTCGCGTAGGCCTCTTCCAGTTCCCGCGGCGGATAGAGCGACATCAGATCCGGCACCGGCTGCAGCTTCGTTGGCAAAGGTGCAATACCTTGGCCTGCAAGCGTTTGATTGAATCCAGGAACCTCTTTTGTGACGAGGTTCTGGAAGTCAGCGGCTCCCGAAGCAAGGTGGGCTTCGATGATGGACAGGAGCTTGGGTTCGATGTCGGTAGGACCGAAATCTACACCACCAGCAACATCGCCCGCGCCAGTTCCGATTTCACCATTCAGCCACAGCAGGTTGTAATAAACTTTGTAGGCCGACTGATAATACTTGTCGTCACCAGGTGCGAGGTATCGCGAAAACAACTTGTATTCCACGTCCTGGATCTTCTTGTCCATGCTCAGCAGTTTGCTCTCCATCTTGGCGTCGCCGGCATATTTTTTCTCCAGTTCCTGTAGTGGCACGCGCATCTGTTCCGTCAGATTGACCATGTCGGCTACCTGATGGACGTCATGCGCGATGCGTAGCTGCAGAGCGAGAGTGGCGTCCATTCCAGCCTGATTGGTCTCGCTGTTGGGATCGCGCAGGATCTGCAGCGGCGCCGACAGTGTCTTGCCGTTCACTGTCAGGCGCACCGTGTAAGCGCCCGGTACTGCAAGAGGACCTGCAATGATGTCAGGCATTCCCCAATGGGTCACGGGGCGAGCACGGCGACCCTTGAACCGTGTTTCATTCCAGATATTGGGGTCCTCAGGCGGTATCGTCTGCAATACCACTGGCGTCAGGTGATCGTAGCGCATGTCCCACATGACACGATTGATGCCGGGATGCGCGATCCGGTACATGGTGCGGATGACACTGCCCTTCGCATCAACGATCTGGAGTTCGATCTCCTTTTTGGGCGCAGACTTAAGATCAAAGTCGATATAAGCCTTGGGTCGACGCAAGAGGCGATAGGCCTGAAGCGGGGCGAACAGTCTGATATCACTGTCCGTCTGTGCCTTTGCCATCTGCTCGAGTGCGGAAATGTCCGGAAGAACATAGATGCCACGGCCCCATGTGGATACCACAAGGTCATGGAAGCGCTTCTGCACCACTGTCCAGGTGACCGGTGAAGGCGGCAACCCCTGATCCAGATGCGTCCAGTGTGCACCACGATCAAGCGAGTAATAGAGACCTTCACCTGTTCCTGTGAACAGCAGTCCGGCACAATTGGGATCCTCCGAGATGTTATGCACATAGTCGAGGTTACCGGTCTGCGGCAGGCCATTGGAGATCTTCGTCCAATGCTTTCCGAAGTCCGTCGTCTTATAGATATAGGGTTTGCGATCACCGCTAAGATGATAGTCAACCGATACATAAGCGGTGCCAGGGTGGAAGAATGAGGGCTGTATGCTGGTCACCGTGCCCCACGGCTTCATGCCAATGTTTCTGGTAACGTCGGTCCAGTGACCGCCACGATCTGGCGTGTACCAAACCTTACCGTCATTGGTACCCACCCAGATGAGCCCCTTCTGCACGGTTGAAGGTGCAATAGCGAATATCACTTCGCCATAGAACTGGCCCAGATTGTCGCCAATCAGCCCGCCCGATGACACCAGATATTTGGGGTCATTGGTCGACAAGTCCGGACTGATCTTGCGCCAGCTTTGGCCACCATCCCTGGTTTCGAAGAGGACCTGGCAACCGTAATAGACGATGTTGTGATTGAAGGGATCGATCGCCAGGGGTGGCGTCCAATGGCAACGATACTTCGTCTGGTTGGGAGCGGAATCAAGCGTGTGGAACCATGGGCTCACCGAACGCGCCTCGTGGGTTTTGGCGTCCCAGCGCGTTACTTCGTCGCCATAGCAGGTGGCCCAGACGATATTGGGATTGACCTCGTCGGGAACGGTAAAGCCGCTTTCACAGCCACCCATGCCGTAATCCCAGCCTTGCTGTGCGCCGATACCCCAGGCGGTAGCACCTAAGGGATCGACGGGACCGCGCATCGTCGAGTCATCCTGCATGTTAGAGTATATGTAATAGGGGATCTGATCATCGACGGCGACGTGATACATCTCGCCGATGGGTAGCGAAACGCTGTGCCAGCCCTTGCCATCCGTTGTGGTAATGGCAAAGCCACCGTCATTGGTTTCGGCCATATGCGTGGCGTCTTTGGGATCAATCCAGATGTCGTGATTGTCGCCACCTACATGCATTTCGTGCCAGGTCCTCCCACCATCCTTTGAGACGAGGAAGCTGCTGCTTGCAACGTACACCTTGTTGTCGTTGCGTGGAGATATCGCAAGGCGGATGTAGTAACCTGCTCTACCGATCAGCATACGATTCCAACTGACCCGTTGCCAGTTTACGCCGCCATCGTCGGAGCGCCACATGGATCCTTGTCCGGGCGCCTCAATGAGGGCGTACATCCGCTTCGGATTGGAGGGTGCGATGCCAACATCGATTTTGCCAACTGGCGAAGACGGCAGGCCGTGACCCACTATACGCTTCCAGGTCTTGCCGCCATTGTGCGTGATGAACACACCACTACCGGGGCCACCGCTGAGTTCTGCCCAGGTATGCATGACAACCTGCCACGTCCCTGCCACCAATGTGTTGTGGTCATGGGCATCCATCGACAAGCCCGAGCAGCCTGTATGAGAATTGACGAAGAGGGAGCGCGTCCATGTCTTGCCGCCATTATGGGTGACAAATACACCGCGCTGCTGATCTTTGCTGGTCAAATGGCCTTCGGCACAGACGAAGACAGTGTCCGAGTCAGAAGGATCGACGATGATGCGAGCGATACGGCCGGTCTGAGTGAGACCCATATGGTGCCAAGTCTTGCCACCGTCCTCGGTCTTGTAGACGCCGTTGCCGCCGATATCGATGTCGCGAATGGCCCAGGGCTCGCCGGTTCCCACCCACACGGTTGAGGGCCTGGAGGGATCAACGGCGATGGCGCCGATCGCCGCTGCACCCGGCCGTTCAAAGATTGGCTTCCAGGTGTTGCCGCCATCATCCGACTTCCACAAGCCGCCGGCAGCAGCACCGGCGTAATAGGTCGTATAATTGCCTGGCACGCCCGCGATCGAAGCGACGCGGTTACCATGAATGGGGCCGAAGAAGTGAAAGGCGAGCTTGCCGGTGTGGTGGCTGAGGTCCGCAGTGCCATAGGCCATGGCCTTTACACCTGCGCCTGTCACGCCGTGCGTGGCAGCAGCTGCTGTAACTTTATTGTTAGGTGCCATGCCGGCTGCCAGCGTCACAGCCGCGGCGAAAAGAGCTAATCGTCCAAGCTTCATCGGTACCCCCAAAATGAGCGGCCGCGAGGGTAAGCGCGCCTTGCGCAATCGTGCAATCCGCGAACCGGAGGCAAAGCGTACCTTGAAGGCTTTGATAGTCCACCGCCCTTGCCTTGCAGGCGCTGTCTACAGTGCGAGCGGGCAGGGAGGCCAAGGGCGATTTTGCTCCCGCGCAGCGAACGCCGCCATGGCTCCGCTGATTGGGAACGCCTAGATTTGCAAGGCTTTTTGCATTTGAGAGCCGCTCCCGACCGGCCCTGGCAACCTCGGATGTAGCCGGGGGACACGCCGTTGAAACCCAGTGCCCTGGCCGCATAGGGCCGCAGATGCGATCTCGACTTTGTGAACGCGTGGAGGGCCGGACAAATATCCGTCGTCAGGCCGTCTCCCAGATTTGGCCGCCTTAAGGTGGAAGGCTGCGGCCGTCGTGGCCCCCATGCCGGAACGGGCCAAAGGCGGATCCTGCAGGCTCGGGGCAAGGTTTTGCGCATCGAACATGGCAACAGCCATATCCTGCGTCCGAAGCTGCACTGAGGGGTTTCTATCCGGGGGCTGAAAATGGTTTCAGTATCGGGGAAGTCCGGAACCGGCCACACTGTATTCCTCCGCAGAGGGCTTGGCGCCTGGGGGCAGGTGGCGTCCGACCATTTTTGTGGTGTACCCCGCCGGTGCAATGGCCCTGGACGGGTTCACGGGTCAGCTCGTGGCAGAGATTTGCCGAGCGCGCCCGGCGCAGGAGACGACGTCATGGATGCTCCCCTCAGTCCTGATCCGAGACCTACCTGGGCGCCGGCGCGCAAAGACATGGTTGGGACCAGCCTCGGATCATCGCGGCTCTGGTTCACGCTTTGTGAAGGCATACTGACGGAGGTCTACTATCCACGCATCGACATCCCGCAAATCCGTGATCTCGGCTTTATCATTGCCGATGATCAAGGCTTTTGGGTCGAACTGCGCCGGCTGCACAATTATTCGGTAGAACTGGCTGCGCCAGGTGTCCCTGCGCTCTCCGTGGAGCACCGCCATCCGCGTTTTGTGTTCCGAATGGAGATTTGCCCCTCCCAGCGGAGCGACGTGATCATGCTGCGCTATTCCCTGGACGGGGATCCTCAGCTACGCCCCTACGCACTCCTGGCGCCCCGTCTGGGTGGCGATGCCGAGGGTAATCGGGCGTCAGTCGAACGCCATGGCGCACGCACCGTGTTGTGGGCGGATCAGGGGCCATTTGCGCTCTCCCTCTGCGGCGCGGACATACATGGAAGTGACGCCATCCTGCGTGGCTCAGCCGGAGGCTTTGGCATCAGCGATGGCTGGCAGGATTTCCACCGCAACGGACGTATGAGTTGGGCGTACGAACATGCCGGTCCGGGTTGTGTCGCGCTGATCGGCGAGTTGCAGCGGGAAGGCCGGCTGGCGCTGGGTTTTGCGACCAGCCGTCAGGCGGCGGCGACACTGGCGGTTTCTGCCCTGATGGATGACTTCGACGCAGAGTGGTCGTCACAGGTCGCGGCCTGGCAGGAATGGCATGATGGAATAACCCCACCCCAACTTGTGCCCGGACTGCAAGACATGTTCGCCGTTTCTGCGTCTGTACTCAAAATCCACGAAGACCGTACCTATCGTGGAGCTGCTGTGGCGAGTCTTTCGGTACCTTGGGGCGATGTCAGTCAGAGCAGGGGTGGTTATCATCTGATCTGGTCGCGTGATTTGGTTGAGACGGCAGGCGGCCTTGTCGCACTGGGCGCCTATCACAATGCGCGTGACACACTGCGCTATCTCATCGCTACGCAACAGGAAGACGGCCACTGGTTTCAGAACCAGTGGCTGGGCGGTGCCGCATTCTGGACCGGCGTTCAGCTGGACGAGGTTGCGTTTCCTGTGCTGTTGGCCGCTCAGCTCCATGATCATGGAAAGCTGCACAACATTCCGGTTCAGGACATGATCCTACGAGCACTTGGCTTTATAGCCCGTCATGGACCAGCTACACATCAGGATCGCTGGGAGGAAGACGCTGGCATCAATACCTTCACGTTGGCTGTCAGCATCGCCGCTTTGGTTGAGGGGTGCCAATTCCTTGAGCCGGCAGATCGGGAATTCGCACTGAGGCTTGCTGATTACTGGAACGCACAGATCGAGGGTTGGGCTTTCGTGCGAGGCTCTGAACTTGCCCGCCGACTTGGTACCGACGGCTATTTCATGCGCGCGGTGCCACTTGATCCACAAACCCACAGGCGCGCGCCGACAGATTCCGTCGCCATCAAAAATCGCGCTCACGATCCGGATCTACCGGCCAGCGCACAGGTCTCTACCGACTTTCTACAGCTTGTGCGCTACGGCCTGCGCCGTGCCGATGATCCCTTTATCATAGACTCGCTGAAGGCGGTTGATGCGCTTCTGAAGACGGAAACGCCGAGTGGGCCAGTTTGGCACCGATACAATGATGACGGCTATGGCGAGCACGAGGATGGTCGGGCCTTTGATGGTACCGGCCTTGGGCGCGGCTGGCCTTTGCTCGTGGGCGAGCGCGGACACTACGCCCTGCTGTGTGGCGAAGACGTCGAGCCTTATCTGCTCGCGATGAAAAAAATGGCAAATCCACTAGGCCTTTTGCCGGAACAAGTGTGGGATAGTGCACCCATCAGCGCCTATGGTCTTGAGCCTGGTCGACCAAGCGGTTCGGCGATGCCACTGGTGTGGGCGCACAGTGAATTTCTAAAGCTGTGCTACAGCCGCGCCTTTGGGGCGCCGGTTGACCGGCCCAGCGCGACCTGGGCCCGCTACGGCGGAAAGCGACCCTTGGTGGATTTCGTGATTTGGGGCCCCAATCATCAACCCGTCAAGCTCCTTTACGGTCAGCGACTTTACATCGCGTTGCGCAGCAAGGCGCGAGTGCATTGGGGCGTCAACGGCTGGCAGAAGGTTAAAGATACGGAGACGGACAAAAACGGACTTGGCGTGTTTGTCGCGGAGTTAGATATCTCGGAGCTCGGCGCAGGCGGGCGCGTTGACTTCACTTTTTTTTGGCCTGAGCAGCAGCGCTGGGAGGGGCGGGACTACGGGATTGCAGTGGTCGAAAACGATAAAGTCAGTGCTCCGCTTTGACCTGGTACTTCCATCCCCTATGTAGCCGCAGTTGTCAGCGCTTGGCGTCCAGGTGAAAGCTCATTGATAGGCAGATTACGAAGTTCAACAGGCAGATCCTGGCGGATTAGCGCCGCAGCCAGAGCCCCGGCAGTCGGAGCAGTCTGAATTCCATATCCTCCCTGGCCGGCGAGCCAGAAAAATCCGGAAAGACGCGGATCGAACCCGATAACGGGGGTCCGGTCCGGCGCAAAGGAGCGCAGGCCGGCCCAACGTTTGCGAACGCGAGAAATCCGCAAGGTCGTAGCTTGCTCCACGCGGTCAATTGCAATGGCAACGTCAATCTCTTCAGGCTGAACGTCGGATGGTTCGACCGGACTCTCGTCCGCAGGAGTGAGGAACAGCAAGCCAGCATCAGGCTTGAAGTAGAATGTTTCGTCGATATCGATGACCATTGGAAAGCTGGCCGTCGCAATATCCGGTGGCGGGTCCACTAAGACGGCGGTGCGTCTACAGGGCTGGATTTTAAGCGGGCGGACGCCCGCCCTGATTGCGATCTGGTCTGCCCAGGCACCCGCTGCATTGACAACAACTGGTGCCTGAAATGATCCGTTTGGTGTACGCACCTGCCAAGTCCCTTTGTTGTGAGAGAACTCAAGGACTTCGGCGTTCAGCCTTATGTGGCCCCCTTCCTGACGGAGTTGGCGAAGATAGCCCTGATGCAGCGCATTCACATCCATGTCGGCTGCAGCCCCCTCGAGCACCGCTGCGGCAACATAGTCTGGGCGCAGGATTGGACACATTTGCAGCGCCTCGCTTGCGCTTATCGCGCGCACGCAGTCGCCGACGTCATTCTGGGCCGCGAACTCGGAAAGCTGAGCAAGTTGGTCCTGTCGGGCGATGAAGAGAGAGCCTCGCGGCAGCACCAATGGAGAATCAGAAAAGCCTTGAGGAGGCGTATAGAAAAAGCGCCGACTGGCCCGCGTCAGCGCTCTCACTGTGCTGTTACCGTAGATTTCGGAGAACTGAGCTGCCGACCTTCCAGTGGAATGAAAACCCGCAAATTCCTCGCGCTCAAGAACGATCACCCGATGGGTATTGGCAAGGTTGGCGGCCAGTGATGCGCCGGCTATGCCTGCACCTATTATGATGACATCAAATTGTTCAGACATGTAACACCCATATGCGCAAGCAATGTCAGGCCCAACGGCTCCCTAGAGCCTGCAGGGAACCTAGGCGAGATCTACGGCCAAGCCTATCCCGCTCCCGGTCCAATATGACATGGACTTGTTGGGCACGTGATGAGACAAAGCTTCGCGTTCGACTAGGTCAAGGCCTCTGTTAGTCAGAAGCTCTAATCCAACTTTCCGTTGCTGGGGAGAGACGTCTCGTTGGACCAAACCATAGATCATCGGATGGCCAACTTGAAGAGCGTGGGCGTGCGGGTGAAGCCAGGTACCTGACTTCGCCAGACCCCGGTTGATGCAGAATTGGTGCAGCTTGCTTCCGTATCAGGCTGGTTGCACAGTGGAATCGAGTCATCAAATGCATACCTACTCAGGAAGGTAGAGAATGGAACAGGTAGTTCTGGTTACGGGCTCTGGCTCCGGAATCGGCCGCGCCACTGCGCTCGCATTCGCAGATCGCAAGGCGAAAATGGTTTTGACTGGACGGCGGTCCGAGCCACTCGAGGAATGCGCCACTGCCTGTCGCGCGCGGGGTGCCGAGGCAATGGCCTATCCTGCGGATGTGGGTAATCCAGAACAGGTCAAAGCGCTCTTTGCGGCTGTCCATAAGCAATTTGGACGTCTCGATGTCCTCTTCAACAATGCAGGAACCGGCACCATGCCCGCCCCCATAGAGGACGTCCCATTCGGACAATGGGAACGGGCGATTGCGACCAATGTTACGGGAGCATTTTTATGTACGCAGGAGGCCATTCGCCTCATGAAGGCTCAGGATCCCAAGGGCGGGCGCATCATCAATAACGGATCAATCTCGGCGCATACCCCGCGGCCGTTCTCTGCTCCCTATACGATTAGCAAGCATGCGATGACCGGATTGACCCGCTCTACGGCGTTGGAAGGTCGAGCGCATAACATCGCCTGCGGGCAAATCGACATTGGAAATGCTCAGACCTCGATGACCGCCCGTATGGTGCACGGTGTGTTGCAGGCTGATGGCAGAACCGCGCCTGAGCCGGTGATGGATGTAGAACATGCGGCGGCCGCAGTCGTGCACATGGCGACGCTGCCTCTTGATGCCAACGTTCTGTTCATGACGATCATGGCCACTGCCATGCCCTACGTCGGGCGAGGCTGATCCCGTTTACATTAGCTGGAAGCTGCGGGCGGAGATGGACAGTTTGTCTTTCGCTGCACTCGTCGCCGCCGGCCTGCTCAGGCCGCCAGCTTTTCCGCATAGAGGAAACGTCCGGTTCCAAGGTGATCCAGAACCTGCTCCAAGGAAGTCTGTGCGACCGCAAAGCAGCCGTCACTGCGACCAATCTTGCCCGTGGATAGCGCTCTTTCCCGGCTCACATACCAGGCAGAATGGATCACGATGTCTCGGTCCTCTGCGTTCGAGTTTGTCCTATCCAGTCCCTGTAGGCGCAGTGAGTGGCCGTGTTCGCCAATATAGGCGGGACCGGTTACGTAGCCGCCCGCGGAGGTTGCAAGGGACCCTGGAACGTTGGAGAAGCGTATCAGCCAGCCTGTATAATGGGGATCAGAACCCAGTCCATGTGCGACCAGAACGCTGTGCACTGCTTGTGTCTGCAGGTCGACCAAGTACATGCGCGGGCTCTTTGATGGCAGAGTAAAATCGACGACGGCCATTCTATCTGTCGCGCGAAGATGGGGAGATTGTCTGCGCATCGCCGCCAGTGCCCGAGTAAGCAACTGCGGATTGATGCCGCTAGACTGAGGTCCGTGGAGAGCATTGGCCCTGACGCCCGCCGCCACCAGGGACAGGCTTACCCCGCTCAGAAATGCGCGGCGCGAAAACGTTCCAGTCATTCGGTCACTAACATGGCTTGGCAGATGGATTTCGTAACTGGCTGTGTCTGCTGCGATCACAAGGCACGCATTTGTCCACTATATGTCCGCGCACAGCGGACCAATAGCGGGTAACTGCGCACCGATTAATGGTCAGCGTTTATTGTGGGGTGCGCCAGGCAAATTTACAACAGGTCGCACGCATTCTTCAAGGTTTCCCATCCGCGAGGAATGTGCCCGATGCCGGGCGTCGGGCATGAGCCAATGCGTTCAAAGTGCCGTGCCATTGGGGCGCATAGCCCATGAAACAGGCGGGGGCGTGGCACCACTTGGCCAGGAAATTATTAGAAAATCCGAGCAACGATCAGATCAGAAAATGCCATGTCTTGAGACTTTGTCGGGAAGGGGGCGCGCTCGAAGAGCCTGAGATGTCGATAACATTTGTTATGGCCATGCAGCGCGGAGCCTGTCCTGTTCGCAAGAATTGAGGCGGCATATGCTCACTATTCGGCGAATGGCAGGTGTATGTCAAAACGCGAGCCCGCGCCTGGCGTGCTCTTTGCGGTAACTATCCCCCCATGTGCTTTGACAATGCCGTGCACGACGGAAAGACCGAGGCCGGTTCCCGAGCCGGGATGCTTCGTTGTAAAGAATGGCTCGAATATCCGGGCCTGTACCTTTTCACTCATCCCGCAGCCAGTGTCCGTAACCGAAATGATCGCACACGGTTCGCTGTTCTCAGTGTCGGCTGCGGTCCTGGTCATGTAACCCCGGTTGACGATGATCTTGATCTGACCTGGCTGTGTCCCTACCGCGTGGGCGGCATTTGTGAGCAGATTCATCAGCACTTGATATAATTGGGATGGGTCGGCGTACACTGCCGGAATAGGCGTTGTGTGCTCCGTGAGCTCGATGGAGGTGGGAATGCTTGCACGAAAGAGCCCCATTGCAGAGTGCAGAAACTCATCAAGGTGAATGTGCTGCCGGTTGGGCGGGGACCGGTGTGTAAAAGTCAATACCTGCCCAAGCAGATCACGTGCTCTTTCTGCCGCACCCCTTATCATGCCTATGAGTTGAAGGCGTTCGTCGTCGGGAGAAAGCGAATTGGCGATTACTTCGGAAAGTGCAAGTACCGGCACCAACGTGTTGTTAAGGTCATGGGCAATACCGCCGGCAAATTTTCCGAGCGCGTCTAGGCGCTGGGCGTGATTCAGCTGTATCTGGAGAAACTCTTTTTCCCGCTCCTTAGCGCGGATCTCGGTAACGTCCTGAACTGTTCCCACAATCCCGATGACCCGATGGTCATCGTCGTGAATCAAGACTGCCTCGCGCCTCACCAAGCGTTCCTGTCCGTCCGTGCGGCGAATGCGATATTCGATCGGCGGTGGGGTGATTCCGGTCCTTGCGAGATCGGGAGCGGCAAGCAGAATTTCCCGGTCTTCGGGATGTACGAGAGCAGAGAGCGAGGCGGCGCTGGGCACGAAAGTGTGCGGATCGACTCCATAAATGCGGCAGGTCTCCTCCGACCAGTTCCATTTTCCGGTTCGAAAATCGATCGCCGCACTGCCGATTGATGTAACCTTCTGTGCCATCGCCATGAATAGCCGACTGAGCTTGAGCTCACGCTCTTCCTCCTGCCGTTCCGTAATGTCGGACAGGATGACGTAGACATGGGAAGGCGAGGCATCCGGAAACACGTGAATGGGACACGCATCTACGGAAAGCCAGCGCCTCTGCGCACGTTCAGGGTTAAAGACGCCCATCACAAACTGGCGAACCACGGATCCTGCGCGAAGTGCCATCATGGCAGGGAAGTCAGGTCCCACGAGGTCCCTGCCATTGGCATCGACGGCATGCCAGTCTGGGCTATCGACCGACATGCCACACAATTGCTGGCGGCGAATGCCCAGTATGTGCTCAGCGGCGCTGTTTGCGTCGAGGATAACGCCATTGCCGTTGAGAATCGTAACGCCGAGGTTGAGATTGCTGAAAATCGACTGCAGACGTGCTTCCGAGGTTTTGAGCGCAGTGTCACGCTCACGTTCAACGGTTGTGACGCGGAAGAAGGTGATTAGACCCTCGGATGTCCGAATGGTACGGCAGGCGAACCATTGATCCATGGGGGCGTAGTAGGCTTCCACCTCGCGGGCAGTTCCGTCAGCCATGGTCTGGCGAAAGGTCTCGCCAAGTTTGTGCTCAACCGCCTGAGGAAAGACGTCCCAGAATACTTGGCCTACGAGATCACTCTCACTGGCGAGAATCCGTCTCGCGCGTTTGTTGAGATAGGTGAACCGCCATGCGGGGTCCACTGCGGCGACGCAATCCAGCGTGTTTTCGAGAATGAAACGCGCCGACGCCAAAACACCGTCTGGTGGTCCGGCCGGGATGTCAGTCAAGTCTCCAGCCATGTTCGCAGTCCATTTATAACGCGTGCAGGCTTGTCAAAGTTGCGCTGACAAGCCCATGCAACCAGCGCGGGAACGCGCAAAAAGCGTCGGCAGAGCTGCGACCCCGAGGGCATAACAACTTTAAGTATACTATCAATCGCAACCTTAACAACTGCTTGCTCAGAGGTTTGCGCCTTGAAGGGTTCCCATTGCTGAAGGTTTCGGGACTGGGCAGCTGATCCCGGGCAAAAGCCGTTTGCCTGCCGGCTGTTGTCTAGGAATGCGTCCGCCAAAGCACCGCCCGCTGCGACCAGGAGCGGCCAGGTGGCGGCGGGCGTAGGGCAGGCCACTAATCCCCCGGTCCGAACGCCTGATCGTCAAATCGGTTTCATATTTGATCTACCGCAAAGCGCCCCCGCTGACCCAGACCCAGCATATGACAAATTGTCAGTACAACTCATCCTGGCCAGGCGGCGTGCCTCTGTCAGGGGTCAAGGGACAGGAGAGCGCTATGACCGTACCCGCAATGGAACTGGATCCCGAACTTACAGAGCTTGAAAGAGCGGCGTGGGACACGGCTCATCGCTTCGCGCGGGACGTCCTTCGACCGGCGGGCCAAAAGCTCGATAAGCTGCCGGCTGGGGATGTCATCGCCCGGGATTCCATTCTCTGGGACGTCTTCAGGCAATATCGCGAGCTTGGTCTTGGGATCTTTGAGGAAAACTCTGAGCTTCCGCTGCGTGACCAGGCACGCATGCGCTGTATCGTCGGCGAAGAGATGGGTTGGGGTGACGCCGGGCTCGCAATCAGCCTCGGTGTCTCCAATTTTCCGTCGATGATGGCGCAGATGTCCGGCAATCCGGCACTGATCGAACGCTTTCCCACCGGCACTTTGGGGTGCTGGGCGATAACGGAGCCAGACCATGGTTCCGACATGATCAACTTTGATGGCACCATCGGCCATCCCAATGGGCGTGCGGGAAGGCCCAACTGCCTGGCGAGGCGTGACGGTAACGGCTGGGTCATCTCCGGTCAAAAATCTGCCTGGGTTTCCAACGGCACGATCGCAGAGGCTGCCGCGCTGTTCTGCGCTGTTGATATGGGCGACGGACACATGGGCAATGGGGTCTTTGTCGTCCCGCTCAACGAGGACGGCGTAAAAAAGGGCAAGCCGACCGACAAGATCGGTCAGCGTGCACTCAATCAGGGTGAGATCTTCTTTGACGGTCTCAAAGTGCCGATGGACTCCATGGTGGTACCTCCCGAGCTCTATCGCGCGACCGCTGACAGGATCCTCTGCCTTGCCAATGGAGGCATGGGAACGACGTTCGTCGGTTGCGCGCGCGCGGCACTCGAACTCGCTATCGACTACGCCAAGACCCGCATTCAGGGTGAGGTCACGATCTTCGCCCATCAAAGCGTCAAGTCACGTCTCTTCAAGATGTTCCAGAAGGTCGAGGCCGCACGGGCGCTAAATCAGCGTGTCATCCGCATCAACATGACTCGCGAGTTGCCTGTCCTGGAGATGGCCATCGCATCCAAGGTCACTTCCACCCAGACGGCATTCGACGTCGCGAGTGATGCGCTGCAGATCTTTGGTGGCGCCGGTATCTCCCGTGACTGTCCGATCGAGAAAATCTTCCGTGATGCGCGCATTTCGATGATCGAAGATGGCTGTAACGAAGTTCTGGGCATGGTGGCAGCGGCCCGTTTTTAGAAAACGCCAAACTGCCCCAAGGGAGGGTGAAAGATGAAAATGAACGCCTATGTCGCGGGAGTTGGCATGACTGCCTTCGGCCGCATGATGGATCGTGGCCTCAAGTCGATTGGCGGTGAGGCAATCCTGACCGCGATCACCGATGCCGGGATCGAAAAGTCAGACATCCAGGCTGCATGGATGTCCAACGCCGCTGCTGGCGTACTCTCCGGACAGGAGTGCATACGCGGGGAAGTCGTTCTGCGCGGCATCGGTATCGGATCCATTCCCGTCGTGAACGTCGAAAATGCCTGCGCAAGTGCATCGACAGCGTTCAACCAGGCCTGCGCCATGGTGACGGCAGGGCTTTATGACGTCGTGCTCGCCGCTGGATTCGAGAAAATGTATTTCGAGGACAAGGCAAAAGTCTTTGGTGCCTTCATGGGCGCAGTCGACGTCGAAAACCTGCAAGCCATCCTTGATGGTCTCCAGAAATCGGCAGCCGCCAGCGGTGCGAGTGAGGCATCCAAGAGCGCTGGCAAGAACCGTTCGATGTTCATGGACATTTATGCTGCCGCTGCCCGAAACCATATGGCGCGCTATGGGACCACAGCCAGGCATTTCGCAATGATCTCGGCCAAGAATTCATTCCACGGATCTCTTAACCCGCGTGCCCAATTTCGTGAGGCGATGACCGAAGACGAGGTTCTGGGATCGCCCACGATCGCTGAACCCCTGACGCGGCCGATGTGTTCCCCTATTGGCGATGGTGCGGCCGCTGCCATTATCGTCAGCGAACGCAAGATGCGCGAGCTTGGCCTGAAGCGGCCGGTACGGGTGGCGGCAAGTGTGCTGCGCTCCGGCTGGGATCATGAAGCCGGGGCGGAAGGCCTGTCAGAGGTCTGTGCCCGTGATGCTTACGAGCAAGCAGGCCTAGGACCCGAGGATCTCAGTCTCGTCGAGCTGCATGATGCATCGGCACCTGCTGAGCTGATGGCCTATGAGTCGATCGGCTTATGCGGCAAGGGTGAGGGCGCGCGCCTCATAGCTAACGGCGATACCAAGCTCGGTGGCCGCATCCCCGTCTCCACCTCCGGTGGTCTTTTGCGCAAGGGCCATCCCATCGGCGCAACGGGCATCGCCCAGATCGTCGAAATCACCGAGCAGCTTCAGGGCCGTTCCGGGGCCCGTCAGGTTGTCGGCGCCAAGGTCGGCCTTTGTCACAATGGTGGTGGCAATATCGGTACCGACGCAGCCGCCCAGTGTGTCACGATCTTGACTCAGGCTTAGGGGGTGGACATGCGTGCACTCAATGAAATGATCCTGGCAGACCTGATAGCGGCACGTGCTGAGACGATGCCCGATCTGGATGTCGTCACCTTCGAAGGTGGAGGTGAACGCGAGGACGAGATCCGTACCTACGCACAATTGTGGAGCAACGCAAACCGGCTGGCCGCGGGTCTGATTGGTCGCGGCATGAATTATGGAGACCGCTTCGCGATCCTGATCCGCAATCATCCCGAATTCATAGAGCTCATGATTGCCGCGTCGTTGAGTGGCTTGGTGTTTGTGCCGATAGACCCACGCACCCGGGGCAACAAGCTGGCCTATACTCTCAACAATTCCGGCTGCCGTGGGATAGTGTGCGCCGATTACTCGATTGCCCAGGTTGAGGAGATTCGATCCCAGGTGCCTGGCTTGGAGTGGATCTGGCTTCTACAGAGCGGTGAAACGGATTTGAAGGCAGGTGAGGTAAAGGCAACAGATCTGCGCGAGATACTCGAACGACCGGAATCTTCTGTCGATCTGCGCCTGCGAAACGCTGAAGATCCCCTGCAAATCATTTACACCTCGGGGACCACGGGCGATCCCAAGGGCGTTGTCTTTCCTAATTCGCGGTATGGCGCCGCGACCCTGCTCTGCTCGATGCTGGGAATTGGTGCGGATGAGCGACCCTATACGGGCCTATCGCTTACCCATGGCAACGCCCAGCTCATGACACTGGCCTCAGCACTCCGTCTCGGTCAGCGTGCCGTGTTCAGCCGTAAGTTCACCAAGTCCCGGCTCTGGGACATCACCCGCGAATATGGCTGCACCTTCTTTAATCTTCTGGGTGGTATGGCTACGGCGATTTATAGCGAGCCGCTGAGGGACAATGATGCCGACAATCCGGTCCGCTTCGTGCTCAGTGCGGGGATGCCATTGGCAATATGGGAAAGCTTCGAGAATCGTTTCAAGCTTAAAATTCTTGAAGCCTACGGTGCAATCGAAGGGGGTATGGCCTTCAAGCCAATAGGCCTTGGTCCGGTGGGAAGCTTTGGAAAGCCTCCGCCAAATCTTGAGATGAAGATTGTGGACGAGGATGGTAATGAGTGTCCTCCCCACGTACAGGGTGAGCTGATCAGCCGGGCCGTGACCGGCGAAGCGGCGTCGGTCAATTACTTCAACAACCCCTCGGCATCGCAGAAAAAGACCCTGGGCGGATGGTTGCGCAGCGGCGACATCTGTCATCGCGACGCGGACGGCTGGCTCTTCTTCGATTATCGGAAGGGTGGTGGGATCCGTCACAACGGGGATTTCATTAGTCCAGGCTTTGTAGAGGGTGTCCTCGCCGAACATCCGAGGATCGACGATGCCTACGTCTACGGCATCCCGTCGGCCAACGGAGCACCAGGAGAGCGTGATGTCGTTGCCGCTGTTGTACCTAGCCGCGACGGCTTTGAGCCCGAAGCGATCTTCGCTCACTGTCGTTCAAAGCTGGAGCCTAACTTCGTGCCGACCTACCTGCAGGTCGTGACCGAAATCCCCAAGACCGCATCGGAGAAGCCGCAGGACCGCTTCCTAGTTGAGGCGCTGTGTACCGAAGGGGCGGAGGTCTATGCCTGGCGTGGTGCTCGGTCGGAACGCATTGCTCCCGCAGAGTTCCGCGCAGGCAACATGGCACCACCGGACGTGCTCGCACAGGCACAGCGTCAAAAGGTGCGGGCGTAGATGGCCTGGCAGTAACAAGCGGAGTGAAATTATGGACGACATTGTCAGTAATCACGACCTCGAAGAGTTGGAATGCGAACTGGACGCGGCCGCTGCCAAAGAAAGTCGTAAGGCGCGCCGCCGGACAGCCATTCAGGATATCGAGCCCGGAGCGGAGTGGAACGACGTGGAGCACGCCATCCTCACCCGCCGTAGCATCCGCAAGTTCAAGGGAAGACAAGTCCCTGCCCACATGATCCGCCGTATCCTTGAGATGGGTCGCTTCGCGCCGTCACAAGGAAACAATCAGCCATGGTCATTTGTCGTCATAAGGGACAAGGCCATGATTGCGGAGATGGAGCAGTACTGCGTCGCGGTATGCAAAAATATGACCGCTACCATTGATTACACAAACTATCCGCCGGGTAGCGAGCAGCGTGCGGCGATTATGGAAAACACGCAAAAGCTCAATCGTGAAAACCCCAATTCATTTCACCCTGTTCCCATGACAGCGATCAAATCGATCGCAAATGGACGTTTTGCCGTATTCCACAGGGCACCAACTGTAATCCTGATCCTGATGGATAAGCGCGGTGTTGGTGTTCCGGAAGTCGATATAGGCGTTGTTGGAACCAACATTGTGCTTGCCGCGCAGAGTCTGGGACTGGGTACGTGCTGGATCGGCTTTTCGAAATTGCTGAGCAGCAATCCCGCTCTGGTTGAAAAGCTCGGCGTGCAGGCACCATTCGAAATCGCCGAGGCGATTTCCGTCGGTTATCCCATCGGAAATCCCACACAGCAGGCGATCTCCCGGCAGACCCACCAGATTGTCTGGTGGGAAAATGGGAATAAAGAGATTCTGTATTAGGAGGCTATGCCATGAGCGACGCAACTGTGAAAAAGGCGTCCGTCCCGCCAGACCATCTTCCAATCTGGGATGATCCGTGCGAAGCGATTTATCATCGGGTTACCATCGATCTCGACAAATGCGATGGCTGCAAGTTGTGTGTTGTCGTCTGTCCAGCCAATATCCTTGAGCTTTTTGGACCGAAGGACAATCTCAAAGCGCGCCTTAAAGGCGATGCGAACGGCTGCATGAGTTGCAACAACTGCTATGCTGTGTGCGCCAGTCAGGGCATCATGGCCACAGAGCCCTACGACTTCGCCGGGTTCTACGAGCAGAAGCAAATCAGCGAGTTCATGTTTCCTCGCAAATTCTGAGTTTCACACGCCTAAAGGGGATGCTGACTTGGCCATCTATGTTCACGACCGCTTGCTCGAGTTGATGGAAGCTGAGGGCATCAAAACGCTCTTTGGGATTCCGGATCCAAGTTTTGTGGCGATGTTCATTGCCGCCGAAGCGCGCGGCTGGCGCGTGATTGCACCACATCACGAGCAGGCTGGAGCCTTCATGGCGGACGGACTGTGGCGCATGACCGGCCGGCCGGGCGTGATCGTTGGGAACCAGGGACCAGGTGTTGCCAATCTTGCCGCTGCTGCGATTTGCGCAGCGAAGGAGAACGTTCCGACCCTCTTCATCGCTGGTCAGCGACCGCGTCTTTATGATCAGCGGGTTCGACGCGGCCGCTTTCAGTATACGCCCCAGCCTGCCTACTTCGAAGCGGCGATGAAATATGTTGGCGTGATCGAATATGCCGAGCAGACTGATGAAATCGTCCATGAAGCCTTTCGCCGGGCGCTGAGTGGAACTCCGGGTCCGGTTTATATCGAATACCCCATGAACATGGGGCAGGCCCAACTTGAGCTTCCGCCGGTTGCGCCGCCGGAAAGGTATCGTTTGACGCATCAGGCCGCTGATCCGGGGCGGATCGCCGATGCGGTACGTCTGATCAAAGACGCAGAATTGCCCGTTCTCCTCGTCGGCCAGGGCGTTTTCGTGTCGCGCGCCCACGCCATGGTGGCCGAACTTGCCCGCGCGCTCAATTGCCCAATCCTCCAGACCCCGGGCGGAGCTGCGGTACTGCCGGGTCTCGAGCAAAAGACATTTCCCTATGCCTCCCCTGTTGGCACGCAAATTGTGGCGGCAGCAGATCTTGTCATTGCGATTGGAACGGAGATCGGTGAACCGCTGCACTACGGGATCGGGCGGCATTGGGCCAAAGG
The DNA here is from genome assembly GCA_049964915.1 of Rhizomicrobium sp. Lineage (GTDB taxonomy): Bacteria > Pseudomonadota > Alphaproteobacteria > Micropepsales > Micropepsaceae > Rhizomicrobium. The sequence continues at coordinate 55,325 of JBMFWV010000004.1, forward strand.
CAAGACTGATCGCAAATGGATCTACATTGAACGTGATCCTCTGGCGATTGGAGTCAACCGTGCCATTGACGTGCCACTCGTGGGCGATTTGCGCGATGTAACCCCACAGCTTGTGGCGGCACTCGGGCCTGGAGGGCGTGAGGCCGTTGGGCAGCTTGAGGCATGGGGGGAGGCATCTGCTGCGCTCAGGAGCCAGATGCTGGCAGCAGTGCCGAAGACCTCGACACCTGTGCATCCCGCGCGTTTTGTTGTGGAGGCAACGCGGGAGCTTCCTGAGGATGCAGTCATTGTGCGCGATGGAGGGGCTGTTAGCATCTTCACTGGGGCTTATGGTCAGATCGCGCCGCGCGACGTGCTCTGGTGTCAGAACTTTGGTCATCTTGGCACTGGTCTGCCACACGCGATCGGGGCGCAGTTGGCCGTTGGCGACAACCGCCGCGTGGTTCTGATCACCGGCGATTCGTCCTTCTTGTTTCATATTTCCGAGCTTGAAACTGCAGTGCGCAAAGAGCTGCCGGTTGTCTGCATTGTCGGCTGTGATTACGCCTTCGGCCTGGAAGTTACGGTGTACAAGGCAGCTTTTGGGCCGCAGTCACCTGAGACCGAAGCCCATTGGGGAGATCAGCTTCGTCTTGATCGCATTGCTGAGGGGTTTGGTGCCTATGGCGAGTACGTCGATCGTGCCGAAGATGTCGCACCGGCGGTTAAGCGGGCATTGGCAAGTGGTCGGCCAGCCGTGGTTCAGGTCGCGATTGATGCCCGTGCCAATGCGACAGAGGTACCCGGGTTTGATGAGTTTGCCTCGTGGTACGGCGATGCTGGTTACTGAAGGATCCTGAGCGCGGATTGTCTGTCTGTGGGTGTGCAAAGTGGGCGTTGTTGCTCTGTGTTGCCACCATGGCAGTTCCTGCGCTGAAGAAGAAAACTGGGTCCGACGGGATCGGCCAACGGACAATCAAACGGACGTGAACAATGGCTGGACGCGGCCTGCGACCCATATGGGGGACGGCCCTGCGCTCCCCCGCAAACACATTTTCCACCGTAGTCGCCTTTGCCTCCTGGCTAGTGTGCCCTTTGGCGCCGGTAGGAATTTGGCGCCAAGGATCATGTGTGGCCTGGCCTGACAGCTGCGCACAGGGGACGGAGCGGACCGCGTGCGGCCCGCCACGTCACCTGCCCTGAAGGGCTTCAGGACTGCGCCCTTTGCTGGCTGTTCCCGCCGACGATAGACTGAGGGGCGATATACCATTTCCACCAAACCTGGTACGCGGTCCTGACCTCGGAAAATTGGTGAGGTCGCCCATCTGTCCTCCAGCGGAGTGTTCAGTAGTGGATTCGCAGGCTCCCTCCGGCTCGACCGGGCTGACCCAGAATGAGCGCCGGAAGCAGTCGGAGCGGGCGCTCGTGGATGCAGCGATTGCCATCGTCGCGGAGAGCGGCGTCGGCGCACTTACCTTTGAGGCCATTGGCGAGAAGTCTGGCTACAGCCGAGGGCTCGTCACCCAGCGCTTCGGGTCCAAGCGCGGGCTCATCGACGCGATGATCGAACGGCTGCATGGCGAAATGCAGGCGATGATTGCAGCCCGTGGCATCGAAACGCTGCCCGGGCTGGAGGCCATCTTGTCCTGGACGGATCTCTATTTGCGGGAGGTGTTCCACAATGAGCGCCTGCAGACCTATTTCAAGCTGCTGGCCGCGTCGGTTGCCGATGATACGGACTTGCGCTCCGCCTTCGCCGGGGAACACGAGCGTGTAAAGGCGGTGCTGGCACATCTGATCCAGAAGGGCCAAGCCGGAGGAAGCATTCGTGGGGAAGTGGATATAGATGCTGTCGCAACCCTGATCGGGAGCCTTCAGATCGGGATTTCAACCCAGCGGCTCGTGGATCCGGAGACTTCATTCGAGCCGCTGCTGGCTGCGGTGATGGACAGCCTGCGCCAAACCCTAGCCCGCAATGGAACACCGGTACCGGTGCCCGGGAGAAACCGGCGGCGCAGCTAGAAAATGGCGGCCTAAGCTTCTCGTTCCGGCTTGCCGAACCGGGCCCATGGGGTCAGGCTCTGCGCAGGGTCGGACACGAGATTGGAAGCCATGAGCGAGACAGCAACATTTTCACGCCGGGGCAAGCTTCGGTTTTATGGCTGGGGTTATGCTGACGAAGATCTAACCGCAGAGGAAATCGCCCGGGTGCAGGGTTCAGCGCGGCGGCTTGGCGGAGCTGCGCCGGTGGAAGTTTCCGTACCCCAGATTCGCGATTTTGAACTGCCACCGCCTCGTATCGCTGTGCCGGCTGCCCTTGCACCGATGATGTCCGCGACGCCCTATGATCGCCTGGTGCACAGTCTGGGAAAATCTTTCGCCGACATCGTACGCATGTTCATGCGCGCGGTTTCCAGTCCACCCGATTGGGTGGCGTTTCCCAAGTCCGAAGAGGATGTTGCTGCCATCCTTGAATGGGCGTCCGGCGCTAACGTTGCTGTGATCCCGTTTGGCGGAGGCTCGAGTGTGTGCGGGGGTGTCGAGCCTGCGGTGGGCGACGGCTATGCTGGGGTGGTGTCCGTTGATCTGCAATATCTCTGGAAAGTGCTGGAGATCGATCGTAGCAGCCGCGCGGCCCGCATCCAGGCAGGGGCATTCGGGCCAGAGCTTGAGTCCCAGTTGAAGCCCCACGCTTTAACCTTGCGGCACTTCCCTCAGAGTCTGCAGCTGTCGACATTGGGTGGCTGGATTGCTACCCGTAGCGGCGGGCATTACGCGTCGCTCTATACACACATCGATGATTTTGTTGAGGCGACTCGCTCGGTCACTCCTTCAGGCATCCTCGAAACGCGGCGGCTCCCCGGTTCCGGCGCCGGACCGTCACCTGACCGCATGATGATTGGCTCCGAGGGCATACTTGGAATTATCACCGAGGCCTGGATGCGGCTGCAGGACAGGCCAATGCATCAGGCCTCTGCGTCGATCAGCTTCCCGAGCATGTCCGCTGCCGTTGCCGCAGTGCGGGCGCTGTCCCAATCGGGCCTCTTCCCAACGAATTGTCGTCTTCTTGACCCGGTGGAAGCGCGTAACAACCATGTTGGAGATGGCACAAAGGCGATACTGGTGCTCGGATTTGAATCCGCGGATCATCCACTCAACGCCTGGATGGAGCGTGCGCTTGAACTCGTGGCAGATCACCAAGGGTCCTACGACAGTGAAGCTGTGGCGAGATCCCTTGCACCAGGAAACCGGGCGGGAGAGCATCGGCAGGGTGCAGCCGGACAGTGGCGAAACGCCTTCATCCGCATGCCCTACTATCGTGACCTTTTGGTCGCGCTCGGGGTCATCACTGATACCTTCGAGACTGCGATTACCTGGGACCGCTTCGAAAACCTCTATGATGGTGTGCGTGAGAGAACACAGAATGTTATTCGCGAGATATGCGGTCATGATGCGACTGTTTCTTGCCGCTTCACACATATTTATCCGGACGGACCGGCGCCCTATTTTTCCTACTCTGCTCTTGGTACCACGACCGGCGATCTATCCTCGTCCCTTGCGAAGTGGCGGCAGATCAAGCTGGCGACCAATGAGATTGTGGTAGGGCTTGGCGGTACTGTTACCCACCATCACGCTGTTGGTCGCGACCATCGTAGTGGCTACGAGAGGCAATCATCTCCCCTCTTCCGCCAAGCCCTCGCGGCAGCCAAGGCGGCTCTTGATCCTGGCGCAATTCTCAACCCGGGCGTGCTGATTGACCCTATCGGCCGGTCAGCACCCGGGCGCGGCGTCCTCGGATGATCGATCATGGGAATGCAAAAAGGGCCATCGTCCATTGCGAGATGTCCTGCGCCCAAGCGGCGCACGTCCCTCATCCCTTTCAGATCACGCGGTCGCGTCCTGCCCAGAAGGGCTCACGCAGTTTACGCTTGAAGATCTTGCCCGAGTCCTCACGCGGTAGGCTCTCTGCGAACTCGATTCGCCGCGGTACCTTATACGCGGTGAGCGTCCGGCGCAGGTCCGCGCGCAGGTCGTCTGCGCGTAGCGTCACACCGGGCATAGGCTGGACGACGGCCATTACGCTTTCGCCAAATTCCTCGTCGGGAATGCCGAACACAGCGCAGTCGGCTACGCCCGGCAGTTTATGAAGCTCAGCTTCGATCTCGGCTGGATAGATATTGGCTCCGCCTGAGATCACCATGTCATTTTTGCGATCGCACAGATAAAGAAAGCCGTCAGCGTCGAAATAGCCAACGTCACCGGGAGTGATAAGCCCGTACTTCTCCATTGAGGCGCGCTTTTCAGGTGAATTCTGATAGGTGAAGTCGGTACCGTGGCGGCCCTTGCCGATCACTTCGCCAACTTCGCCTGGCGCGACGTCGTTACCTGCTTCGTCAACCACGCGCACGGTGACGCCGGGCATGACCCTGCCGACCGAGCCAGGATGCGCCAGCCACTCCTCACTTGACAGGCAGGTGACATTGCCCATCTCGGTGGAGCCATAATACTCCCAGATCACCGGCCCCCACCACTCGATCATCGCTCGCTTGACCGGTGGTGGACAAGGTGCAGCAGCATGGGTGACGAATTCCAGGCTGGAAAGGTCGTATCTGTGCTTGATCTTGTCCGGTAGACGCAGCAGGCGGTTGAACATGATCGGCACCATGTTGAGGTGCGTGATCCGCTCGCGTTCGATGAGCGCAAGCAATCCTTCGGCATCAAAGCGTGGTTCGATTACCACATTGACACCCAGGCGTATCGAAAAGGCAGAGTGGGCATTGGGTGCCGAGTGGTAGACCGGACCAATCACCGCGGTGGTAATGGTCGAGGGCTCGCGCTTTCCCTCCAGCACGTCAGAATAGCCGTAGGACCAGCCAAGCATAAAGTTGACGGCCTCTGTCTGCGCAGCCGTGAATGCGGGACGTTTGACCCCCTTGGGTCGACCGGTGGTGCCTGAGGTATAGATCACCGAACTGGGAGGCGCTTCGGGGGTACCAGAATAGGGCGTGGCCATGTCAAGCAACGCGTGCCACCGTGGCAGGTTTGACGGTAACGCTACGGCGTCAAGATCATAGGTCGCCCGCACCTCATCAGGTGTATCGACCACTACCACTGGCAGTCCCTTAGGCACTGCTGACGCGATCGGAGGCATCAGATCGGCGTGGATGAGTAACAGCTTCACCCCGCTGTCGATGAGTAGATAATTCGCCTCATCAGGGGTGTAATGCCAATTCACGGGTACCGGGTAGATGCCGAGCATTCCCGCACCAAATACCGCTTCGAAATAGGCAAGGTCGTTGCGCAGATAAAGCGCCACACCATCGCCTTTCTCGAGGCCGAAGTTCTGCAGAACACTCGCGGCACGGCGGGCACGCTGCTCGAATTCCGCGACGGTCAGTGTGCGGTTGCCGCTCTTGATCCAGCTCATGTCTGATCTCCCGTTGACTTCACCGTCAGGGTCGGTTTGACGCCACGTATTCCCTGATCTTCTGCTTGCCAAGCTGACTCATGTGAACCTCGTCTGGACCGTCGGCTATGCGCACGAAGCGGTTTAGCGTGAAGAATCGTGCGATCGGGGTGTCGTCGGACACGCCCATGCCGCCATGAACCTGGATCGCTCGGTCGCATACGGTCTGTGCCATGCGTGGGGCAACGACTTTGATTGCGGCGATAAGATCCTTTGCGGCCTTGTTGCCGTAGCGGTCCATCGCATCCGCAGCCTTGAGCGTTAGAAGGCGCGCCATTTCCACCTCGCAGAAGCTCTTCGCCACATCCTGCCGTATCGAAGACTGGTCGGCCAGCTTCTTGCCGAAGGCGACGCGACTGTCTGCCCTGCGAGCCATGATTTCGAGCGCCCGTTGGGCTTGCCCGATCGAACGCATGCAGTGGTGGATGCGGCCCGGTCCAAGACGGCCCTGCGCTATTTCGAACCCGCGACCAGGTCCGAGAATCATATTTTCCTTGGGCACGCGGACGTTCTCGAAACGCAACTCGCTCTCTCCACCGGGTGAGTTGTGCGAACCAAATACCGTGAGATGGCGTACGATCGTGATGCCCGGCGTATTGGGTTCGACCAGGATCTGTGAGTGCTGCGCGTGGCGGGCTGCGTTGAAATCGGTCTTGCCCATCACGATCCAGATCTTGCAACGCGGATGCATGGCGTTTGAAATCCACCATTTGCGGCCGTTGAGAACATAGTGATCGCCATGCGGCGTGATGGACAGTTCGAGGTTGGTCGCATCCGAAGAGGCAACTTGTGGTTCGGTCATGACGTATGCCGAACGGATTTTTCCATCGAGCAGGGGCTTCAGCCAACGTTCTTGCTGCTCCGAGCTGCCATACTTGGCCAGAACTTCCATGTTACCGGTATCAGGAGCTGAGCAGTTGAAGATCTGGCTCGCGAACGGCACCCGTCCCATAATCTCGGCCAGCGGCGCGTACTCCAGATTGGTCAGGCCTGGGGAAAACTTCCCATATTCATGGGGTAAGAACAAATTCCACAAGCCTTTGGCGCGAGCCTTGTCCTTGAGGTCCTCCATTTTGGGCCATTCTTGCCAAAGATTGGCCGGATCGTTCACCCAATCGTTGTAGGATTGCTCATTGGGATAGACGTGTTCGTCCATGAAGGCTTCCACTGCAGCCAGCAGGCCCTTCACCTTGTCACTGTGTTCGAATTCCATCTGTTGTTACCTTTCAGAGTGAGAGCCCGCCGTCGACGATCAGTGTATGGCCAGTGATGTAGGATGCGAGCGGAGAAGCGAGGAAGATAGCCGCTCCGGCCATGTCTGCAGGCAATCCCAAGCGGCGCTGTGGGATATTCCTAAGAGCTCCAGCGACGCGGTCCGGATTTTGGGTTGTGACCTTGGTCAGCTTGGTATCGACCAATCCCGGTGCGAGGCCATTAACGCGAAGACCTTCTGGAGCCCAGGCTTGTGCCAATGTCTTTGTCAGGCTGATCGCGCCAGCCTTCGAGGCAGCGTAGGCGGGATTACCAATATTAGCCTTGAGACCGGAAACCGAACTGACAACAATCACGCTGCCGTATGTTTCGAGTAATTGAGACTTGAGCTTGCGGGCACAGTGCATAAGGCTGTCGAGATTGATAGCCATAACCCGGTCCCAGCCGGTCCGCTCGAATTCGCCGCGCCTATAGACCACTATACCCTGGCAAAGCACGAGAACATCAAGTCGGGCGAAGGGTAGGGGAGCGTGGTCGATCGCGTCAGGATCACTTACGTCCACGCAGGTGTAGCCGAGGCCCGACAGGTTCGATCCCTCGGCTGGGTCGTAATCTGCAGGATCTGAGCGCGTACCCCAGACATGGACCCTCGCCCCGCGCTCGCGAAAGCCGTGGGCGATGCCATTGCCGATTCCACTCGAGCCACCGACCACGAGAACTCTCTTGCTACTGAAGTCCGTGTCGTCGTGCATGATGATTATCAGCCTATGCGCCGGAGCGCGCGTTCGAACAAGTGTATGGTATGGGCATGCAGACGATCGCCGATGTCCTTCGGAGCCTTGCCGGCGCAAGCGCGCGCGTGGGAGCCTTCGAGGATGATACCGAGCTTGTAGCAGGCCAGGACCGCGAACCAGTCGAGGTGGGACAGGTCACGCCCAGTTTGGGCGGCATATCGGGCCACGAGCTCGTTCGGCGTGGCAAAACCGTCCCATGGTGTGATCGCAACATCGGTGGGGTGTGGTCTATCCTCCTCTGGCCAGGTTGCTACCAACCAGCCGAGATCAAGCAGAGGATCCCCTAGCGTGCACAGTTCCCAGTCGACGACAGCCGCAAGATCGCCGCTGTCGTGGCGGAACAGGACGTTGGCGAAATGGAAATCGCCATGGATGATGCCAGGCTGCAGCTGATTGGGGCGATGATCGTTAAGCCAACTCGCCACCCGCGCGACACCGGGAATCGAATGCGGGCCGGTCCAACCTGGCATATCGCTATAGCTCTCCAGTTGCGCTGCCCAGCGCCCAACTTGTCTTTCCAGCCAATTGTCCAGTTTGCCGAAGTCTTCTAGTCCGACGGTACGATAATTTACCTGGCTGAGCGCGGCGATGGCGTCGACCATCGCCAATCCCATTCGATGCCGCATGGCGGCATCTCCAGCATGAAGTGCCGGCAAACCTTGGCTCGCGTTGAAACCTTCAATGGGTTCCATCAGGTAGAACGCAGCACCCATCACGTTCGGATCAGGGCAGGCTGCAATCAGGGCCGGATGAGGTACGGCGCTGTCCGCGAGCGCCGCAAGGATTCTGGCTTCGCGGCGCATCGTCTCGTTGGAGTTGCTCCGTAGATGCGGCGGCGGGTGACGCAGGACATAGTCTCTGCCTGAACGGGTAAAGCGCAGCAGAATGTTTTGCGTCCCACCAGCCAGGCGCTGGACGTGCTCCAGTGGGCCAGAGCCAAGGCCCCGCTGGTCCATCCATGTTGTGAGCGCGGCCAAATCAACGCCTGTCTCCAAGGCTGCGCTCTCCCAGATTTATCCAAATGGATAATGCATTTGACCTTAAAGCCGGTCAAGTTATGAATATTGATATGTCACTTGATGATACGGATAGCGGTCCCGAGGCCGCAGAAAATCTTAAGGCCGTGGCCGTCGCATTATTCGCGGAACGCGGTGTCGACGGGGTGACCTTGCGTCAAATTGCAGACGCGGCGGGACAAAAGAACCACGCGACGGTGGGGTACCACTTCGGGTCGAAGGAAGCGCTCGTTCGCGCGGTCGTGGTGCATGGCGCCAAGTTAATCGATGAGTTGCGCAACCAGATGCTGAACGAAATGGAAGCACATGGTGGTCCGACTGCGCTGGATGAGATCACTGCCGTGCTGGTACGCTCTTCGCTTGTACCTTCAAACCCGCCATGGAGTGATTGCTACAATCGCTTCATCGTGATGCTACAGCTGACGAACTATCCGCTTTTCATGGACGCGCTGGAGGGCCGCTGGAACTCGGGCTACCTACGTTGTCAAAACCATATCAGAGCGCTATTGGCCGATATCCCGTTTCGACAGGTCAACCGGCGGCTTGTGCTGATGGGCGGGGCAATGGCTGGCATCATCGCCGCGCGCGAAAGAGAAATTGCGGATGCGTCCCGCGATCACCCAATGTGGAAAAGCGAACGCACGATTGAAAGCATCGCCGGCGCACTCGCGGCAATCCTGGTGACAGACTGACAACTGGCCCTTACTTGCACTGTGAGAAGGAAGCTCTCTTTCCGTAGAAAGCCTGGAGATAATGTCGCACTTGCGGGCCCGCTTCGCAGACCATACCGATCATGGCATTGGCGAATGCGCGGGGGGGGCAGTCTCGGGGTGGACCACTGGCAGGCCATGTACGTGACACGGAAATCACCTATCAATATTCCAATTTTCTAGGTCCCGTGCGTTGCGAGGAACTCGGACACCTGGAGCGTGTTCCGAGTGCGCCCCAGGCAAGGGCGTTGGCTGCAATGCTGTACCCGCGAGACGCCTCTGCATGCAGGAACGTCGCTTCTCAAGCAGTTGTGGCTATCGGCTGACTTTAAACAGGATGATCTGTTCCTTGTCATAATCATCCAGTTCATGGTCTTAAGCACCGGATAGAGCGACATCACCAACGTTGTTTGCGTGAGCCGCGCAATAGTCCGGCCTGTGGCTCGGCAGATTTGCTGGCGATCGGGCATTCGGCTGTGAGCTGATTGCGCCTTCCAGTCCGATCAGCCTGAACAACGTAGTCGGTAGGGCTGGCCATGTGTATCTGTTGAGCGTGACAGCCGCTCATTTGGCGGCCTCGTGGCAATTAGCGCGCAATTTTCCGCAATGTGCGACGCAGCCCTTGTAGTTAGGCCAACAAAGGCGCATATGTAGCAAGCAAGGCGTCCCGTCAGATGAAGCGCTCTGTTCGATCCGACCCGCTTTGCGCGCGCCCGGCTAAAACAGCCTAACTTCCGAACACTGATGTTTTCGTTTGCGCCGCCCAGGTAAGTATCTGGGCGTAACCCGATGCATAAGGAACCATCATGGCTATCGGAACAGTAAAATTCTTCAATTCATCTAAGGGCTTCGGTTTTATCGCGCCGGAAGACGGCGGCAAGGACGTGTTCGTCCATGCGTCTGCCGTTGAAGCTGCCGGCATGCGAAGCTTAGCGGAAGGCCAGCGTATCTCGTTTGATATCCAGGCAGATGCAAAGGGCTCGAAAGCCGCCAATCTTCACGCGGCATAAATCACTACCATTCTTCGGCAACGGTTGGGGGCATTGACGCCCCCTCCGTTTTCCAGTTGACCCAAGTGCCTCGGCATATTTGATTGGTGTAGATCGTATTTCGGTACAAGAGATTCCGGTTCGCTCGACCTGTATCTCATAAGCTGGGTCTTATACGCCGCCCGTAAGAGCCGCTGGACTGCTTTATCTGGCCGGTGTTCCGCGTTTTGCTTGGGCGACCGCGTCCTTCAAGCGTGTGTAGCGGAAATTCCCAAAGTGGAAATAGTCGACCGGAATCAGAACGATGCCATACCTCTCCATCTCTTCGGCGTCTGTTGCTTTTGTGGTCGAGCGTGCGTCACTCTCCTCATCTGTCATATGCGTGTTTCCTTAAAGCTACTGCATCACACGAATTCCAAGATCAGAAGCGGTTCGTTTGGTGGCGCAATGCTCCTGCAACATCGGCTCAATTGAATAACTGTATCCATCTAATTAGAGCGGGCATCTAACCTTAGAATATGGGCAGAAAGCCTCAACTGTCATACAAACTGGCGGATTACCGCAAGGGTAGCGGAACTCGGCCCCTACTAGAAATCTCGAGCGTACAACAAGTCATACGCGTCGGGGATTGAAACAGCGAGTAGCAATCCCCATATATTGGTCCATGGCCCATAACTGACCCTGTGATCCCCGGTGGCGCACGAGCGTCCTCGCGTAGCCGGCGTGCGAAAGCGCGCCGTGGCTTTGCGCGATTTGGGCGAGCCCTGCCGGGAGACCCCGGCGGTGGAGTGAAACGGCAAGTGCCGTGTCAGCTTCGCCGCCGGCGGTCAGGGACTGAGCCGGTGAATAATAGCAAACATGAAAGGGCCGGACGCCATGTCGACGCGCACATCGAGAACAGAGGTCGCTTTCGCGCACCCCTTCATTCTTGACGGGATGGATGCTGAGCAGTGCCCTGGCACCTATACCGTGGAAACGGAAGAAGAAAGCCTTGATACGGTTTTGTCTCCCGCCTGGAGACGCGTCCAGACTGCTATCGTCATCATGAACTCCAGCCAAACCGAATATTTTTCAACCAGTCCGGAACAGCTCCAGGACGCGCTTATGCGGGATGTGGCTCAAATGAATCTCTCCGTACCGCTTTCCATTGACTCACGCAAAGCGCGACGCTCAAGGGCGCGCGACATGCGCAACCCCTTACGAAATCGCTTTTAGGAGGCAGCTTCATGCAGATTACAATCTATCACAATTCTGATTGCGGCACGTCATGCAACGCACTCGCCAAAATCCGCAAGCTTGGTCACGAGCCGCGCATTGTCGAATATCTGAAGACACCTTTGTCTCGGTCACAGATCGTGGCACTTATCGCGAAAATGGACATTACGGCGCGAGACGTGGTGCGCCGCAAGGAGCCGCTCTTCCGCGAACTGGGGCTGGACGAACAAGACGTAACGGAAGATGAATTGCTTGATGCTCTGGCTGACAATCCCGTTCTGATGAACCGTCCAATCGTTGTTCTTGAGGATGGTGCAAGCATCACCGCGCAACTTTGCCGTCCGAGCGCCCGCGTTGTAACCATGCTTCAACAGACATCGCCAAGTCCATGACCATGACGCAATCCTATCGGCTCAGCCGTATTCAGGCCGAGGGCTGGAATGCCGCACGTGGCAACGCGGCCTACGATCCTGACGACGTTGATGAGGCGAGCGTCGAGGCTTTGAGTCCTTATCGTAAAGATCCCGAGAAAGCCCGCTGGGTTGCCGGTTTTTGCAGTGCCTTCAAGGTGTCGCGTACCGTCCCGAAATAAGGATCTGCTTCGACGCGGGCAGCCTGAGAGCTGCTGTCTTGATGTCGGCGAGATCCAGTACAAGGCTGATATATGTACGAAGCGAGAGCGCAATTGCGCGGATACATTGCGCCATTCGAAACGCCGAGCAACTGGCTGGGCGTCCTTCAACTTGTCACCTCGATAGGTCTTTATATCGCCACGCTCGTGCTTATGTACTGGTCTCTGGGCATATCCTATTGGCTAACGTTGGGGCTTTCGCTCCCCGCCAGCGTGTTGCTCGTTCGAGTATTCATCGTTCAACATGATTGCGGCCACGGCGCCTTTTTCACGTCGCGCCGCGCTAACGACATTGTCGGGCGAATATGCGGTGTTCTGACTCTCGTGCCCTATCAGAATTGGCGCCGTCAGCATGCCGGGCATCATGCCAATTGGAATAATCTCGACAGGCGTGAATCGGGTGCGGACATCTATTCGACGTGCCTGACAGTAAGCGAATATCGTGCGCTTTCGCCTTGGCGCCGGTTCTTGTACCGCCTGCCGCGCCACCCCTTGCTCGCGAATTTGGTTATTCCTCCATTAGTGTTCCTTTTGCTCTACCGCTTGCCATTCGATACGCCAAAGACTTGGAAGCGAGAGCGGAGGTCGGTGTGGTTGACGAATCTTTCAATCGCCATCTCCATATTAGCTATTGGCCTTATGCTTAGCTTTAGGGCCGTGCTTCTTGTGCAACTTCCAATTGTGACGATAACGGCGATTATCGGCGTCTGGTTGTTTTCGGTTCAGCATCGATTTGAAGGCGCGCGATGGCTACGCCGTAGCGAGTGGAATTTCGCCGATGCCTCGCTGAACGGAACATCCTATCTTGCATTGGCGCCAGTCCTGCACTGGATGACCGGCAATATCGGATTTCATCATCTTCATCATCTCTCGCAGCGCATACCCAATTACCGGCTCATGGCTTGTGATCGTCAGAATACGCAATTACGACCGGAAAGACCTCTGACGCTAAGGAGAGCTTTGGGGGCTGGAAATCTGACTTTGTGGGATGAGGGTGCGGGGCGCCTGGTGCGATTTCGCGATGTAGCAAGTGCGCCCGAGCTTGACGGAATGATACGAAGCATGACTCAACACAAGGAATTCACAGCATGAAACCGCTAGTTCGCTTTGGACGACGCATTGCGCTTCCGTCAACCGTTCAGATACGGCATGAACTTCGGGTTCTTCGCGCTGAGGAAAATGTTCGAGAACTCTGTGCTGAGGCCGAGGGTTTGCCATGCAGTGCGTCGTGGGACGAGATTTGTGCGCGTCGTGCTCATGCCGGAAATGGTGTTTGACATACAAAGGGGTGACGGCAAGTTTGTGGAAGCTGAAAAGCCCCAAACTTCAGCTCAGCGCGAGCCCACGCTCGCCGCAGAGCGGATGAGAACGGGTCCGCGTGCCGCCGTGGTGTTGTCGATCGTGATCTTCGAGAGCTGGCGAAGTGGGCGATGCTCCGGCGTCTTCGTGAAGATGGATCCAGCGCATGCTTGCCAGATTTCTCTTCGACAAAGCCGGTGTGTTTAGCACGATTGATATCGTGCATATCGCTTTCGCGTCATCTGTCAGAAATGGCTATTATGGGCGCGTTTGCCGATCCACGGCTCTCCCCTGGACAAGGGCTGACCGCAAAAAGCGCGCCTTCCCCGGAATTCTTGCGCGGCCTTGGTGAGAACAAGGTCGAAGCGCCCCCAATAGTGGCTGCCGTTCCGAGCGTGCGTACAGTAGTGCATAGAATGTGTCTGCGTGAATATCCCTTTAAAGTGCAGGTTCCAAGTGCGCCCCTTGAGGTGACCGCCTTCATGTCCGTAGGAGGCGCTTGCCAAGGGGCCAGTTTGATTGATGAACATATGGCCCCGTGATTTGTTCTCCATGGACCACCGAAAAGATCGCCCGCTTGGGCAGGTACTTTGCCCAATGCGATAAAGCAGGCCAGAAACAGCGCATATCTCACAGGGGTCTCTCGGAGAGCTACTTGATCCTTATGATACATCATGGCGCCGAAGGAAGTGGAATTACGCTGGCCGATCTTGGGTCGACATCGCATTGAGTCCGCACTGATGCCGCTTGGTCCGAGATCTGACGGTCGAAATCATCTCGCTGTAACGGCGCGCTTGCGGCAGGGCTAAGTTCCGGCGGACCCAGCAGTGTTACGGACATGGCGAAGGACAGGAATCGTAAAGCCCGAGGCGGTCCGCACAGTGGGGGGTTGGTGGAGCAGGAGCTCGGCCTTGAGACGCCCGACCTATGCCGCAAGCATGGCATCAGCGAAGCGGCTCTTTACAACTGGTAGAGCAAATTCGGCGTCTCGGATGGCGTTGCATCCAAAGACCGGGCATCATTGGTCCGCCCAGGGATCGTAACTCCCAAAGCTCCAGACATTGCCTTCCGGATCCCGCGCGGAATATCCACGTCCACCATAATCCTCGGCCTTGGGCTCGCGGATGATCTCCGCACCTGCATTGCGCGCGCGCAGCGCATGCGCGTCGACATCCTCAACGATCAGATAGAGACCCATGGTCGGGCCGCCGGCTTCGGCAGCCGTTTTCATCCGGGCGGCGCTCACATGGGGCGTGTCCATGGCACTGGAGATCATCACCATTCGATCGGCCCAAACCAGCTGCGCATGCTGGATGATGTTGGGATCAGCTTCGCTTGGATAGACTGCGTGGCGCTTGAAGCCGAAGGCCGCGCACAGAAAGTCGATGGCGCGTGGTGCGTTGGCATAACGCAGATTAGGTATGATTTCATGTCGCATGGCATTGCTCCTTGATCATCGAGACCAGAATAGACGACATGCCCATCGGTGGATTGGATAAAGCGCACCTCAGGAGTCCATGAGACCGCCGCCATTAGGCAAGGAATGCGGTCGGCGTTAGGCCACTGAATTCACTGAACTCCCGGATCATATGGGATTGGTCGTAATAGTCGGCCAGGAAGGCGAGCCCGGCCCTATCGGGCCGACTCCGATCACGTCACGCACACAATCGGCCATGTCCTTACGGCTCCAACCGATCTCGGCGACAAAGGCTTCGCCGGCGTCCAAGGTCAGCCGCGCGCCATGCGCCACGCACTGACGCCGTCATCGTGAACGGACTCTTGATAAAACCTGCTGGTGTCCATGAGTTCACACAGACAAAGTTGATCATAGCGTCGTCATGATATCGATTCGTGTTGGCAATCGAGACTGAGATGGTCGAGCGTCCGCATGGAGGAACACCGACTCTATACTACCGCCACGGCTGTCACCCTGCACTATTACACTTTGATGGCGGACAATCGGTGACACGTTCGAACCTGAAGGCTCGCACGGCCAAGTGCCGTCCGAGCTTATGCGAGGTCCCGATTGGAGCGTAGCCCGCGGGGCAACATCGCGAAGTCAGAGAGTGGCGCGTCCGAGAGGATTCGAATCTGTGACGTCTTCCTTCGGGAGGCCGCCATAAATTCCGGGGATCTGATAGGCTTCCTCGACGGTAAGGCAGGCGAATTCGCGCCCAACTGAATGTCCACCGGGCAGCAGATGTGGGACTGGGTGCTGTGAGTGGAAATAATTCAGAAAAATCAACGGGCACTGGTGGGCCGTGACCGATAGTGATGAGCACTACATTTACGCTATAGCCCTATGACTGGGCGAAGGATAAGGACTTCGCAGCAAGGCCGCTGAGGGCGGCGAGTTCGTTCCGGCTCGGATATCGCCCGCTTGCAACCAAGTGTGTCATCGATCGCGATCGCCGGTAGTTCGTCGCCTCGTGAGCGGTCCATCAGGGCCATCGCCTTCCACGTCACGCCTAGCGAATCGGCGGGCTGCAAAGCCTATGACGATCTGACCGATTTACCCGAATCCTGTCGAAGTCGAACCGCAAGGCACCAATCCCTCACAACAAGCACTTCTATCCGGAGCGCAATTGCATCGCGCGCGTCTTCGGACACCTGAAAACAAACCGCGCCATCGCTACACGGTACGATCAACTCGCCCAAAGCTTCCTCGGGATGTTGTTCCTGGCATCAGCCAGATACTGGCTCAATTTCGTCCACCTCGCCTGGCGGTCGACCAGCTGACTGCCATCACCGCAAACACGCTTCGACGTAAAGACGCTTCAGGAATGCGAGATTTTGGTCAAGAATGTCCGAGAGCGCGACAGCGTCCCGGAAACGCACGCCGGTCTGAGTCGCGTTACGCCATATGACTTCACACTCATAGGCGGTGGCCTGCCGCAAGTCGATTAGATAAAAATATTTCGGCAGGACGGTCGCACCGGAGATGCCGATCCTCGCGCCCGACGCGGAGAGGTCACGAATCGAACACCCACAGGAGAATGCACCGTCGCCATAGGCAATCTTACCGCTCAGCAATACCCGCTTGCGCCAAGCTTCGCGCAAATCGGATCTTGCGGGCATATCCTTGTCATCCATCATTGCAGTGGGCACTGTTCGAATTGCACTTCCCAATCCTATCATTGGCCGCTGGCGAAAGCGTTAATCGGTGCACCAAGCCATCATCCAAAACGTTCCCAGCGCCGATCCCGGGTTCTATCAAAGGACAAATTCCGGCATCGAAAGGTTGAGGAACACGACGTGCGGTACCATATGGAAGATATTGCCAACGTGCGTTCAGACGTGCCAGGCCGGCGTAGTGGTGATCTGTGGGCAAACGCCCCGAAAGAATAGGGGGGGTAAGCAGCTGGTAACCATTTGAAGGTGGCGCGCCTACGGAGAACTATTGTTTTGGATTATTTTGATCCGTCTCTTGCTGCTTTTCTTCAGGTCGTTTTGATCGACATTGTCCTGGCCGGTGATAATGCCGTGGTCATTGGACTTGCTGCGGCGCGTGTGCCGAAGGCCAAACGCGCTCCTGTCATATTCTGGGGCATGGCGGCGTCGGTGGTGCTGCGGATCGTGCTGGCGGCGGCGGCCTCGAGCATTCTTGATATTATCGGCCTTATGTTTGCGGGCGGCCTACTCCTTCTTTGGGTTGCCTGGAAGTTTTACCGGGATTTGACCGGAAGCGATGTCGGGACCGAGGGCAACCACTCAGCGTTTGCAGCTCATTCAAACGGTCTGGCCGTGGATGGAATTGACCAGGATGCATCAATGCGGCAAGCGATCATCCGCATCATAGCGGCTGACCTGTCGATGTCGCTTGATAATGTTCTCGCCGTCGCCGGCGCGGCGATGGATCACATTTGGGTTCTGGCCGCGGGTCTTCTATTGTCCATAGCCTTGATGGGGCTCGCGGCATCGCTGATCGCAGGACTTTTGCAAAAGCATCCCTGGATCAGTTACG
Organism: Rhizomicrobium sp.; assembly: GCA_049964915.1. Classification (GTDB taxonomy): domain Bacteria; phylum Pseudomonadota; class Alphaproteobacteria; order Micropepsales; family Micropepsaceae; genus Rhizomicrobium. The sequence continues at coordinate 72,601 of JBMFWV010000004.1, forward strand.
CCGGCTTGATCATCGTTCTCTATGTAGCCGTTCGGATGATCTGGCTTGGCGCGGGCGAGATTGCCCATGCCATTTAACTATGGGAACCGTATATCACTTTGCAGTCGAAAGCCGCATCGGGCGGCCGGACCCTCATATGCCGCGCCTCTATACTTCACCTTGCGCAACTGGCACCGTCCGTCTATCGACGCGCGGTCAACTGCGGTGCGTTATGTGCGATCAAATCTGCCCATCGCCATACGCGCTGTGCGCCGACGGGTCCCATGAGTTTCAGCTTCAATAGCAAGCCGCTGCACACAAGCAAGAGACAGGCACATTTCCAGAGCGCCAGGCGAACCCGGTGCACAAGCCACGCTTTCCGAAGATCACGGAGATCGCGTCGGATCACAGTCCTCTCGGCCTCCAAACCGATCACATCTCTGCATGAACGCGCAGCCCGAAGATCGATACTGGCCCTCGCACGCGACTATAGGCCGGGTTGGCAACGAACTGATAGTCGGCGCTCGCCGACAGCCAATCTTTCAACTGCATCCGGTAATACGCCTCGAAGATGCCCTCGGCTCCGTAACGCGGTAGGCGCCCGTCGCCGATCAAGATGCCCATTCCACCCGCCGCGAAGTAGCGCCGGGCGGCCGCAGAGAGTGCATTCGCCATGCCCGCAACTCCGATCGTATCGCCGGGCCTACCCCAGTCCGCGCCCTTCAACGAAAATCCCGCAGAGAAGGAGCGGTTGATCTCCGTGAATTCGTAAGCCTCCTTGCTGCCGTCATTGAAACTCGCGCGGGCGAAGACGCCTAGATTATTCGTGATCTGCTGTTCGAGATTGATCGCAAGGCCCGGCCTCGACGCATATCGGCGCACCAAGCCCGTATCGGGTGTTTGGTCCGTAATCTGTGCCAGGCGCAATGCATCGTCATAAGAGCCCATCCGACCGCGATTGACAAAGCCCAACAGCTTTAACTTGCCGGGTTCGCTCCACAGGGAATGGCGCTCCTCGGCTTCGGCTACCAGTTCGAATTGTCCGAAACCGCGTTCGAGTGCGGTCGTGTTGGGGACGCGGGAAAGATCAAACAAGCCAAGGCGCAAGGTCCACCAGTCCTGAGTCCATTCGCTAGCGATGCCGTAGCTATATCCCCAGGCATCGGCCGCATAGTCGTAGTCACCGGCATCGATGACAGACCAATTAAGGAAATCTTCTGTGGTTGCCGCCCGTGAGGCAAGAAGTTTCTGAACCGGTGAGCAGGTGATCGAGTGCGGTCTTCTGTCAGGCCTTTGATTGCGGCGTTTTCAGAAGCCGCTGGCCGGTATGGTGATCCGCGGATCAGGTCCAAATCTGATTCACGAGCTCGAAGCATCCTCCAGATCGAGCCGGTCCGGTGAACGGCCGAAATAGTGGCTAAACTTCGCCACCGCGTGGATGTAGGATCGTTGCGTCGCCGGCGAAAGATTGCGGACCGTCATGTCTTCGATCATGCGCCGGCGTAGAGGGCTCATCTCGGCCATCGCGGTATCTCCTGTCCGTAAGGTTGGGCTTCGACACCTCAATCCTTGCAGACGGGAGAACTCCCCCGAAATCCCGCGTCAGCGGGTTAGTTCAATCCCATTCTCAAACGGTCTCTAAGAAGTTCGAACTACCTGGGGTGACCTTCGGCCGAAACGTCATTTTGCTTGAGCCGGCGGGAAAGGAGGACTGCTCATGATCACCCCACACGAGCCAGGCGGCGTCACGTCGCATGGGACGGCGGTAGCAGGTGCGAAGACTCGCTCAAGGCGATCACCATCAGCCGGTGCATGGCGCGGGTGCAGGCGACGTAGAGGAGATTGCGATCCATCTCCGTGCGGTAGTTCTGCGCGCTGGCATCCGGAACGATGACCCGGTCGAACTCCAGCCCCTTCGCAAGATATGCCGTGCAGATGAGCACGCCGGTCGAGAAGTCAGTACTGCCCGGATCGAGCAGTCGTGCCCCCACTCCAGCCTGCGTCAGACGCCGATGCAGGTCGCTCGCCTGCCGCTGCGTCTTAGCAATGATCGCAAGGGTGCGATGGAGGGATGCCTTGAACGCCTCCACTTCAGAAATGATTTTGGCCACGACATCTTCCTGCCGTTGGCAGACAACGACCTGTGGCGGCTCCCCATGCCGCTCCACGGCGATGAGTTCGTCATTGGGGGAAATTCCGAGCGCGAACTGCATGATTTCCCAAGTCGAGCGGTAGCTCTTGGTGAGTTTCACGGGCGCAGAGGCCCGCAGCACCACCTGAATCAGCTTCGCGTTGGTGGCGCTGTAGGGATTCACCGACTGCGTGGCGTCGCCAAGAATGGTCTTGCGACAAGGAAAGAGCTTTCCAAGCACCGCGTATTGCAGGGACGTATAGTCCTGCATTTCGTCGATCAGCAGGTGCTTCACGTCCTTGCGCGGGTTGTCGACGCCTTCCAGTCGTATTTTGAGGTGGATCAGCGGGAATACGTCGGCATATTCAAGCTTTCCGCCCACCGGCTTGAACAGCTCGGGGCGTCCCATCCAGTCGAACAGCCCCTTGTAAGCCGACCGCAATGTTGTCCGCCGCATCATGCCGCGAGCTGCTTCGCGCAGGTTGCGCCGCTCCTCGGGCCGGAGCTCGCGCTTATAGTGGAAGAAAAACTGATACTCGGTCATGGCGATCACCTCGGCGATCCTCTCCTTGACTGGGAGGCCTCGATATTTCTGCCAGGCCTCATCGAAGTGCCAAGCGGGTACGATGGCCAAGCCTGCGCGCCATTCGGCAGCGTTGAACGAACCCGCCTCCAGATGATCGACATAGGCGTCGATCTGTTTCAGGAACTCAAGCGTCGACTTGGCCGCAATGCGCCCCTTCAGCGCCTCGTCGTTCTTCTCAAGCAGCAGTGCCGTCTGCTCGAAGAACGTCTGGAACCGGACCTTTCCGTCGAGCAACTCGTCGGCCAGCGTTTCCATCCCGATCTCGCCGACCTGCTCCTCGCCGAGTTCAGGCAGGACGTTGCCGATATAGTCGGCAAACACGCGGTTGGGCGAGATGATCAGGATGTCCTTCGAGCTCAGCGTGTCCTTGAAGCGATAGAGCAAAAAGGCGATCCGATGCAGGGCGATCGAGGTCTTGCCCGAACCGGCGACGCCCTGGATGATGAGGGTGTGCGCTTCGGCGTCTCGGATGATGGCATTCTGATCGCGCTGGATCGTCGCGACGATGTTCTTCATGCCCTCGTCGGACGCGCGGCTCAATTCCTGCTGCAGCACATCGTCCACGATGTTGACGCCCGATTCTAGCATGAACTCCATGCGTCCGTCGCGGATGCGGAATTGCCGCTTCAGCTCCAGCCGGCCAATGATCTCACCGGACGGCGCCTGATACCGCGCTGGACCGATCTCGTAGTCGTAGAACATCGATGAAATCGGCGCGCGCCAGTCATAGACGAGCGTCTTGCCCAGAGCGTCGTCACGGCAATCATGGACACCGACATAGATCGACTCAGCGCTGGCATTGCCGTTTCCTTCACGCGCAAAGTCGAACCGGCCGAAATAGGGGGATTTCTGCAGCTTCAGTAGCTTCTGGTGCTGTTCACGCAGTACGTCCGCCGACCGGGTCTTCTGCTCGATCACCTGACGCAGGGCGACCTTGTCGATGTGGTCGAGGTCACGCCGCGCCTCCCACATATGCTCCTTGGTCTCCTGAATTTCCCTCGCATAGTCGTTCAAACGCGAGCTGACTGCCCGCAAGTTGTCCTCAATGCTCTTCTGGCAGGCTTCCAGGCGAGTTAATTCTTCGCGCTCGGTAGTTGTCATCATTGGTCTCTATGCTTCTGCTCTGGTCATTTTCATGCGGCGACCCGGTCTGGATGATCCTCGGCCGCTGTGAACACCGCCATCTGGCTTGCGCCGCCCAGCGTCGGGTGATGACCCGCAATATCGCGACAGGCGACCAGATAGTCATTGCGGCCGGCAACGCCACGAGCCCATCGTTGGAACCTCGCCCGGTCCCATTCGAAGCGGTGGTCGGGATGCCGAAACCGATGGGACGGAACGTTGAGCAGCGGATTGAACTCCGCATTTGGCGTCGTGATGACGATAGTCGCCGGCCGCATGTCGGCAAAGACTGCCCGCTCCAGCGCCGACAGCCGGTCCGGGTCGACGTGTTCGATCGTCTCGATCAGGACGGCGCAGTCGAAGCCTGCGAAAGCGGCCCCGCCCTCAATCATCGAGCCGTGTACGAGCTCGACCTCTGCCGCCTCCATGCCGTCCAAGGTTTCCAGCCGCGCGCGCAAGCGTTCGAGAGATTTACGACAAACATCGACGCCGACGAGCCGCTTGATCTGCGGCTCGGTCGCCAGACGGACAAGCAGATCCCCGTCGCCGCAGCCGAGATCGAGCACGGTGCGCGCGCCGCATTGCCGCACGACCTCGCGCGCATCAGTCAGGCGCTGTTCGTGCAGCCAGGTCGTCATTTCATGCCCCCGCGATCCGAAGGCCTCTGCATCAGCGCCACGTCCTTGACCGGCACCTCGCAATGCCAGCCGCGGGCGGCGGCCAGATGCCGCAACGTCTCCTCGCGATAGAAGACGACGTGGGTCGGGTCCTTCCGATAGTGCCAATCCTGAAACCGGGCATCGTCGGTCTGGAAGCAGGTCATGATCGCGAGCCAGCCGCCCGGGCGTACAAGCGCCATGAGCCTTCCGAATTCGTCCGCCGGCCGGTGGAAATGCTCTGCCGCCTCCGTGCAGGTAACGAAGTCGTAGATCTCTTCCAGCGGCTCCTGATTGGGGTGAAAGAAGGGATCGTAGAGCGCCATCTCGTGGCCGGCCTCACGCAGCATGACCGCCAGCGCCGGGCCAGGGCCGCAGCCATAGTCCAGCCCTCGAGAGGCCGACGGCAGCCGCCTGAGCAGCGGGACCGCGAGCTTCGACAGGAACCGGCGATAGCCGGGATCGTCCGGGTGGTTCTCGTGATGCAGGTAATGGGCGTATTCCGCATCCCGTGATGGAAGTTGGCATGGGTCGAGAAACCGGGCCGCGCAAGTCTCGCAACGCCCGTAGCGTCGCCCGTCGACCGACAGGAACGGCAGTGATCCAGGCGCGCGGCATACCGGACAGGTATCAACGGCCGCAGACGCAACGTGGGTTTCTTTTGCAAGGATGCCCGCTGTCATGCCACCTCGTTTGGCGTGATGGCAGTGCGGGCGAGATAAACCGTCTGTGTGAACGGGCAGTTCTGCAGCGGATTGTGAAAGGTGACCGGTTCCGCCCATGCCTCGGCGAATATGCCCGACAGCCGCTCGGTGAAGTGCGCATCGGGCTTGTCATTCGACCACAGCCCGAACACGCCGCCTGGCTTCAGGTGAGCGGCGAGAGACTGGAGACCTTCCGTTCGGTAGAAGCCCGTGCTGCGCTCATCGAGCAAGGCATCGGGCGAATGATCAATGTCGACCAGAATGGCATCGAAGTCGCGCCCGGGCGCGTCGGGATCGAACCCAGTTTCGCTGTCGGTCGCCGCAAAGAAGTCGGCCTGAATGAGCCGGCAGCGCGGATCGCCCGTCAGTCGAGGGCCAAGGGGCAATAGCCCGTTGCGGTGCCAGTCGATCACCGCATCCAGCATCTCCACGACGACGAGCGAGCGGACCCGCTCGTCCTCCAGAACGGCCTGGGCGGTGTAGCCGAGCCCGAGGCCACCCACCACAATATCTAGACCCTCGCCCCGCGCCGCGGCCAGCCCGAGACGGGCCAGAGCGATCTCGGACGCCGTAAACAGGCTCGACATCAGAAACTCATCGCCGAGCTTGATTTCAAAGACATCGACGCCCAGCATCAGTTCGCGTCGGCGTCGCAGGCTCAGCGCGCCGATCGGTGTCGGTCGATAGTCCAGTTCTTCGAATAGCAGGCTCATAATCTCTACAATCGTGACTGAGTTTCAGAATGCGGCAAGAATCCCAAGCATTACTCGGAAAACACCTCATCAAACTCAAAC